>JAJFFD010000210.1 GCA_021776805.1 Planctomycetota bacterium
AGGAATAGCGGGTCGTAGCCGAAGCCACCCTCGCCTTTGACCGCGAAGAGGATCTGACCTGGGCAGTCTTCCTCGATTCGGGTCAGCACTTCGCCACTGGGGCTCGCCAGGCATATGTGGCAGACGAAGCGAGCGCCACGCTCATCTGGAGACAGGCCCTTTAGTTGAGTGAGCAGGAGCTGATTGCGATCCTGATCAGAGGCGTGCTCACCGGCGAAGCGTGCGGAGTAAATGCCAGGTGCACCATCCAGTGCATCGACGCAGATGCCCGAGTCATCGCCGATGGCGAAGCCATTGACGGCACGGGCCAGAGTCACCGCCTTCTTCTCCGCGTTGCCGGCGAAGCTGTCCTGATCTTCGATGATTTCGATATCTTCGGCGGCCTCCGACATGCTGCGTACGCGAATGCCGAGGGGCTCGAGAAGGCGGAGGAGTTCCACCATCTTCTTGGCATTGCTGCTTGCGAGCCAGAGTTCCTGAATAGGCAGCTTCGAACTACTGCCGCTCACTTCTCCAAGGCCTGCTTTTGCAATTGGAGCACGGTCTCGCAACTGGAACGGGCGAGACTGACCAGGCTCTGGAACTCATCTTCGGCGAAGGGCTGGCCTTCGGCAGAACCCTGCACTTCGACCATGCGGCCGTCGGAGAGGTAGACGAGATTCATGTCCACGTCCGCTGCCGAGTCTTCTTTATAATCCAGGTCGACCATGGGCGTGCCCTTGACCATGCCGACGGACATGGCACTGACCATGCCGCGCATGGGCCACTTGCGCAGCTGTCCCTTGCCCTCGAGATGGGTAAGCGCATCGTGCAGGCCTACGCAGGCGCCGTTGATGGCGGCAGATCTCGTGCCACCGTCTGCCTGTAGTACGTCGCAGTCGACCCAGAGGGTGACCTCAGGCATGCCCTTGAGATCGAGGACGGCGCGAAGTGCACGACCGATGAGGCGCTGGATCTCCTGTGAGCGGCCATCGATGCGACCGTTGCGGCCCTCCCGTGGTTTGCGTTGGCGAGTGGAGCCAGGCAGCATGGAATACTCGGCGGTGAGCCAAGCCTGTCCGCTGCCCTGTAACCAGTGGGGCACATGGTCGTTGATGCTCACCGTGCACAGGACGCGGGTTCGGCCGCTCTCGACGAGGACCGAGCCCGGGGCCTGGTCCGTGTAGGAGCGAACGAAATTGATGGGACGAATCTGCTCGGGGCTTCTGTTTCCGCTGCGGCTCAGCTTCTTTCTCCGGGTGGGGATGGTTGAAG
Organism: Planctomycetota bacterium; assembly: GCA_021776805.1. Taxonomy (GTDB): domain Bacteria; phylum Planctomycetota; class UBA1135; order UBA1135; family UBA2386; genus JAJFFD01. Next base: position 1,255 of record JAJFFD010000210.1, read on the forward strand.
CGGGCGCAGCTTACCCTCAGGACGGGAGCGGATCCTGAGCTGCTTCCGCGGGTCTGATCTCCGGGTCCATCGCCCTCTCCGGGCCGCCCTCCCAGACTCCGAGGAGGGATCCAATTCCTTCCCGTAACTCCATCAAAGCAAATGGCTTAGGAATCATGACCAGGCGCTGACGAGACTCCCTCGAGAGCTTGAAGCCCAGGCTGTGCTCCGTGCTGAGGAGCAAGATCTTCACCTCGGGATGCAGATCTAGGGCTCGTTTGGCGAGTTGATCACCGGGCTCGCCGCGAGCTTGTTGGTCCAGGATGAGGAGTTCAAATCGTTCAGGGGTGGCCTCGAGTAGCGATCGTGCTGAGGCTCCGTCTGCGGCGGTGAATATGTTTCGCCCAGTCTTGCTGAGTTCGTTGGCCAGCATTTCGCGGATCGAACAGTCGTCCTCGAGGATCAGAACGCCGCCAAAGGGGTGCACTTCTTCGGGGTTTGGTCCGACTTCAACCAGCTCCTCCGGGTAAGCAGACTCGGCAGCTGGCAAGGTGATCATGCAGGAGACGTTCAAGCCTTCGACGTGGTCGAAGGAGAGGCTTGCACCTTGATGGATGAGAAGATTACGTGCGGCGAGATAGCCGTATTGAACGTCCTGACGCGGAGGTGTTCTCGGTTCCGCGGAGTCCTCCGGTTCGGCGCAGAGTTCGATCTCGACTTGAGGAGCGTCTTCTTCATTCAGTCGATTGGAGGCGCTGATAGTCAGGAGGCTGGCGTTCGGTTCCAGATAGAGCAGTGTGTCCGCTAGGAAGATGACTGCATTGCGCAGGGCGTACTCGGCGGCGAGTGCAGGCGGTAGGGAGGCGGCAATATTGAGTTCGATCTTGAGACTGCCGCCGGCGTATTCCTCCAACTCATGGCGTAGTGAAATGAGCAGAGGTCGCATTTCGACCGGCGTGATCTCTGCCTTGCTCGCTTGCGAGAAGCTGATGATTTTTTCGCTGAATAGGCGCAAGCGCCGCACTCCTCGCCAGAGTTGTTCCGCACGACTTACTACGAGGGTGGGTTGGTCCATGGCTTCGCATAGCTGCTGCGCATGGCCTTCGACTCCGGTGGCGAGGTTTGCTAGCTCGGCGCCAACGCTCCCGGCTACGGACTCGAGTTGATGACTCGTGTCATCGAGGAGTTCGTTGGCAAGGCGATACTCGACGAGAAGCTCCGCTGTGGCGATCTCCTTCTCCTCGTCCTCTTCTTCTTCCTCGATGGCCTCGCTCACGTCCTCCCTCTCGCGGCCAAGCCAGAAAGCAAAGAGGGCCGTAAAGGCGGCAAGGATTCCGAGCAGGAACCAGAGGAGGGATTGCATCGCGGTGGGTGAGAGGCTCAGGCGGGCAAGCGAAGGAGACGAGACAGTCTGCTCGATTCGCCGCGCAGATCCAAGCCGTGCTTTCCATGGCCAGCGATAAATGCCGCCTGGAAGTTGTCCACATGTCGGGCTTGCGCAAGCTCAAAGAAAGAGCTTGAAGCGATGTTCAATCCAACCAAGACACTGTGCCTCGGGAACTTGGACAAGTTGGTCGGCTACGCGAAGTCTTCCACATGCGCGCACCAAAGTAGCGGCCATGAAGACCCGACCTTGATAGGCGATTTTTTCCCAGCCCGGAGTTCCGGCATGACCGATCATGCTCTGGTCTTGGATGCCGAGAAAGCGAATGCGCAGACGATGATCGAGTTGGCGATTTTCGACTCGCAGGGTCATGCGCAGAAAGTCTTCTGCCTTGCGACCTTCGAAGACTATGGCGCAGGGATATCCGTCGAAGCGTCTTCCCAGGCGGCCGCGAATCTCGAGCAGGTCCAGTGACTTGTTCTGGATCAATCGCGTTGGCGTAAGAAAGCCCGGGAGAAAAATCCGTGGGCGTTTGCCTTCCTCCGGAACGAACTGATCCAAGTCTCCACAATCCCCGCGGTCCTCGAACTGAATGCAGTTCTCCTGGTTGAACTCACGTCGGCGATCGATGAGCTGCAGGCCCTTCTTGCGTGAGAACCGCATACGAGTTCCGGCGGAAGCGACGAGGATCTCGCGCTTGCGTCGAAGTTGCTTGGGATCCGTGAGCACATCTTCGGCTTCGACATCAGCCACCGCCGACTGGTTATTGCCATCGCAGAGACTGATCGCTTCTTCCAGGGCGACCTTGAAACCTCTGGCGGTGCCATCCTGGATGGTCCCTGCCCAGAGATCTGGGCTGTCGAGCCCAGCCAGACGCTCCCTCGCTTCGCCGCTAGCGCTCTTCTCCAGCGCCTGCCGGGCCCGGTGCGCCAATAGTTTGAGATCTACTCGTGCATCTCCACTGCCAGCTCCGGGTTGCAGGTACGGACCGCTGGCGCCCTCGTGCATGCGCGCATTGCGCTGAGCCAGGGTGCTGATCAGTCGATCGGCATGGGCGGGTAGAGTCTGCATCATTGCGACCCGAACTGTCGTCCGCGCGCCAGTCAGGGCGCTCAGCTCAGGACGATAGTGTAGTGGCGGTCCGAGGTCATCTCTACGGAGGCAGCGCTGAGTCCGGCCGCATTGGCCAGATCTCGGGCTTCCTCGAGGGTGAGTGCGGCGTGGAGGCTATCGAAGAGCATGCGACGCTGCTGCTCACTGCCCTCGCCGGCATGCAATTCCACCAGGCGCCAGGCTTCCGCCTCGTTTTCCGGCCTGAATAGGTCGCGGATGACCAGCACTCCCGCCGGCTTCAGAACGCGCCGGGCCTCTTCGAGCAGCTTGATTGGCTCGGGAATGTGGTGAAGGATCGTATTCGAGATCACTACATCGAAGTGATTCTCAGGGAAGGGCATCTTCTTCGCGTCGCCCTGGCGGACTTCGATGCGCTTGCTCAGGCCGGCGCTGGCGACTTTCTCCTCGGCGAGTTTGAGCATCTCCTCCGCAGCGTCGAAGGCGGTGACCTGCAGCCCTTGATATTGCTCGGCCAGGAGAATGGGAATATCACCAGGACCGGTCCCGATGTCGAGCAAGTTGCCTTCAGTGCCACCGGCGGCAGCCACCGCCGCCACGAAGCTGCTGTTGGCGGCGGAATTGTCCATGGTCGAATAGCTGGCGGCTTCTTCGACGCTGTCCATGTACTCGGGCTCGAGGATCCTGTTCATCGTCGCGGGATCTTAGCTGCTGATGCCGAGGACCCCAATGTAGACAAGGACAAGGCCTGGAATGGTCGATGATCCAATGGCATGGCGGATCTGGTAGCAAGAATCTGGGGGGATCCCCTCGTCGATGACGAGCGGGCCAGGGAAATTCGTCGACTGATCCAGGGCACGCCGGCGCAGAGACTCACTCTCGAGCTCTGTTGGAGCGCTGTTCACGGCTGCGAGGCCGGTCGACCGGTGCAAGTCGGTGATGGGGATGGAGGCAAGATCCAGTTCTACTCACAGCTCAGCGCTGACGAGTTGTCGATAGTCTTGCAGCGACTGGCCGGGCCTGTTCCTGCCAGCAGTCCCCTCTTGGTCTTTGCGGATGGGGATGGGCTATTCCAGGCCAGCCTCGAGTTTCCAAGCGCCGTCGCGGTCATCGATGCTCGGGGCTGTGGGCCGGAAGAGCTGGTCGCTCTGCTGCAATCCAGCCTGGCGCGGGCGAGCGAGAGGGCGCCGGAATTCGCTCTTCCTCAGGAGCTGGGGCTGGCCTGCCTGCAGGTCCCGGATTGGGGAGCCGCCGATCGGGGGATCCTGCATTATTCCGCCAAGGGCGAAGAGGCGGGTTCGGAGCTGCTCCTCAGGTGCCTGAGCAGGGGCAAGGAGACGAATCCGCTACGCTTCGTCCTGAGCGCAGCCGAGCCGGAGCGGCGGGAGCATTGGCGGCGTCGCCTTGCGGAGCTTCTCCCTCAGCAGTCCTGGGAGCTTCTCGAGGGCGAGCCGAGACCGGAGCACTTCCAAGGCTGTCGCGCCCTGGTTCAGCCGGACCGGGGCTTTGCAGGCTGGCAAGCATGGGTCATGGCCATGGCGGCCGGCCGCGTATTGATCGCCGCGCGACATGCGGACACAGCCCGGCTCCTGCGGGCCCCGGGCATATGCATCCCTCTCGGTGGGCGGATGACAGCCGGCGGCTTCATCCCCAGAGCCGAGGCCCTCGAGCATGCTCTCGAGAAGGTTTTGGACGAGGATTGTTCGCAGCAAGCTCTGGCGCAGAGGGCGCGGCACTGGTTTCGGACCGAGCTCTGTCCGCAGTTTCTGAGATCGACTGCGGCTGAGCCCAGACTCGATCGCAAGCCGCTGCTGGTCCTCGAAGCGCCGATCTTCGAGCGGTCTTCTTCCTCGATTCTGACTCTGGAGACTGCGAATGCCCTCCGGAGATCGGGTCGGGTCGATCTCAGGCTGGTCCCCGGTCTGCCCTTCAAGGCGGATTTGGGCTCTCTGCGTGCGAGCTACCCCGGTCTCGTCTCCTGCCTTGCGCGGAATCCGGGGCGAGCCGATCTCTGGTTGCGGAGTGGTTGGCCGGTTGCTGCCCATCGTCCGAATGCGAGCTGCTTCGCCCTGCGCCTGGATTGGGAATACGGTGCGATACCCAGCGAGTTGACGCCGGTGGTCACGGCGGAGGCTGATCGAGTGATCGTGCATTCGCGGGCCGTCCAGCGCGCTCTTCTGGCCGCAGGTTCCGAGCCGGAGCGCATACTGCGCATTCCCCATGGGGTCGATGGCGAAGTCTTTCACGAGGGACGCTCAGCCATGTCCGCGATCACTGCCTTCAAGGGCAACAAACTGGCGGTCCTCTTTGTGGGCGAGCTGATTTGGCGGAAGGGCTTCGACATCTGGCTCAAGCTCCTACTGACTGCGCAGGCGCGAGGCATTGCGCTCTGTGGTGTGGTCAAGGCTCCCGGTGGGGGGAGCAAGTACGCTAGCTATCAAATGCGCGAGCTTTTGGATCGTTGCACGAAAGGCGCCACCGGGCTCGAGATCATGACCATCGATGAGAACTTGGAATCGGTGGAGATGGCCGGGCTCTATCGGGCATGTGATCTTCTGCTGCATCCATATCGGGGGGAGGGCTTCTGTCTTCCGGTGCTCGAGGCTTCTGCTTGTGGCCTGCCAGTCTTGGCGACCTCGGGCGGCAGTACGGATGACTTCAGCGATGCGAGCATGGGCATTCCGTCCGCCCGCCGCTTCGTCGACCTGGCAGGGGCGTATGAGGGAAGACCCTTTGTCCTGGAGCCGGATCCGGCAAAGAGTGTCGAGTTATTCGTCGATCGCCTCGAGCGCATGGCGATCTACCGGGCAGAAGCCGAGGCTGCTGCCCAGGCGCAGCGCCAGCGTCACAGCTGGGATCGGGCGGCGGCCAGCCTGGAGGAGCTCGCTTTCCAGGCCATGGGCCGGACTCTCGCCCCTGCCGGGCATGGTTGTGAGATCCCCATGACGACGAGCTCTCAAGGCCAAGTCCAGGATCTGCCGAAAGATCCAATGCCACGACTTCTCAAGAGTTAGGCAGCAAAGGACAAGCATGATCGATTTTGTCGGTGACACCGATGGCACCCAACGTGTGCTCGATGCCCTGGTGGCCCGTTCCAAGGTCATCATGCACAACCTGGCAAACCAGAACACGCCGGGTTTCAAAGCGCATCGCGTGCGCTTCGAAGAGTTGCTGCAGGATGCGAAGGGCAGCGGCAAGGATCCAGGGGATGTTCATCCTGAGATCTATCGCGACAACTCGGGCGGGCCCGGGGTCAACAACGTCGCGCCCATGGAAGAGCTGGCGATCATGGACAAGGTTCGCCTTCTCCATGATGTCTTTGCACGCCGTGCAGCTGGCTACTTCAGCACGGTCAACAAGGCTATTCGAGGCAGGGCCTAGGGAGTTAGAACGCTATGAATCCTATGCAGGGAGTGTTCAGGGGCTTTGACATCGCTACCTCCGGTTTGCATGCAGAGATGCAGCGGACGGAGATCGTCGCAGCCAACCTTTCCAATCTAAATTCGGTAGGCAACTCGGCCAATCCGCCATACCGCCGTCGAGCAGTGATCTTTGATGAGATCATGCGCGAAACCGGCGGCGCGGATCCCTTCCATGGGATCAAGGGTGCGGAGAAGATGAATGTGGGCGTGAAGGTGAGCGAAGTCTTCGAAGACGAAGCCACACCCTTCAAGAAGATCTCCCTGCCGGGGCACCCTCTGGCTGACGAGGATGGCATGGTGCTCTCACCAAACGTCGACCTCTTCAAGGAAATGGTCGACCTCACTGTCATCGAGCGCAGCTTCCAAGCCAATCTGGCTGCCATGCGTTCATACCGGTCCATGTTGCAGGACACCCTGCGGCACTTCAACTAGGGGAGCAGTAGGAGCCTCAGTGCATGAGCGGCTTTGATGTCATAGGCCCTGGTTTCGGTGAGAAGCTTCCTGCGATTCGCGAGTCGCTAAGCAAGGAGCTAGCAGCTGACGAACTTGCCGGGGGTGAGAATGCCGACGGCTTTCTCGGCCACCTCACGGATGCCCTCGAGGGAGTGCAGGGGCTTTCTGACGAAGTGAAGGGCAAAGCTGAGGCCTTGTCGCGCGGCGAACCCGTCGAGCTTCACGACCTGATGATCTCCATGGGCAAGAGCGAAGTGGCCTTCAATCTCATGGTGGAAGTGCGAAACAAACTTCTCGAAGCCTGGCAGACACTGTCGAGGGCGGTCTGAGTCATGCCGGTATTCCTTTCAGAAGTTCTCGGTCAGATGAAAGCCATCTGGGCTCGCCTCGATGGCGGTCAGCGCATGACCATCGTCGCAGTGGTTTTCGCGGCTCTCGTTGGTCTCGGTGGAATCGTCTGGTATGCGGGTCAGCCCGATTACATTCACGGCATCACTGTCGAAGACCCTGCGGAGCGAATGCGGGCGCAGGCATCACTGGAGAAGAGCGGCGTCCTCTTCAAAGTGAGTGGCGATGAGATTCAGGTCGAGCGTGCTGACTATTCTCGCGCATGGGCCTCTCTCGCTGCCGAAGGCATCTCCGGCCAGGTAGACCCTGAGCGCGGTGAGAACATCTCGAGCGTAACTCTGGATAGCGCCACCCGTCGAGACATGCTCATCGCCAAGAAGCGCGAGCGAGCGGTGCATGCGGTCAAGAAACTACGCGGCGTCGTCGACGCCTACGTGACTTCGGACAAGCCCAAGCGCATGCCTTTCAAGGCGATGGACGATGAGACCAATCCGAGCTCAACCGTCACTCTCAATCTGGCCCCCGGCGCTTCCTTTCAGAGTGTTGCGCGCGCGGCCATCGCCTCCGTTTCCGGTGCCCTCGGAATCCAGGAGAAGTACATCAAGGCCGTCGATGCACGCACCAATGCGATCTATCTCATGGATGAGGTTGCCGGCGCTGGATTCAACTCGGGCGACTTCCTCAGCCAACAGAAACTGCGAAGTCGGGACCTGACTTTCTTGGCCCAGCAGGTCCTGGATCGGGCTTACCCGGGCAAAGCCATGGTGACGGTCTCGGTGGAACTCGACCCCAGCTGGGAGCGGGTTAGCGAGAAGATCCAGCCTGCGACTCCTGCCATCGTGCGTGAAGAGATCACCAAGAACACGTCTTCGGATGGGAATCTGGGTTCTGGTGGTGACCCGAGTGTGGCCGCGCCAACCTCTGGTGGCTTGGCAAGCTCGAGCAGCAGCGGACCAAAGAACAGCACCAAGCAGGATACGAAGAACCGCACCATGGAACCATGGAGCGGTACTCGAGACTCGGGCAAGCTGGCGCCGGATATCCGGACTCTGAACATCGCTCTCGTTCTTGACGAGACCATTCCGGATGTAGTGAACAAGCAGGAGCAGATCGAGGCTCTCGTCAAGGACGCCGTCGGCTTTTCGGAACTGCGGCCTGGCGGTGGAACGGATCGCTTCAGCGTCCATATCGCCCCCGAATTCATCGTTCCTCCACCGCCCGCCGCAGTCGGATTCGACTTCATGGAGACGGCCAGGGACTACGCGCCGCTCGTCGGACAGATCATCGCAGTGCTGATCGTGGTCATGTTCCTACGCAGCCTGCTGAAGAAGGGCAACACTCCTTTGGCTCCCAAGGCAGCGACGAGTGCTGGTAGCGTAGTCGTCGAAGAAGAGGTCGAGCTGAGCACGGATGAGCAGGCTCTTCGCATGCGCCGCGAGATCGAGAAGAGTATCAATGAGGATCCGGGATCCATTTCCCGGCTGCTCGAGGGATGGTTGGCTGAGGTTCAGAGTTGAAGGCAGAGAAGAAATCACTGCCTGCAGATCAGCAGATAGCTATTCTGCTGCTATCGATCTCTGACGAGGCTTCGGCGGAGTTGCTTCGGCATCTGGGTGATGACCAGGTCGACCAGGTCACCCGTGCCATGAAGCGACTGCAAGAGCTCTCCGTTGATCAGGATTCCGTGAGTCGGGTCTACCGCTCAACGATCAAGCGGCTGAATGCCGGTGGCATGGCTCTCGGTGACGTCGGTAGTCATATGGAGTCGGTGCTGGTCAAGGCCTTTGGTGAGTCCAAGGGCATGGAGGCATCGGAGCGAGCGAATACGGAGATCTTGGCGCGCCGCCCATTCGCGATGTTCGAGGCTCTCACCCCTGAAGATCTCGCATCACTCCTGGCCGAAGAGCATCCGCAGATCGCAGCCGTGTTTCTCGCTCACCTTGATCGTTCCAAGGCGGGCAAGGTCATGGCCTGCATCGACGAAGAGGATCGTGCTGACTTGATCAGTCGCGTGGCCAGTTTGGACCGAACGCCCCCGGATGTTGTTCAGCGGGTGCTCGACGTAATGCGTCGCAAGGTCAAGGATCTGGGCCTCAACAGCCTGCGCTCCGAACCCAAGGCATGGATCAAGGCGGCTGCTGAGATCCTTAATAACATGGGCGGTGGCGAGAAGGCCATTCTCGAGATCATCGGCGAGCGCGATGAAGAAACCGCAACCAACATCCGTGAAGAGATGTTCACCTTCGACGACATCGCCAAGATCGACAAGAAGTCCATGCAGAAGATACTCGGCCAAATCGAGACGCGAGTCCTGGCGCTGGCCATGAAGGCCACCGTTATGGCTGTCGAAGAAAAGGTCTTTGGCAATCTCTCAAAGCGCGCCGCCGACATGGTGCGAGAAGAGAGAGATACTCTCGGGCCGACGCCGCTATCCGATGTGATGGAGGCGCAGCAAGAGATTCTTGGCACCGTCAGAGACATGATGGACAAGGGTGACATCGCTCCCGCGGGTGTCGGCGAGCAATTGGTATGATCGCTTCAGCGCGCCTTCAGTTGCGGCGACGGATCAAGGGCCTGCGCGGGCACTCGGCTTCACCCGAGGCAAGTTCGCAGGTCGCGTCGAAGACCACTTGGCTGCTCAATCTCGAGTCTCAGGCGGAAAAGTCAGAGCTGGATCGTCAGGCTACCAATGCCTGCGTCCAGCAGATCACTAGCGAGCTCGACAAAACCAGCGCAATCGTTCTCGAGAACCTGACTGCGATCACTTCCCTTGCGACCGAGCTCGGATTGAGTCTGGCCCGAGAGATTGTCGGCGAAGCCCTGGACAAGGGCATTGTCGATCCAACTCCCACAGTCTTGCGAACACTGCAGTCCATGGTGCTTTCCGCGGAAGATGCTGGCATCAGGATCGCCATCTCCGCTGATGACTTTTCCTTGGTTGTAGCTCGACTGCAGGAGCAGCCCGAGTTCAGAGCCTACGCTGAGCAAGTTGAGTTCACCCTGGACCCAGGGTTGGCGAGAGGGTCTGTGCGTATCGAGACTGGTTCCGGCCGCCTGCAATACGAGCCACAGGAAGTCCTTGCCAAGCTCTGTGATGAAGTTCGCCGTGGAGCGAGTGCATGACTCTGCCAGCCAATATTCAGGCGGCACTCGAGCGTGCCCGCTCCGTGAATCGCCCGCTGATGCAGGGCAAGGTGAATCGCATCTCCGGAGTTGCAGTCGAGGTTGGCGGACTCAAGTCTGCGATTGGTGAACTGTGCACGGTGCATTCCAAGGAGAGCAAGGTGCTGGCGGAGGTCGTTGGCTTCGATGGCGAACGTTCTATATTAATGCCCCTTGGCGAATGCCGAGGTATCAGCCCATTCGATCCGGTAACGGCACATGAACGACCGCATGAGATAACGGTTGGCAAAGCGCTGCTAGGTAGAGTTCTCAATGGACTAGGTGAGCCCATCGATGGCGGACCGCCTCTCTTTGGTGAGGAACGGCCGGTCAATAGCGACGCCCCTGCACCACTCAGTCGTGAACCAATTCGTCAGGAGATCGAGACTGGAATCTCTTCCATCGACGGTTTCATGACCTGTGGCCTGGGCCAGAGAGTCGGGATCTTTGCCGGCTCCGGTGTCGGCAAGAGCACCGTGCTTGGCATGATTGCCAAGAACGGCTCGGCGGACGTCAATGTGATTGCTCTCATCGGCGAGCGCGGGCGTGAGGTTCGTGAGTTCGTTGAAGATTGTCTTGGCCCTGAGGGCATGGCGCGTTCGGTGGTGGTCGTAGCGACCTCAGACACTCCACCGATGCTGCGCTACAAGGGCGCGTTCGTTGCCGTGACGGTTGCAGAGGCATTCCGCGACATGGGCCTCAACGTCATGTTCATGATGGATTCGGTGACCCGTTTTGCCGGTGCGGCACGCGAGATCGGACTGGCTGCAGGGGAACCACCGACCTTGCGTGGCTATCCGCCCTCGCTCTTTGCGCAATTGCCGCGCCTGATCGAGCGTCTTGGCTATGACGAGCGTGGCAGTATCACCGGCCTGATTACGGTCCTTGTGGATGGTGACGATCTCAACGAACCGGTTGCGGACGCCCTCCGCGGTTACCTGGATGGGCACATCGTTCTGAGTCGAAGCATTGCGACTCGTGGACGCTTCCCAGCTGTCGACGTGCTCGCATCGATCAGCCGGCTCATGCCCAAAGTTTGTACAAGTGAGCGGATGCAGGCAGCAACTCGGGTCCGGGAACTATTGGCTCACTATGAGGAGTACCGGGACCTGGTGCAGGTCGGAGCCTATCGGAAGGGTGCAGATGCCCTGCTTGATGAGGCGCTGGAGAAACTGTCGGATATCGAAGCACTTCTCTTTCATGGGACGGGCGCTCGGTCTTCTGCAGAGACTCAGGAGCTGATCGAGAAGATCTCTCCTACCCCAGTGGCATCCTGACTCCACTTCCCCCCATGCCATGGCCGATATGTAGGACATGAAGAGGTTTCGGTTTCCGCTTGCCAGGCTCGAGAGGCTACGTAGCCACATGGAGAAGATGGCAAGGCGGGATATGTCCGAAGCACTCGCGGCGGTGAACAGTTTGCGCAATCGGCAGTCAGTAGTGCTCGAGAACATCGAGGCTTGTGAAGCAGTGCGGAATTCGGCTCCTGCTCTCGGCGCCGCTTTGGCCGGTGGCCTCACCGAGGTGAACCGCCGACTGGAGACCGAGATCACTTCTGCAGAGCAGCAAGCTGACGAAGCGAGAACTGTCTACCAGATGCGACGCAGAGATGCTCTGTCCCTCCGGCGTCTGAAGGAGGCCAGGTTCGTTGCTTGGAAGGACGAGGTCATGAAGGAAGAACAGGCCGACCTCGAAGAGGTTTCCCGTCTGCGTTTCAATAGCCAGAAGGGGGCTAGGGCAAACCGATGAAGAACATTTTGGTCATGGCTGGAACCGGCGTCGGGCTGTTCACGGCCACGGTTGTCGGTCTCTTGGGAATGCAGGGCCGACTGAATTACGAGGGCACGCGTGGACTCCCGCTGATCTCGGGCTTCTTTTCAGCACCCGAGAAGAGCGCCGAGGAACCTGCAGTCGATGCTGCCACTGGAGAAGACGGCGCTCCTCCCGCAGACAAGCCCGAAGAGAGGGTCGATCTCCTGGGTTCCGGGTCTGGTGTGAAGATTACCGAGCGAAGTGTTTCCTTCGATGACACAGCTAAGGAGGAAGGTGGCGCTGCCGAGGCAGAGACGCCTGGGTCTCCAAGGCCTGCAGGCGAGACTGAAGCTGTGCAGCCACAAGAGCCGGCGGATCTGATTCCGAAGCCAAGTCCACGCGAAGAATGGATGCAGCAAGAACAGTCCTCTCGTGGCAAGGCGGGACAGTTTTTCCAGTTTCCCCAGATGGAGACATCGCTCACCGTAGACGAGATCAACGAGATATATCGCTATGCCAAGCAAGCTCAGGATGCGGCGGACAAGCGATTGGACGCCCTCGACGAGCGCGAAAAGAAGCTAGAGCAGCGGGAGAGAGACGTTCAGGATCGAGGCAAGGCACTCACCGGACAGATTCTCGAAATCCAACGGATGGAGAGGGAGCTGCAGGACAAGGTCGAAGAGTTCGAAGCCAAGGTCCTCTTGGTCAGCAAGTCCAAGGAACAAGATCTCAAACCCTATGCGGACAGCCTTGCGACCTTCGAGCCTGATAAGGCGGCGGAGATTGTTCGCAACATGTGGGAGACCGAGAGTGGCCGTTTGCGCATAAGCATGGTTCTCAAGATCATGGATCCAGATGTGTCGAACGCGATCCTCTCCGAGATGGAAGTCACGGAGATCAAGGAGATCCTCGACAACCTCCTGAAGGTGCATCGTGAGAAGGCGGGTGGTAAGTGAGCTCGTTTACGACGATGCACCGGAAAGGCCACATTCTCCGCTCAACGAGTGGTCTGGTCCTGTCGATAGGAAGGGTGAGTTAGCCCGCTGGGGCACGAGGTTGTCATGGCTGAAGACGAAAAGAAGAAAGAGGACGCCAAGGAAGGCAAGAAGAAGGGATTGCCGCCTCTGGTGCTCGTTGCAGTTGGCGCCGCATTGGGCGGGGCCGGCGTCGTCTTCATGGCACCCAAGCAGGAGCAGGTGCAGGACGAACCACGGCCTTCCGTGCCTGAGATCATCGACTGCATGGTCGAAGATCCCATCGAGCACAACTTCAATCCACGCACGGATCGTGGGCGCTCGGCCGCAACCTTTAGCTTCAAGTTCAGTTACCGTGTCTCCAAGGATAACGCTGAAGAAGCTGAGGCTCTGCGGGAGAAGAATTGGGATCTGATGAAGTCCAAGGTGCTCCTGCTGTTCATGCAGCACACACCTGAGGAGCTCACGGACACCAAGGAGAACATCCACCTCGAGAAGCTCATGCGAGAGACCATGACGCTCTCACTATTTCCGCCCGAAGAAGGTGGAGAAAGCGGCATCGCGGTGGTGAAAGATATCCTCTGGAAGAAGCGTCTCGTGCAATGAAGGAGATCCTCAGCACAGAAGAGATCGATACTCTGCTCGAAATGTTTCGGGCAGAGGAGGCTGAGCTGGATGCTGCGAATGTCGATGCAATCAGTAGCCAGATAAGCGAGGACGACGACGCTCCGCTCATCAGTCCTGTAAACCTGCTCAAGCCAAACCGGATTAGCAGGGAGCATCTACTCAGTTTTGAGCGCTACTTTGAGGCAGCAGCCAAGTCTATGGCTGCAACCATCAGTGAGAAACTGCGCACGGATATCCGCTGCGATTGTGTCGCTGTCGAGCAGCTACGTTTGGGTACCTGGCTCAATCAGGTTGGAGGGCCGATCGCTGTCTACCAGACGAAGATGGAGCCTCTGTCGCAACCGGTGCTGTTCTCGGCAACGACAGGCTTGCTCTACGCTGCGGTAGATAGAATCCTGGGCGGCACCGGGGAGATCGTGAAGGTCGTCAAAGAGTTCACAGCTGCTGAATACACAGTGGCGGACGCCTTCGTCGGGCCCTGCCTCGATCGCATCTGCGAATCGCTCGAAGAGGTCGTCAAGCTCGATTGGACGATCGAAGATCGCTTTGCCAACCCGGCCCTAGCCCAAATCGTGCCCCCGCATGATGTCGTTCTTGCGGTCTACTTTCAGGCCAGTGGCCACTCCATGCTCGGTGATTTGCGCATGGTCATCCCTTACGCCTCCCTCGAGCCCTACCTGGGCAAGCTCAGCCATGTGGCCTCGTCGGGCTTCGGGCATGAGCCTGGCAGCATGCGTGAAGCTGTCGCCAAGTCCTTGCAGGAGGTCTCGGTGGACATGATGGTCCAGTTGGGTAAGACGAACATCCCCTTGCGTCAGCTGTTAGAGCTGAGTGAAGGAGACGTTGTGCCTCTGAGCACGAACGTCGGTCAAGATCTCGTTGCTCCGGTGCAGGGAATTCCCAAGTTCACCGGGCAACTTGGAACTCGCGGAAACAGACTCGCCTTTCGTGTAGGAGGCGTCCTCGATAGCTGAGTGAGGGCGAAGCAGATGGCTCAAGATGAAATGAACAGCGACGAAGGGATCGGATCGAATCCGCTGGAGAGTTCTTCTGCTGCCGTGCAGCCAGTGAGTTTTGGCCCCTTGGGTCCGGACATGGCTTCAGGGGGCGAGAACAACAACCTGGATATTCTCCTCGACGTGAACATCCCGGTGTCTGTCGAGGTCGGCGGAACCCATATGCCCGTGGCTGAGATTCTCAAGCTAGTGCCCGGCAGTATCGTCGCCCTGGAGAAAAAGGCCGAGGAGCCTGTGGATTTGCGGGTCAATGGCAAGTTGGTTGCTCGCGGTGAGGTTGTCATGGTGGATGACACCTATGGCCTGAGAATCACGCAGATCGTAGATGCTGCTGATCGACTCGAGACTCTGCGAGGCGGAGCCTAGTCTGCCAGTTCTTGCTTGCTACCTCAGTCCTCAGGAACGATCGATAGCCAGGTTCACGAAGTGAATCTTCGTACCTGGCGGAGCCTTCAGAGTCAGAGTTAGAAAGGCGACAGATTCTCGTTCTGGCCCAGGGATCTCGATGATCGCCGTGTGTAGAGCCTGGCGACCGTGATCCCGTGGCAGGCTGAGGTCTTCGAGTACCAATGCGTCCCAGGTAGCGTCTTCGGTGCGGAGATGAGCACTCAGCTGGGCGATCGTCTCTGCCGGCGCATCGGCTTCGAATCCGAGACAGATGCGCATGGCGGAGTTGCCGGGAGGTAGGAGCAGAGGGACGACCAGCTCATCCTTCCCATCATCACTGGCTGTCATGCTATGGGTCTCGCCATAGCGAACCGAGTCCATGAGGAGAACATTGCTGTCCTGTCGGCCCGGCAGTCGGACCTGCTGTCGAGGGATCGCTCGCGGCACTAGGAGCAAGCGATCGAGCTCAGCGGTCCACTCTCCACCATCGCCAACCAGGTCTATTTGCAAGCTATGCCTATTCAGGCTGGGTGAGAGGTCGATCTGCGCGAGGATTTCCTTTGGGCCGATCGGAATCCTTGTCACGATCCGTTCCTCGGCGTCGATCAAGAAGCTCATGTTCCCGCTGCCGGGGCCTTGCTTGCGAACTCGCACGAAGAGGCGTCGGGGATCATCGCTTGCCGGTACCAGAAACTCGCCGCGAATGCCGGCTCCCCTGGTCGGCCGCATGATCATTCGAAATCCCGAATCGTGCTTTGTGACGGAGCCCAGTCCTTGACTCTGCCCGCCAAGTGGTAGGGGCTGGGGTCGATCGAAACGCATGGAGAACCAGCGGGAGCTGCCCAGGTTCATCAGCTCGACTCCCAAGTAGTCGAGTCGGAGATTCGCGCGTCCATCGTCGCTGCTCTGCAAGTCACGAATCGCCCAAAGCAGTTCGCCATGAATGGTTGCCAGGGAGGGGGCGCTGTCACCGTCGAGGCTGGCCGCCGAGCGGAAGAGGTCGCCTTCATTCCCTGGAGTGAATGGTGTCCGCGGTGTTGGCGTAATTGGAGATAGCCTGAGGAAGTGCGCCAGGGTTGACGAGTCTTGAATTTTGACGAAGGGCCGTCGCCCTTCGAATTCCCAATAGATGATGCACCCGCTGCCTGGGAGGCCTGGCTCGGCGTGCGACATTGCCCTCGACTCGAGAAGTAGATCGCCGCGATCCGGAAGGGAGTCGAAGGGAATGCGGTACAGAGTTCGTCCTTCCTGCAGCGATGACAACTGCAGCTGCCGTCGGCTGCGAGAGTTCGCATTTCGGGTCGAGCGATTCTGGGGCGGCTTGATTCGCAACTGGTCAGACCAACCCGCGCGGATGAGATTGACTCCCGCCAATCCACTGGGGACATGGCCACGTCCCTCAGCGCTCAGCGCCAGTTCGCCGAAATTGCCGTTCTGGGGATCGCGCAGATCGTGCAGGTCATAGAGGCTGTCGACCAATTCGAGCAGGGCCTGTCCCGAGCTCAAGAGCGAGCCGTCCACACTACGTTCTGGGACCAGGATACAGGGCAACGACCTGCCCTCCGCGCCCGCCGGCAGGGTGATGCGTTGCGGGCCGAGTACGCCACTGTGCACGATGAAGAGCAGATCTAGATCAGGATCCTGCAAGCCCATCTCTGCGAGGGACTGCGTTGCAGACTTTGCGAGGAGCTCACCAGCAGTTCCAGGATCCGCGGAGAGGGATGAGGAGAGCAGCTGGCTGCGTTGCACATCGAGAGTCCTCCCCCGAATCTCACTCAACCCACCCGACATGTTCTGCAGGAGGGTTCTGACCGAACCCGCAGTCATTCGTGTTTCGGGTCCCGGGGTCAATCGATACTGCGGGCCACCGAAGAAGATCTGGTTGAGAACCTGTTTGTCCGCGCGAATCGGCGCGTCTGCCAGAGAGAGAGGCAGAATCAAGATGTCGATGACAGAATCCGGATTGCGAAGCGAGCGACCCTCTCCCAACTCGGCAACAGACGCGGTCTCGCCTTGGCTTCGATAGAGAATGTGTGCCAGGTTGACCGGATCTGGTGAAGAGGCTGGAACCGAGAAAGTGAGCGGGAGGTTGCCGTCACGCCAGAGCCTTGGATCGGACAGCTTCAGGCGGACTGCGTGGATACCCTGCAGGTCTTCGCCATCTTCATGCAGTAGCAAGTCGTCGGTGCTGATGCGAACCCTGCCAGTTAGCAAGAACTCCAAGTCGACGTTTGTGCTCTGAGCTCCTACGGGGAGGGCGTAGGTCAGGCTCTGCTCACCAGCTATTCTGCGTGCGTTCTCTCGTCCGTCCGCGAAGCGCACTACCGTGGATCCATCATCACCAACGAGCGCGATCTCCGCGTCGTCGCCGGAGTCCAGGCGATCCATGCTTCCCAGGCGAATGCTTCTAAACCCAGTCGGCGGAACGGTACTCAGTCGAGCACCTTCCTGATGGATGATTCGGGCACGAAGTTCTGCTCCCGCTGCAAGCCCTGAGACCAAGACTCCTTCTGTGCCGCGGAGGATGCCCTGTTCCGATTCAATGAGATCGATGCTTTGCAGAACGCCGCGTGCCGTGGAGATTTCAGCGGTAACCTTGGCTTCCGGACTGAGGGGGCCGCGCAATCGGGCGCTAGGCACCCAAGTCTGATCCATGCTGATCTGCGTGGGTGGCAGGAACTCAATGCTGGCGACAAGTTCTGGAACCAGGTCGAGGCCCGCCCTCAGCTGCTGGCTCGTGAACTCGCCAAGTTCCACGCCATTGACCGTGAGCAGGAAGGACTCGAAGTCGGGCGGGAAGTCACGAAAGGTGATGCTGGCAGGCTGCTGGAACTCTGCATGACTCAGGACTCGGAAGGAAATCTCACCTTCGATCACCGTCAAGTCTTCGAACCAGAGTGCGTCCAGCCCTTGAGAATCCTGCTTGGCGATTTGGACCACGCCCTGGCCCAGACTTGCGCGCACTTCCTCGACCATCGCGATGGCGGCACTCTTGCCCCAAAGGAGGGATTCGGGCTTTGAAGCCTCAGGGCTCCAGCCAGCATCATCCGCAGTCAGGCCGGCTCGTAGGGCGGCCGCACCCCTTTCCAGCCACTCGCCCCGGCCCAGGAGTTCGTAGCCTCGGAGGTAGACCCCCGCCGCCAGAGCTTCGACCGGGTCTCCCCAGATCACTGCATCGTTGCCCCGGCTCAGCCCGCCCTGCTGCTGGCCCGGCATCCAGCCAGGAGTCCAAACCTGCTGATGAAAGCTGATGGCAGAAAGGAAATCGTCTGCTCTGTCCAGGAGCGAGGGGTCCCCGCTGGCATCGATGAGAATCAAGCAGGCTCGCGCTGCCAGGCAGAGGAGAAAGGGGTTGCGGGTGTTGTTGCCGCTGCGCGGGTCGACGAGCCCTGGGCTTTCGCCAGGTGCTCGTATGGGCGCCGGCCAGACCGCCTTGGCCAAGGCCTCGACTTCGAGAAAGTCGATCGCCTTGCGGGCGGCTGCCAGGACCCGTTCGTCTTTGGTCTGACTGGCATACTCGGCCAGGAACATCGCCGGACCGGCTGTGTCCGCTGCCCACTTGGGATCTTCGAGAGGCTCGAGGAATTCGCGACCATACCAGACCGGTATGGCCCCATTGCTGTGCTGATTGAGGAGGAAGAAGTAGGCCAGTTTCCTGCAGGCTTCGAGACTATCGGCGCGTCGTTCCGGGAGGAGCTCGGCTGTCTTCAGCATCCAGTATCCGGAGACTGCGGAGTCCAGTCCGTGATGTCCCAGTGCCGAAGATGCTTCGGTGGATCCGAGTTCCCATGTGTTGCGCGTCGCATCGACGCTGGACGCGAAGCGCGCGGGGATCAAGCCGGCTCGTCGTGGCGCAGCGAGGACCAGATCCAAGATTCGCCGCGCATAGTCCTGCAGCTCCGGTTGCGAATCCCGTGATGCGCGACTTGCCATGACGAAGGCGAGGCGGAGGAGTTGCTCTTCTGAATCGAAGCGTGCTTCGATGCCGCTGGACGCGTCCTTCAGTGCGCCCGCAGCGATCTCACCCAGATCTACTTCTTGCCAGTTTTCGGCGAGGATCCGATCGAGGTAGGCTGCACAAATCTGCTCCCAGGTCCGTTCTTCCATGGGTGCGGCGGATCGCTTCAGGTCAGCGGACATGTAGCGTCGCCATACCTGGCTCTGTGCGGCCGCGAGAGTCTTGTGCTGAGATGCTGCTGCGTCGATCTGGAGAAAATGGCCAAAGCTGAGGGTCTCAGCTCGGACCTGCACACCCTCGGCATCGGCGCTGGTAAAGACACGTCGCCCAAAGGGCCCATCCGGAACCTCTTGAGCCTGTGCCATGAGGCCATGCCGAATACTTGCCGGCTTGCGACTTACGACCAGGCCCTGAGGAAGGCGCCGCTGTTGCAGGAGTAGTTCCAGATCGGGGCTGAGGGCGAGGGAGCGTGAGCCGGCGCGAAGGAAGGCCACTGGAGCCTGAAAGGCAAGATCCCCGGCGAGCTCGAATTCTCCGGGGTGGAGGTGAGGAGTGGAGCTCTCGTCGATCGGGGCTTCGCGGAGAAACTCGTAGTTCAGGCTCAACTCGAGGAGGGTGCTCCTGACTCCGACCTGGTCCAGCAAGAGCACACGCAAGTCGCCCGTCGATTCCCTCTCGATCCGGACACTGACTTCGTGACCAAGACTCGGGCGGCAATGCAGCTGCAGTGCATTCTCCTCTCTCTCGATTTCGACGAAAGGCAGGAGCTGATCTCTGCGAGCGCCTCCTCTCTCGATGGCGAGGTTTACGCCGGACAGCTTCGCTACGTCGATCGAGAGCTCGCCGGTCTTGGCGGTGAAGGTGACGGTCAAGTCCTCACCCTGACGGGCGGCGCTTACCTGCAGGCTGCTCCCCGACTGCGTTTCTGCAAACTCGAGACTGTCGTTGCCACCGCTCTTGCAGGCGAAGAGCAACAGTAGCAGCGCCAGGCAGGGGCCAGACCTGGGATCTTGGACTTGGAGCGAGGACACGGCCCGGCACTGTACACGGCATTCAGGTACACAGAAGGGGGCAGGCTCGAGTGAGCCTGCCCCCTTCTTGATTCAGCCTAGCCGAATCCAGCCAGGCTGGAGTGGCGCTCAGAAGGCCAGGGTGAAGATCAGGTCGACGCCGTGGTTGTCGTCGTTGCCGACGCCGGCCACGTTATCCGGATCCGCATGCTGATAGGTGTAGGTCAGCTGGGTCTTCAGAGCGTGCTTGTGATAGTAGGCACTCGCCATCAGCTGGTACTCCATGATGTCGCCTTCGGCGCCCACCGGGTATCCCACTGCTGGAGCCAGACCGAAGGGGTCATTGCCGATGCCACCTGCACCGAGAATGGGATCGCCCTGACCGCTTTCCATGCCGGCGGCGTTCATGAAGATCGGCGGATCCTTGAAGTCGATCATGCTCACCCGGGCGCCAAAGGCGTACTGGGTGCCATCGTCCGGCGGCATGGTGTAGGAGCCTTGCACGTAGAAGCCATTGGAGTCCGCGCTGGGAACACCGGCCAGGTCCGCATCATCCTTGCGAGCGAAGAACTCGCCGGCTGCCGCGAAGCCATTGCCGAGCTTGAGGGCGGCATTGAGGTTGACGGTGGTTGATTCCACGTCGCCTTGGGCAATGCCGACATCAGCGTTTCCGAAGAGGACGCTGGCGCCAAGGCTGGAGGTCATGCTTCCACTGTGTTCCAAGTCGCCTTCCGAGTAGGCCATCTCGCCCTGCGGGTCGAAGCGGACACCGACGATGTAGTTGAGCTCGTTGTCGCCGACACCAGCCCCGTCCAGGTTTGTGGATTCGGGCGCCGCTGAAATCGACCCGGCTGCCAGGTCGTTGTTCATGGTGCCGAGGAACCAGTGCAACTTCTTGCCGCCGTTATCATCGTTGAGCCCCGAGCCGAGGAACAAAGCGCCGGTCGAACGGGCTGAACCAAAGACTCGCGTGGCGAGAGCGCGATTGCTGAACTCCTGTTTCTGGGAGGAGATCGTGCCCTGACGGCTCTCTAACATCTTCTGGGTGCCCATGCGCAGGCCCAGGGTGTAGTGGTCCGTGTTATAGAAGTTGTAGCGGACCCAGGCGTCCTTGATCGACGAGTCATCGCTGTCGATGAAGTCGGTCTGCACCTTGTAGGTGAGCTCCCGGTCCCAGACGTGGCCGCTGAAATTCATGCGAACCCGCTTGGTGCGGAAGCTGTTGGTGTCCGGATTGCTATCCAGGGCCAAGTAGTACCACTTGATCTGGAAGTAGCTCTTCAGGTTGAGTGAGAAGTCATCACCACCGTCAAAGGTGATGCCTTTGCCGGGCTGGAAGGTCACCTTTGGTGCCTGCAGCGTGCCAGCCTTGGGAGGATCTTCCCCTCCCTTCTTCTTGTCGCCATTTGGTTCGTTGCCGGCCACCGCGAATGCGGTCGTGGCCAAGACTGCGAGGCCGAATCCGATTGGACTCTTCATACTTGGGTTCCCTCCCTAGTAGGATCGATCAGAATTGCTCTTTGACTGAGGTACGAGGCTGATTCCAATCCTCGCCTGAGTAATGGTATGGCGCTCGAGGCCCGCTCGGGCAAATGAAGATCCAGTGATTCTTTGACGTGAACCTAACGGATGTTAGGTGTTTATCCAGAATCGGGTGCTCGGTCTTAGTTCGGTCAATACAGAGAGTTGGGACTTATAACCCAGTAAACAGACGGGCCGTGAAGGCTCGACCCCCTAGATCATGGGTACAGAGCTCAGGAGAAGCACATGCAATCGCGACTGCCCCGATGCCTGCGGGCTGATTGCAGAGGTGGAGGATGGTCGCCTTCTAAGTCTCAAGGGTGACCCGGAGCACCCGGTTACTCGCGGCTTTCTTTGCACACGGACCAGCCGTTTTCCAGAACTCCTCGGTGGCGAGGACCGTCTGCGCCAGCCTCTCATGCGAGTGGATGGGAAGCTCCAAGCCTGCACTATGACACAGGCACTCGACTACGCTGCGGAGAGGCTCGCTGCGATTCGGGCGGAATCCGGGCCGGCAGCAATCTTCCACTATCGCTCGGGGGGGAGTCTCGGGCTGTTGAAGTCCGTGGCGGATCGCTTCTTTGAGCAGTTCGGGCCCTGCACGAGCAAGAGCGGTGACATCTGCAGTGGCGCCGGTGAAGCGGCGCAAGAGGCGGATTTTGGAGTCAGTGACAGCAACGACTTCTTCGATCTGGATCGCAGCAAGCACATCGTCATCTGGGGCAAGAACCTTTTTGTCAGCAACATCCACCTGATTCCTCAGATTCGGAAGGCGCGGGCAGAAGGGCGGAAGGTCTGGCTCATAGACCCGGTGCACCACAAGGGCGCCAGCCTCGCCGACCGCTTTCTGCAGCCTTGTCCCGGCGGAGACCTGGACCTCGCTCTGGGTGTCATGCGAGTCCTCTTGGACCGCGATGCCTTGGACCCGAAGGCCGCGGAGTTTTGTGCCAACCTGGACGCATGCATCGAGCTGATCCGATCCAAGTCCGTTGCTGAGTACGCTCTCGCGGCGGATCTTGAGGTGGAAGCCTTGGTGGACCTGGCGGAGGCTTTTCGCGATGGGCCGACAGCCATCCTGGTGGGTTGGGGAATGCAGCGCCGTTTGGCGGGAGGGAGCATCGTTCGCGCTCTGGATGCCCTGTCCGCCCTCAGCGGCAATCTCTTCCGGCCCGGAGGCGGGAGTTCCTTCTACTTCGGGCGACGAACTGCCTTCGATGTTTCAGCGGTCAGTTCTGCTGCAGCAGCGCGCCACATTCGTGAGCCACTCTTCGGTCCAGACGTTCTCGCGGCCCAGGATCCGCCGATTCGTGCCATCTGGGTGACCGCTGGCAATCCGGTCTGCATGCTTCCGGACTCCAAGCAGGTTGCCGAAGCTCTGGAGCGGACTGAGTTCGTGGTGGTGGTCGACCCATTCCTGACCGACACAGGCAGGCGTGCTGACCTGGTCTTGCCAGTGCCCAGCCTCCTCGAGGATGATGACTTGCTCGGTGCTTATGGGCACCACTGGATTGGCGAGAGTCGACCGATTCTGTCACCACCGCCTGGAGTCCTGCACGAAGTCGAGCTCTTCCAAGGCCTGGCATCGCGCCTGGGGCTGTCGGCGGCCATGTCCGGGAGCGTAGACGAGTACAAACGGAGATTGCTGGGCAAGGTTGAGGGCCATGGGCTCAGCCTGGAGAAGCTCCGCGAGGGTCCGCAGCGGAACCCGCTTGCTACTGAGCAGCTCTTTGATGAGGCTCGCGTGCGCTCAGCCGACGGCAAGGTGCAGCTTATCTCAGAGCGTCCGGAGACCCCTGCAGGGGCGGGGGACGCGGGCGATCTCTGGTTCTTGAGTCTCTCTAGTATTCGTTCCCAGGCCTCCCAGTGGTCGCGGGATCCCGGGGCTCTGCTGGAAGTGACGGTGCATCCGGACTCCGCTCCTGGGATGGCGACTGGAGACGAGGTCGCGGTGGAAAACGCGATGGGTTCCATACCTGCGCGCCTGATTCTGGACTCGCAGCAACGGCGTGATGTCGCCCTGTATCCGAAGGGTGGGCACTTTGATCGCGGCCAGTCGGCGAACGCACTCATTCAGGCTCGATGCACGGACATTGGCCTGGGTGCAGCCTTCTTGGATTGCCGCGTGAGGATTCGCAGACTGTGAAGCGCATCACCGGCACGAACATCTACAGTATGTTCAAGTGCCCACGGATGGTGGCCTTGGATCTTCACGCCGACCGGAGTCTGCGTCGCGAAGTCCGTGCAGAAGAGGAGTTTCTTTTGCAGCGCGGGCGCGACCACGAGGCGCGCATCGTCGCGGAATTGGGCTGGCCGGAGCCCGAGTATCCGACTGCCCAGTTCGAGCAGGGTGCCGAGCTCAGCTTGCAGATGATGCAGTCCGGCATGGAGGGGATCAGCCAGGCTGTGCTCATCGATGCGGACTACCTTGGGATTCCCGACTTGCTGCGTCGGCAAGAGGGTTCGTCCGTGTTTGGTGATTACCAATACGAAGTCGGTGACATCAAGTCCTCGAGTCGGCCGCGCAGTGATCAGGTATTGCAGGTGGCTTTCTACAGTCGTCTCCTGGGCAAGCTGCAGGCCAAGGTTCCTGAGTACGGCTACCTTGTCTTGAAGGATGGCAGCGAGGAGAGGTTTGCGCTCGGCGAACTTGACCCGGTGCTCGACGAGCTCATAGAGGACTTGTGTGCGCTCCGCGAGAATCCGGATGAAGTCGAACCCTTCTTCAGCAGGGCCTGCGATAGCTGTCTATGGTCCGACCTCTGTCTGCAGGAGATGCGCGCAGCGGGTGATCTCTCATTTGTGCATGGCGTGACCAGGGGAATCAGGCGCTCGCTCCGTGTCGCTGGGATCGATTCCGTGACGAACTTGTCCAGGGCCAAGGTCGAGCCGGCAGCAAGGGCGTCTGGGCTCGAAGCGACCCTGCTGCGAAGACTCAAGAAGGCTGCGCAGGCAAGGATGAGTGGCGAGCCCGTTCTCGAGAAGCGCGGCAAGGGCGAGTCCCTCGGCTCTGCGGCAGTGCTGCACTTCTTGACAGACCCCTATGCGGAGCGAGTGCTCTTCATGGGTCTGCTCAGGCCTCGTGAAAACGAGGCGGAGTTCCTTGCTCACTGCCCGCAATCGGTAGAAGAGGAGCTGCCTGCCTTCGAAGACCTGCTTGCTCAGCTACCCAGTCGATTGCGGATACTCCACTACGGCTCTGGCATTCCCCGTTGGCATGAGAATCGTGCTCACGGATCGGTGGCATCTGTGGGGTTTGAGCGTCGACTCATCGACATGGCTAGGCAACTTCGTGGGGCTGCCGTGTTTCCGGCGCCGATCTTCGGTCTTGATGAGCACGTGAGTGCCGGACTGTCCCGCGATCCGCATAGAAAGGGCAGGGCATCAGCAGCGGCCTATGCGGTCACCGATGCGCAAGATGGCGATTGGCTCATGAGCAAGGGGCGGAGTGATCTCGAGGACTTACTCGCTCTCAAGGAGCGGTACTTGGGAGACGAAGAGGATTGAAGTCCCTGTCCCTTGAAGAACGCCTGATTCGCTTCCTCGAACGCGAAGAAGAGGATGAGCGGAAGAGTTCCCGAGACCTGCGCGCCTTGGCCATTGAAGAGCGTGTGCTAGAAGGGGAGTGTATTCGTGATGCGATTCTGCGTGAGCAGCAAGGTGATCGCTTCACCTTCAGCCTGGAAGAAAACCTCAGCAAGTTTAGGAACGGCGACCCATTGACAGTGGGTGATGGCTTGGATTTTCAGGAGGCTTGCCCGCTGGTCTATGGGGACTATGACTCGATCGAGAGGAAGCTGATTCTGCGGCGAGACCCCTTCCAGCGTGGAGCCACACCGAGACTCGTGCCGGGTGTTAGTTACTGCATCGATCGGCGCCACTTGGGTATCCGCGGGCGCTTGCGTGATGTAGTTCGAGCTGCCTTCGAAGATGAGCTCCTCGCCTCGGTCCTGATGGGGGAGCACAAGCCCGAGCGCGACGAGGAGCGTCTCTTGCGCGCGCAAGAAGCTTTGAGCAAACGTGGTCTCAACGAGACTCAGTTCCTTGCGGGCACGAATGCCATTGCCAGCGATAGCTTGTCCTTGATCCAGGGGCCTCCGGGCACCGGCAAGACTCGACTCCTCGCTGAGATCATGCGAGTGCTCTGTGCATCGGGATGCAAGATCGCTCTCAGCGCCTTCACGCATCGTGCGGTTGACAATGCTCTCATGGCTCTCGCGCGGATCGCTCCGGAAATTCCCTTGGTGAAGTTAGGTCGGCCCGGACCTGGGACCCAAGCTCTCACGCGTGCAGGGATTCGCTTCGAAGATCCGCGACGGGGCCGGATGCCCCAGGAAGGCGCGGTAGTCGCCGGGACTTGCTTCGCTCTCGCCAAGTTGCCCGCTAGAGAACGCTTTCATTTCACCGTCTTTGACGAAGCCGGTCAGCTGCCGATTCCGCACGCCTTGGCGGGGATGTTGCTCGCGCGTCGCTGGATCTTCTTTGGTGATCATCGTCAGCTCCCGCCGGTGATCACGGCTGAGCATGTCGATCGGGAAGTCCAGCAGTCCATCTTTGAGCGGCTACACGGGTTTTATGGCGGCGACATGCTCGATGAGACCTACCGCATGAACGATGCGCTTTGCGCGGTCGTGAGCGATCTCTTCTATGGCGGCGGCCTCAAGTCAGCGCCTTCGTCGGCAGCACGTCGCCTGAGTTTCACTGCCGGTGGCAAGCTCGACGCTGTCCTGGATCCAGAGCACTCCGTGGTCTTCGCCAGGGTCGATCATCTGCAACCGGGGCAGAGGTCCACGGAAGAAGCTAGATTGGTGGCGGACCTAGTGGCGGACTTGATCGAACATCATGGACTCGAGCCTGAGTCCCTTGGGGTGATCGCCCCCTTTCGGGCTCAGGTTCGCTTGCTGCGGGCAAGTTGCCAGCGGCGCGGGGTGAGGGATCTGGACAAGATCACCATCGACACCGTCGAACGCATTCAGGGGCAGGAGAGAGAGGTGATCATTCTCTCGCTTGCGGTGGGAGATCCAGACACTCTCAATGCGCGTGCGGCCTTCTTCTTCTCCAAGAACCGTCTCAACGTCGCGTTGTCCAGAGCGCGGAGCAAAGCCATTCTCGTCGCTTCCTCCGCTGCCTTCCGCGCGCTGCCACAAGACCCTGACAGCCTTCGGGCGGTCGCGGTTTTTCGTCGACTGGCTACAGAGCTGCATCAGGTCGATCTCAGCTCACTCTATTGCAGCAGTTCTGACAGCAAGCCTGCGAAGGAACGGAAATCAAAAGCCGATCGCAGCCAGGGCAAGGTAGCCAGCAAAAAGCAAGAGGCCGAGAGCCAGGCCAAGCAGGAAGGTACGCAGGAAATGGGCGAAGCCGCCATGTAGGCTCTTGCTCCTCTCTGCTTCGTTCTCGATTGGCTTGCGAGTCACTGGAGCCCTTCGACGAGAGAGAGATAGTCTTCTTCGCTGAGCACCTGCAAGCCGAGCTTCTTGGCCTTCTCGAGTTTCGATCCGGCCTTGCTGCCGGCGACCACGTCCGTCACCTTCTTGGTGATGGAGTTGGAGGTCTTGGCACCCATGCCTTCGACCAGGATCTTTGCCTCGTCTCGGGACATGCTGTTCATGCCGCCGGTAAAGCAAAAGATGCGCCCGCTGAGTGGTCCGGATGTGCTGCTCTTGCCGGCAGTCTTGACGCGCATACCCGCGGCGTGGATCTTTTCGAGAAAGCGCTCAGTCTGCTTCCTGTCAAAGAAACTACGGATCGACTTGGCAACTTCCTCGCCAATTCCCTCGACCTCGATGAGTTGCTCTGAGCTGGCTTCACGAATCGCTGCGAGAGATCCCAGAGTCTCTGCCAGATCCTTGGCGGTCTGTTCGCCGACGTGTCGAATGCCGAGCCCGTATAGGAAGCGAGGCAGCTCCGGCTGTTTGGCTTTCTCGAGTTCCTTGACCAGATTGTCGAAGGAGCGCTCTGCCCAGCGATCGAGGGCGAGAATCTCATCTCGCCTTTGGTCGAGGGTGAAGACATCTTCCAAGCTCTTGATCAGACCTGCATCCATGAGCTGATCGACGTACTTCGGCCCCAGACGAATGATTTCCAGGGCGCGGCGCGAAGCAATATGCACAACATGCCCCTTCAACTGGTCCGGGCACTCCAGATTGACGCAGTAGAGGAAGGCACCTTCCTTTTCGAGTTCGCCGTCACAACTGGGACAGGAGTCCGGGGGGTCAGTTGGCTGGGACTGCTTGCTTCGCTTGTTCAGGTCGACGGCGATGACAGCAGGGATCACGTCTCCCGCACGCTCGATCTCGACCTGGTCTCCGGCGCGGACGTCGCGCTCCTTGAGTAAATCCCAATTGTGCAAGGTAGCCCGGCGGACGGTGACTCCCGCCAGTTCGACAGCCTCGAGGTTTGCGACCGGCGTAATCGTGCCTGTGCGGCCCACCTGGGCGACGATCGAATCCACACGCGTTGTTGCTCGCTGCGGCGCGAACTTGTGGGCGAGGATCCAGCGTGGGTTGCGGGCAGTGCGACCCAGGCGTCGCTGTAGTTCGAAGTCGTTGAGCTTGGCGACGATGCCGTCCATGTCGTAGTCGATCTCTGCCCGCCGGGCTTCGAGTTCGTCGTGGAAGGCGATGACCTCCTCCAGGCTATTGACCACTGCAAACTGAGAGGAGACCTTGAATCCGAAGCCTTGAATGCGCTTCCGCAGCTCCTCGTGCGTTGCCGCCTGCAGCCCTTCGCTCTGCCCAATACCCCAGAAGATGAACTCGAGCCCTCGCTTGGCGACAATCCTCGGGTCGAGCAGCTTCAAAGAGCCTGCAACCGTGTTGCGTGGATTGCGGAATTGAGTTTCGCCCCTGGTCTCCGACTCGGTCTGCAGTCTTGCGAAGGCCTTACGACTGAGCATGACCTCGCCGCGAACCTCGATGATCTTCGGTGGCTGATCAGTCTCGCTGCTGCGGTGTAGGTGAAGAGGTAGGTTGCGGATCGTCTTCAAGCTCTGAGTGATGTCCTCCCCTTGGGCGCCATCGCCTCGCGAGAGCCCGCGAACCAGGATCCCATCTTCATAGAGCAGATTTGCGCTGACGCCGTCGAACTTCGGTTCGAGAGCCCAGCCAAGATCAATGCTGGATTCTCCCTCTTCTTCGAGCATGCGACCTGCCCTCTGCCCGAATTCTCGCACCTCATCGTCACTGGTAAGGGACTCGATTGAAAGCATTGGGAGCAGATGCGCAGCCTTCTTGAAGTTGCTTCCCTTGGGCAGGGGTGCGCCAACTCGCTGTGTCGGCGAGTCCTCACGCAACAAGTCCGGATTGGCGGCCTCGAGTTCCTGGAGTTCGCGAAAGAGCCGGTCGTACTCCTCGTCACTGATTTCAGGTCGACCCTCGTTGTAGTACAGATGCGAGGCCTGCTCGAGCTTTGCGCGCAGTTTCTCGGCCTCTTTGCTCGCCTTTGACACCTGTTCTATGACCTTCGCTCAGCCCTTGTCTTGGGATACTGCGCCGAGAACGTATGCCCGGACATGGAGCGTGGGCAAGGCTCAAAACGGAAGCTCGTCCTCCGGATCCGCTGGAAGAGCATCAGTACGGGCCTCGGTCGCCGTGTCCGCCTCAGCTGAGCCGCTATCCAGGTGCTGCTCATCTTCCCGGTCCTCCACGGCGCGGTAGCCGCGATAGGGGACTTCGTTGCGGCGCACGATTTGTCCGCTGTCCGGTTGCTCGAACTCGGAGGGTCGAACCTCCACGAAGGCGCGGCGGCCCTTGATGTCCTCCGGCTTGAGGCTGACTCTGCCCTTGGTGGGGATCCCCAGGGCCTCGAGGACAAGGCGGACTCGGACTTGCCCCCGAGTCGAGAAAATGAGGCTATCCCAGGCTGCCTGCCGACCGCAGAATTCGCCCTCAGCGACAACCAGCCGAAGTCCCCAGCGCTCATCGCCGTTCTTGGTGGTACTCTCGCGAACCTCAGCGATTTCGCAGAGATAGGTACCAGCCGGGACAGTGACATAATCGGAGATCTTTTCTATTGCGTCGAAATCGAGATCCACAGTTCATCCCTCCTATTGAGTGGTGTTGAATCTGTGAGCCGATGGCCGCGATGGTGACGATGGAACTGCGAGAAACTCCGTCCATTGCGCTCGACAGGGACCGTTTCATGGCCCTTGCCGCGAGCCACTACGAAAACTTTCCTGTCGGCTCGGTTCTCGTGCCCAGGAAGCTACGTCGACATGTGCACAGGCTCTATGCCTTCGCACGAACCGCGGACGACATAGCGGACGAGGAACAGGACCCGGTCCTGCTTGCAGCCTACCGCCAGAGCTTTCTCGAGCATGTGCAGGGTGAGGTAGCGGAGCCGATCCCCCTATTCATTGATCTTGCGGCCACCATCCACGAATTGCATCTGCCCTTGCCGCTGTTCACGGCCCTTCTCGATGCTTTTGCCCAGGACCTCGAGAAAGGCCGTTACTGTGAGTCGGAGCTCTTTGCTTACTGCCGTCGCTCGGCGGACCCGGTAGGGCGTCTCGTCTTGCGGATCTTTGACCGGCCTGGAGAAGACCTCGCGCAGCTCTCGGATCAAATTTGCACGGCGCTGCAATTGGTCAATCACTTGCAGGACATGGCTTCGGATTATCGGGACAGGAATCGGATCTACTTCCCGCAAGAGGATCTCGAGAGATTCGCCGTGTCCGAGAAGGACCTGGAAGCTGGTTCAGCCTCGCCAGAGCTCCGGCGCCTGGTTCTGCATTGGTCGAGTCGTTGCACGGAGATGCTGGTTGCCGGCTGGCCGCTTACCAACACGGTGCCGGGCAGGTTGAGCATGGAGCTGCGCGCGGTGATTCGTGCTGCGGCCGCAGTCCTGGCGGGCATCAGAGCCGTCGATGGGGATGTGCTGGCAAATCGGGTGCGCCTGGGAAAGTGGCAGAAGTTCTCCATACTTCTGTCGGCCATGATGACTCGTCGGATGCCGGAGTCTCTGTCTTGATCGCCGAGGAGAGCAGCCTGGAGTCACCGGCGGAGGTGACGCGCTCCTCGGGTTCGAGCTTTCTCGTTTCCTTTGCTTTCCTCAGCAAGGAGCGGCGGGCTGGTATCTCGGCAATTTACGCCTTCTGCCGCGCCGTCGATGATGCGGTCGACGAAGCCGAGAATCACGCTGCAGCTGTGCGGAGACTGGCCTTTTGGCGTGCCGAGCTCGACAAGGTGAATCGGCGTGAGGCCGGATCTCCGATTGGGCGAGCGCTGCAGGAGACCATCGAACGCTTCGGTGTTTCTCCGGCGCATCTGGAGACAATCCTGGCGGGAATTGGCTCCGATTTGGATGAGAGGACCTTTGCGAACTGCGAAGCCTTGGAGGAATACTGCTTCAAGGTGGCCTCCGCCGTCGGGCTGGCTTGCTTGCCAGTCTTCGGCGTCTCAGGCCCTGCTGCAGAGCGTTATGCCGACCGCCTGGGCCTGGCCCTGCAGCTCACCAACATCCTCCGTGATGTGCGATCCGATGCCCTGGAGGGACGCGTCTATCTGCCGCAGGACCGATTGCGCTCGGCCTATGTGGAGACAGCCTGGCTGAAGGGCGAAGGTCCAGAACAGGTCTATCGTGTGGATGGCCCGGTCCACCAGCTTTTCCAGGGCATGGTAGCGATCGCTCGGCAGCGCTTTGCAGAAGCCAGCGCCGCCCTCTCCGATGACATTCGCCGAGCCCTTCTGCCCGCGGAGATCATGGCCTCGGTCTATGCCGAGCTACTGCAAATGATCGAGGGGGAAGGCTGGCAATTGAACCGTCAACAGCGACTTCGGGTCAGCAAGCCGCGGCGCGTCCTGCTTGCCCTCCGCACCTGGTGGCGAGGGCATAGGTGAAACGAGCCCTCGTTCTGGGTGGCGGTGTGGCAGGAATCGCCGCTGCCTTCGGTCTTCGCGATCGAGGTTATGCGGTCCGGCTTCTCGAGGCGCATTCCTGGTTGGGCGGACGAGCCTTCTCTCCACCGGCCAAGGGCGATGGAGCCCGGCCGGACAACGGGCCACACGTCATGCTCGGTTGCTACGAGCACATGCGTGCCCTCCTCAGGCGACTCGGCACCGAGGCTGAGTTCGGAGCGGGCGAAGGCCTCTGTCTCGAGTACCAGAGCGTCGGCGGGCCGAGGCTTCGGCTGGAGTTGGCCGCGATGAGTCCAAACCTGGCTCTGCCCCTGGCGCTGCTGAAGTTTCCGGCCTTCAGTCTCTGGGAGAAGCTCAAGATCTGTCTCGGCCTGCCGGCAACCTACCTGGCCGGAAAGAACCGTAGCTTGGAAAGATGGCTGCAGCGATACCGCCAGGGGACGCAGATTCGAGCATATCTCTGGGATCCCCTCTGCCGGGCGATCATGAATGCGGAGGCATCGCAGGTGGACGCCGGGGTCTTCTTCAAGACCTTGCGCCGCGCCTTTGGGGGCTCGGCTGCAGACGCGGCGATTTGGCTGCCTCGTAAGCCGTGGTCCGAACTCATCGGTGAACCGGCCTTCGATGTCTTGTCGGCGGCCGGGGTCGAGGTGAGTCTCGGCCGTCGCGTCGCCGCTCTGCAGTTCGAGGATGGGCAGCTCTCGGGGATCGATCTGGCGGGAGGCGATTCTCTTCGGCTGGAATCAGGTGAGATCGTGTTTTCGGCACTTCCCTGGCATGTCTTGGCTCGCCTGATACCTGGCGGCCTGCCTGCAGCTGCAATCGCGAGTTCTGCGATTCTCTCCGTCTACTGCCAAACGGCAGAGAGGCAGGGCATACCCGCGTCTCCTTTGCTGGTGCTGGTCGACGGAGAGCCCTTCCACTTCTTCTGCCGTCGTGTCGCTGCGCCGCTGGGTGAGTTTGCCCTGCTAGCAGCTGGCGCCGAGTCCCTGCGTGGCAAGTCTGTGGATGCGATCTGTGCGATTGCTCGAGACCAGTTGCAGAGGTACTTCCCTGATCTCCCTGCAGACGCGGATATCAAGATGCAGGTGCTGCGTGAAGATCGGGCGACAATGATCGTCGCTCCCGGTGATGAACGGCACCGACCGCCGCCGGGTCTCCTCGAGGGATTCACAAACTTCTATCTGTGCGGAGATTGGACAGCCACCGGTCTGCCTTCGACCCTCGAGTCTGCCGCCGAATCGGCGACTAGAGCGATCGCAGATCTGAGGTAAGTACTTGGCTGGTCGGCGGGGATGGGCTACTAAGGCTCCCCCGAAATTACACCTGCATCGCAGCAAAATAGGAGATTTACAAATGGCAGTTCTCGTTGGTAAGGAAGCCCCGGATTTCAAGGCGCAGGCAGTCATGCCTGATGGGAGTTTCAAGGAGCTCAGCTTGTCCGACTATCGCGGCAAGAACGTGATCCTCTTCTTCTATCCCCTGGACTTCACCTTTGTTTGCCCTTCCGAGATCATCGCCTTCCACAATCATCTCGGTGATTTCAAGGAGAAGAATGCGGAAGTGATCGGGGTGTCAGTCGACTCGCACTTCAGCCACCATGCCTGGCGCGAAACCGCAATCGACAATGGCGGCATCGGCAAGATCGATTACCCGCTGGTCGCGGATCTGACCAAGAGTATCGCCCAGGACTATGACGTTCTCACTAGTGACGGTGCTGTTGCTTATCGCGGCACTTTTCTGATCGACCAGAAAGGTGTGGTCCGGCATCAGGTAGTCAACGACTTGCCGCTCGGCCGCAACATCCACGAAGCCCTGCGCATGATCGATGCCCTGGCTTTCCACGAAGAGAATGGCGAGGTTTGCCCGGCGAACTGGAATCGTGGCAAGGCCGGCATGAAGCCGAGCGCCGCAGGCGTAGCCAGCTACCTGGCAGAGAACGCCAAGGACCTTTAGTTCAGGCCGACTCTCGACTGCTCCTGGTCTCAAGTGCAGGCTTCCGAGGCCCCGATAACAAGGGGAGCAAAGGAGGCAGGCATGTCAGTAGAAGAGAGCAGTCGAGAGATTTCCGCCCTGATCCCGTTCGTTAGCGGCAGGGCAGTCCAGTTGGGAGCTGCGTCCGAAGACGCCATCCCCGGCAGCGAGTTGGTCGACCGGGAGTCCGGTCAGGCTCACGACAGCCTCGGCCAGTACGAAGCCGGCTCGATCGACAGCCTGCTTTCCGTGCATGGCTTCGAGCGCCTTGAAGACGGCATCAAGGCGATGCGCGAATGGCGGCGGGTGCTTCATGAGGGCGGCACCCTGGCACTCGTGCTCCGCGATCCTTCTCAAGGGCTCGGCGATGCCAGTCATGTCTACAGCCCTGCGGCGCTCAACAACCTCATCTGTACGGTGGGGGGCTTCCGTGTGGATCAGTTCATTCGTCTCGATCAGAACAGCGGCTGGCTCTTCGTCGCCAAGCGAGACGCGATCTTGGATGTGCGCATGCCCCTGGGGATTCAGGGTCCGGTCATATCTCAAACTGTGAGCACGACGCCAGGCGCACTCGCCGAGTTGTACTTTCAGATCGGCATCCTCATGTTGCGCAGTGGCGATCCCAAGCTGGCTGAGAGCTGCTTCCGTAGCCTGATGAATCATGAGCCGGACAACGCGCACGCGTTCTTCGGCCTCGGAATGTGTCTCGCTTCTCGACAACTCTGGCCCGAAGCTCTCACTGAGCTACAGCGGGCAGTCTCGCTGGATGCCGGCAACCAGGAGGCTCAGCGCTGGGTGGAATTGGCCAAGTCGAAGTGCGAGGCCACAGAGAGTCCGGTGAAATTGGTGAGCACCGGCCCGGCTACTTCTTCTTCTTGAATAGCTTCTCGAGAAGTCTGTCGACACCCTTCTGAGCCTCTCGCCGGAGAGAATTCTCAGCAGCCTTGGTCAGGATCTCTTCCAGGTCAGGCATTAGGAGAATCGGTGCCTCGAGGCTGCCGCTCAAACGCGCCTCGAGGATGTTCTCGCCCAGGTACCTACGTACCCTTTCCCCGTCGCGATGTCCCTTGAGCAGGTCGCTGCAATCGATGCGGTAGTCGATGCTGCCATCGAGACCGGTGCTGCCTGCAAAGGTGAACTCCCGCCCAGCGCTACTCAGTTCCAGCAGGCTGGTTTCGATGGAGCCACGATCCAGGACAAAGCTGCTGGATAGATCCTTCAGGTCGACGGTCTGCCTGCGTCCGGCGAGGACAAAGAGTCTGCTGAGTTCATCCGTGGGGACGAATTGGCCGCCGCGCATCATGAGATTGCCGCGCCCGGTCAATGCGCTCAGCCGGGTGGCCAGATTCGTGCGCTTGTCCGGGTCGATCATGCCGGCGAGCTCGAAGCTGAGATCGACCTCACTAGTAAAACGCAGAGCTCCCCCGGATCGAGCGCTGGCCATGAAGGGAACCAGGTAGCTCAGTGGCCGCATGTCCTTGGCGCTGGCCGTAGCGCCCTCGAGGTCGACTCTCATCTCGAGGGGGATACCGTTCGCCTGGCTCAGGCCAGCGAGCACATTCATCGCGACGGCGCCACCGTTCAATTTGCCTTCGCTCAGGTCGATGGCCAGCGAGCCATCATTGAGCAGAATGCTGCCGCGGCAGTCTTCGAGGGCATGGCCTTCGAAGCGCATGCGCTCGATGGAGAACTTCGAATCGAGGGCCTGATTCTGTAAACCAAGAGAACCGGTGAACTGTCCGCGACTCTCACGCAATCCGGTGAGACCGTCGATCCCCAGGTCTGGCAGCCCTTCCAGGTCCAGTTTGAATGCCACCGTCCCATAGGATTCTGCGCTTGGAGCTCCCTCCAGCTGAAGGAATCCGAAGTCGGCTTCGAGATCGCTTACATCGACGGAATCGAGGGACCAGCCTTCGCCCAGACTGAGGGCGATATTCGGTCGTAGACTCCAGCGCTCTTCTGCGATCTTGGCACCGCCAAAGAAGTCTCCCCCGAAGCGCGGGCCCTCGACTTCGAGCAGGCCTTCTATCTCGAGGCGATGCTCTGGTTCGAAAGTCAGTTTGCAGTCGCCGCGCAGTTGACCTGAGAGATCGGTAATCTGGCCAGGAGGAAGCAGGGCTGTGATGATTGGGCGGTACCGATCCAACTCGATACCGAGGCAATGCAGTTCGAGATCGATAGGATCCTCTGCCTTGGGACCCGCGTCGATGCGGAGATCGATCCTTCCCGGTCGATCAGGTCTGCTGGGTCGGTGAAAGTCCGCAGCGCATTCCAATCTCAGACTGGATGCTCCGAAGCTCTTGCTGAGCCGGATATTGATCCCTTGGACCTGTTCCAGAAGACCGAGATCCTCGTGCAAGAAGGATAGAGAGGAGTCGCGTATCTCCAGGTCCAGGCGAATGTCCTCGAGCTCTTCGATGGCCGGGAATTGGTCGCGCCATCGACGGCGACCAGAGAAAGACCGCTGGCTCTGCCGGATGTTGATCTCGGGCCCGTCGATCTCGCCCACGACTTCTTCGAGATTCGAGTCGCCATTAGCAGATTGCACGACTTGGAGGTTCAGTCCGGAGAGGCTCGCCTGCAAATCAATCCGACCACGAATGAGCTGGGGGAGGCTGAGATCGCAGTCCAGTCGATCGATGCGCAAAGCCTCGGGCTGTCCAGAAATCCGTCGGTAGCCCGGGGGGTTTGCCAGGACCAGACCCTCGAGACTGAGGCCGCTGAACCAGCTTAGGCTGTAGCTGGCGACCTCAACTTCAGAGCCCAGTCGTTTGGAAAGTTGGGCCACCAGCTTGTCCCGCACATAGTCCGTGGTGAGCAGATAAGGCAGGCAGATCAGGCCTGCGGCCATGAGAAAAGCCAGACTGCCACTGATTCGGAGTACCCGGAACAGGCGAGAACGCCGGCGCTTTGTTGGGGTCGACGGCAGCTCTGGGAGCATTTCAGGCAAGGCGGACAGGGGAAGAATCCGAAGAGGAGAATCAGTCTATGAGCAGCGGATCTGAGCAGTACAGGCCTGGTGTAATCGAGCGACTGGATCTGGCTCTAGCTACCAGGTTCAGCGCTGCTCTCGGTCCCTCGAGCGAGCAGCGTATCGTAGACATCCAGTCCAGCGAACTGTCACTCAGCGAAGATGCCCGCTGCGAGTGGATCTCCGGCATTCTGACAGTCCGCAACTATCGCGTTGCCAGTGAAGACGTCAGGGTAATCCTGGATGGGGGCGCAACCCGCTTCCGCAAGGAACACCAGGAGTTCGGCCTGGTCCATGGCCTGAACCGTGTTCTGGAGCTCCTTGAAGTGCAGGCGGGCGACGGTAAGTGGCCGAGTGGCAGGCGCCTGGTTGAGCTCTTCTCAGTTCTCACCGATGGCATTGCTCGCTTTCGCAACAATCTGATCCGTAAGGATCAGCCCTGGGACAGCCTGCTCTATCTGGGCTATCCGCGGTCGCGTGACCTGCAAGAAATCCTCGATAGCTTCACCCAGAAGAATAGATACCGGGACATTCAGGCCATCTACGACCAGCTCCATCCGGTTCGCCAGGCCTGTCGGGTGCTCTGGCGCTATGCGCGGATCTCGCCGCATCCGGACCTGAATCTGATCATGGCCATGGTCGCCTTCAATGCCTGCCTACGCGCTGCGGGCTATCCGCTTCTGATCCCAGGACCGGAAGACCGAACGCGTCTGCTGAGACTCATCCCAGGGCCACCGCCAA
Source organism: Planctomycetota bacterium (assembly GCA_021776805.1). Lineage (GTDB taxonomy): Bacteria > Planctomycetota > UBA1135 > UBA1135 > UBA2386 > JAJFFD01. The sequence continues at coordinate 37,859 of JAJFFD010000210.1, forward strand.
GGCGGATCGTCCACTTCGAACTGCGCCTCTTGGAGCAGATCGAGTCGATCTCCGTTCCTGACTGAGGGCGCTCCTCAGCGTAGGGAGAGGCCTTGCAGGTGGGCCAGGGGATAGGATTCGCCCCCCGCCAGGCGAATGTGTTCGAAGTCCAGAGCCTCGACCTTGCCGCTGGCGTCGATCTGGTCGCCGCGCAATCGGACGCTCCTGCCCAAGCATCCAAGGCGATCACAGAAGAGAGCAACGAGTTCATCGCTTGTGCCTTCGGCCAGAGAACGCAGCGCGCCGTCGACGGCGGATGCGATGGCCAAGAGAACTTCGCTCCTGTCGAATTCTTCACCAGTTGCGAGCGCGAGGGAGCTGGCGCTCTCCTGCAGTTCCGCCGGGAAGTTGCTGCGATTGACATTGACCCCGATGCCGATCAGGAGTCTCTGCCTTGGTTGGCTGCTGGCGTCGATCAGGATCCCGCAAATCTTGCGCCCCTTGAATTGCAGGTCGTTGGGCCACTTGAGGCCTAGGCGCAGGCTCGAGCAGCCTTCGAGAGCCGCGAGGATGGCGGTTGGTAGCGCAGCAGCGAGTTGACCCTGCTGGTCGATCTCCTCCTCGATGCGCAGGGTGATGGCGAGATCCTTGCCCGGTCGAGTGTCCCAGGACCTGCCCTGCCGCCCGCGTCCGGATGTCTGTTCTTCGCTCCAGACGATGAGGTTTCCACTGGGCTCGCTTTCGGCCCCTAGATCTTGAGTGGATCCACAGCTCCGCACACATATGAGTCGCTCGAATCGGGTGGCATCCCGCAAGAGGCTTTCGAGTTGCGCAGGGTTCATGGTGCCGGAGGAACTGAAGTCGGATGCCGCATGCGGCCGATAACTGTCGTGCAGGTATACGCCGATGGCATCGGCGTTAAGCAAAGGAACAATCTTGAGTCGAGAGGATCTAGCGATCCTGCCCAGTGGATTTGCGGGCAGGCTGCGTGGATGGCATGAGCTGAAGCCGCCAGAAGGGCCGGTCCTCGCTCTGCCCGAAGATGCTATAGACGATGGCGGTTTCCTGCGGCTGCCAGAAGGACAATATTCGAGCATCCGGGTGCGTGGTCTGCTCGAGCGCTACGGCAACTTCGAGCGCTTCCTGAAGAGCATCGAAGCAAGCCTGGCCGTCGGTGGTGAATTGTTGCTCGACCTCGCCAACGCCCAATCCCCCGAGGCGCTGCGCCTGCTCCTCAGTGGTCGCAGCGGACAGAACGATCCGGCGGGCTCGATCAATGAGCCGGAGACAGCTCTGCTGCGAGGGCGTTTGGTTTCCGCTGCACTGGCCTCAGGTCTCTGCGTGGAAGACATCTTCGCGCTGCCTTCCGGATCCAGCCTTCCCGATGACCTGGCATCTTCCTTGATCAGTCGGGGGATGATGGCTCTCAGTTTCATGGGGCGGAAACCCGCCGAGCGCTTTTGGTTGCGCTGCCGGAAACTGCCGATGATGGCAGGTTCGGTGCTCATCGGTCCCGGTTCAGAGCTCGAACAGGAGCAGACGCATGCCTCTCTGCGCAGCTTTCTGCCGCAGGATTGGGAAGTCCGTGCTTGCCAGCCAATGCGGGAGGAGATCGCCTTCAACCGAGAGATCGCAGCATCCAAGGGGCAGGCGATTCTCCTCTTACGCTCTGGGAGTCGCATGGATGCCGTGCAGTTCCAGGCGCTGCTTGGGGCGGTCGTAATCGCGCCAGCCATGCCGACCGTGCAGGCAGGAGAGGAGGGTCTATCGGACCCGAGCGGCTTGATGATGACGCGAGAGCAAGTGCTGCGCGTTGGTCCAATGAGCGAGACTTGGTGCTCAGCAAGCCTGAGTTACGAAGACTGGTTCTTGCGCATGAATGCGGAGCTGATGCGCCCGCAGCGCATCGCCGGGAGCTTTTCGACTCCGCCTTTGAGTTTGGAGGTCGGAATTGACCCTGGGCAACTTCATGTGGAAACCGAGCGGCTCATCGAGACTTGGCAGGCCGAAGCCATGGTCAGCGACGCCCCTGATAGCCAGGCAGAAGCAGTTCCGAGCCCCCCATGGGCTGGCAGGGAGCCGCGCATCAGCCTGTGCATGATCACTCGGGACGAAGAAGACTTTTTGCCTGGCTGCCTGGAAAGGGCTGCTGGTGCTGTCGACGAGATCATCATTGTCGACACAGGTTCCAAGGATCGCACGGTTGCGATCGCGGAGTCATTTGGCGCGAAGCTGATCCATCGCCAGTGGGAAGATGATTTTTCAGGCCCCAGGAATGCGGGCATCGCCGCGGCCACGGGCGATTGGATCCTCGTACTCGATGCCGATGAGCATCTGGATGCGGACTCGATCCAGGAACTTCACGATTGCGTGCGGGACGCCGCTGTCTCTGGATACCACCTGACTATCGAGAATCAGTTCGCCGCAGGTAAGAGCCAAGGAGTGCTACTGATTCGCCTCTTCCGCAACTTGCCTGGGCTGCGCTACCTCAATCGCATGCATGAGCAGATCGCGCCGTCTCTGCTCGAAGTTGGGCGTGAGCAGGGTTTGAAGCTCGCACTATCGAAGATCAAGCTACTTCATCTGGGCTACGAGGACGAGGTAGTTGATGCTCGCCAAAAGAACGAGCGCAACGAGCGGCTCTTCAAGTTGCAGCTGCAGGATGATCCGGAGGATCCGTACAGCCTGTACAAGTACGGCGACTTCCTGAGACGCATTCCCGGGCGTGCAGCCGAGTCGATTGAAGTTCTCGACAAGACTTTTGATTTGATCGTCGAGCGAACGCCGGGCTGCCCGCGTGGTCTTCCCTTTGCCAGCGAAGTGGCTGCTCTCTGTGCCCTCGAGCGTGCGAAGGCCGGAGACTACGAGCGCGCTCAGAGAGTCCTCGACCTGGCTTTGCAGCGCTTTGTTCCGACGCCGAATCTGCACTATGTGGCCGCAGGTATCGCCCTGCGGCGTGATGAGCCAGACCAGGCCATAGAGCACTATCGCCGCTGCCTGCAATTCCACGATCAGGTTCTGGTGGTGCCAATTCAGGACGGAGTGACCAGTTACGTGTCACTCACGGGCATTGCCATGGCCCTGCTCCGCAAGGGCGATGTAGTCGCTGCAAAGCGCATGCTCGAGCAATCCTACGCCTTGAATCAGGATCACGAGGTCACGAGCCTCGCGCTCTCACGAGTGGCCCTCGAGGAAAGAGACTCACAGCGGGCCCTGCGGTACCTGACAGATCATCTCAGTCAGAACCCCGAGGCTGTCGGCGCCTGTCAGCAGGCCACCATGATCCTGGCGAGCATGGGGCAGGTCGAGAAGGCGAGAGAATTAGGCGAGCGCGCGATTGTGTTGCTCGAGAGGAACGCTTCGTCAAGCGAGGCGAAGCGAATGAAGGAGTCACTGGCAGCCCTCTGTTGAGGGCGAATGGAGTTCAAAGGAGAAGCAGATGCAGACGATCCCCAACAACCCGAACGTGGTTACCCAGAATCCCGGTCAAGCCGAGACTTCGACCACTTCTACCGTTAGCAATGACGGCTTCGCAAAGATCCCGACCCGGATCAAGGACCTGGCACCGCTCGTGGTGGAAGATACTTCCTCCGAGCTGCGCACGCAGATTGTCGATGGCCTGCAGGAGCTGAATACGCACATTGCAGTTGTCCACCGGAACGCTGCAGAGGCATACATCAGCCAGAACCTCTATGAGAGTGCCCTCCCGCACCTGGAAGCGGCTGCTACCTTCTCACCGGAGGTCATGGAGTTTCGCAATCAGCTCGGCTTCGTCCAGTTCATCAATGGGCAGGATGACGCGGCGATACAGTCCTTTCAGGTCGTGCTCGCACAGAACCCGCAGCAGCCGGACGCTCTCTTCAACCTGGGCATGGTCCTCTTCGGCAAGAGCGAGTTCGTGCAGGCCGAGGAGTGCTTTCGTCGTAGTTTGGAGATTGATCCCAACGATGCCGAGACCTGGAACAACAGAGGCGCCTGCCTCTTCCAGTCCGGTCGGGGTGCAGATGCAGAAGTCTGCTTCCGTCGGGCACTGGAGATCGATCCGAACAACGAAGACGCGAAGATCAACCTGGCGAGCGTCTAGCTTCCGGGTTGTCGCAGGGATCACCTTGGAGTGCAGAGCGTGGCTCGAGGCCACGTTCTGCCTCAGACTTCGCTGCGTAGGTTCTGGCCGGCGCCCTCTGGTTGCCGGGCAAAGCGCTTGAGGTCCTGACGCCCCCGCCGGACCTTGCCTAGTTCGTTGCGCGCAGAATCCATGGCCGCGGCCATGGCGCTGCGTAGACGTCCGTGGCTCGCCTTGACGCGCTGGATGGCTGGCGCAGTTCCGGGCTGTCGATTACGCAGTCCTGCGAGAATCGACTCCGCCTGCTCCATCAACTTGTCCAGTTGACCGAGTTCTTCGCTACTTAGCGCCTGATAGCCACGATCGTAGACCCTGGTCAGTTCATCCAGAAGAAGATCAGTTGGGGATGACTGCATCCCAACCTTCCTTCAGAGTGCGCATTACTTGCAGAGTGTTCTCTACAGGCTTGGCAGTGCGGCTGATGTTGGCCTGTGAGACCTGATCCATGCTGAACTCGTAGAGGGAGCCCAGGTTCTCCGCGATGTCACCGCCGCGTTCCATGTCGAGGGCGGTCTTCAGTTCGCCGATGATGCTGAGTGCCTTGCCCAGACATTCGCCGACTTCGGCGCTGTGCGTGCGCGCGGGATCGGAGAGGGCCATGCGGCTGATTTCAAGATTGCGAATCGCGGCATCGTAAAGCATCTTGACCAGCTTCTCCGGAGAAGCGGTGAGGATTGAATTGCGGCGATAGGCTTCGGCAGCATTTGAGTGGCTCATTCTGGGGACTCCGTATTCAGGGATAGATAAACTTCATCTTGGAATCGGCGGGAGTCCGGAGAGAGCCGAACCCTGGCTTTGCAGCCGACTCAGTAGGATTTCCATCTTGGAAAAGCGATCGGTGAGCTGGATCTCCTTCTTTTCGAGTCGATCCTCTGCTCTTTCGATCTGTCGATTGAGGTCCTTGACGCTGCGCTCGATGCCATCTGTGCGGACCTTGATCAGGCCATCGACGAAGTCTGTGTAGACGTCGATCTGCTCGCTGAGGACCTTGGCGAGACCATCGGTCTGGTTGGAGAAGAGGTCTCTGACCTGGAGCTCGTCCGTGCTAAGAGCCTCTTCGAAGTCAGTCTTGTTGAAGGTCAGGCGCCCGTCGCGATCTGATTCGATACCCACCTGGCTGAGCAGTTGGAAGCTTGGATCGTTGGCGGGGACCAGGCGTCCCAATGCTGAGCGCAGCCCGGAGCGAATACTACGGACAGTGGAATCACCAAAGAGCGGGCTGTCGCTCTGCCCTTCTTCGTCAACTGTCGACTGAGCGGCAAAGAAGTCGAGGACCTCGTTGTACTTGTCTACCAGTTCCTGGATCTTCTCCGAGGTTGCTTCCGCATCGGGGGTGACCGTCACCTTCGTGGGCGTGGCACCGCTGATGCCTTTGAGCTCCAAGGTCACGCCCGGAACAAGATCTGAGATGGTGTTCGTTGACCTGAAGACAGTGACCCCGTTGTAGGTCAGTTGCGCATCAGAGCCGGCTGTGATGGTGTTGGCTTCAGTTTCGTTGAGGAGATTAACCAATTCCGATGGTCCGAGATCTCCAGAGACTGTGAAGCTACCGTCGGCTCCTGGTGCCGTGCTGGTCAGAATCAACTGGAAGGGATCGCTTGGAGTGCCGGTATCGATGACCTGAGCGCGGACCTCGAGATCGGTGATGCCATTGATAGCGCTGGCGACTCCGTCCAGACTTGCTGCGTTCACCGTCGTGCTGAAGCTGCTGCCATCGGGCATGTCGAAGAAGATCGTGCCCGTGAAGTCTGGAGTGTCCTTGCTAGCTCGTCCGAGGCTCGCTTTGGTCTCGGCGGCAGCCAGTTGCTGGATGGCGATGTCGAAGGTGCCGCTGATGGCGCCAGTGCCTGCGCTTGCGGTGAGATAATCTTCGACGTCGGTTGCGGCGGAGAAGTCCAAGAAGTTTGGCGCCAGCTTGATGGCGTCCGCGGCTTCTTGCAGGCCCTTGAGCTTCTCCTCCAAGGAGTTAAAGAGGCTCTTGCTCCTGTTGAAGCCGATCTTCTTGGACTCGAGGGCGTCAATCGGACGGCGCTCTACTGCGAGCAAAGCCGAAATGATCGCCTGCGTGTCCAAGCCGGAGGCAAGGCCTCCGAAGCTGATTCCTGAGGTGGACATAGGTTCTTCCTCAGGACTAGATCGGAATACTGTCACCCTGCACTTGACCTTGTGGTGGCCAGATGCGGGTTCAGCAGTCTGCTGTCGAGATAGACAACAGCCGGCCACTCAGGGCGGAGCTCAGGCCAGCAGTGTCAGCGCCAGGCTGGGGTGGCTGTTCGCCTGGGCGAGGATCGAGATACTGGCCTGTTGCAGGATGCTGTTTCTGGTCAGCATGGATGTCTCGAAGGCGATGTCTACGTCCCGTATTCGGCTGTTGGCTTCGCTGAGGATCTGGCTCTGGCCGGAGAGATAGTCGATGGTCGAGTTCAGGCGGTTTTGCATCCCACCCAATCTGCCTCGGATGCTGCCCAGGGAATCGATAGCGGCATCCACCGCGGTGATTGCCCCAGCCGCGTCGCCGCCGCTACCGATGTCCAGGCTGTCGATCCCCAGGGTGGTGTCGGAGAGTGCATCCACGTTGACGTCCACTGTGTCAACGCCGGCACTGGTCCCGGTGCCCACCTGAAAGGTCACGCTGCTGGCGCTGCCATCGAAGAGGCTGATCCCAGCAAACTCGGTGGAAGCTCCTATGCGATCGATTTCGCTGACCAAGGATTGGAACTCCGCGTCCAGCGTCTCTTGATCCTGGGTTGAAGTGGTGCCATTGGCGGATTGCACAGCAAGCTCGCGTAGGCGAATGAGGAGATTGCTCACTTCTCCCAGGGCACCTTCTGCAGTCTGGAGAAGGGAAACCCCTTGATTGGCATTCCGCCCGGCCTGGTCTAGGGAGCGAATCTGCGCTCTCAGCCTTTCTGAGATGGCAAGGCCAGCGGGGTCATCGGCGGCTCTGGTGATCCTCAGCCCACTGGCGAGGCGTTGGAAGTTCCGACTCAGATCGCGGTTCGTCCTCGTCAAGCTGCTTTGGACGATCAGCGAAGCCGTATTGGTGTTGATTCGAAGTCCCATGTCTTCTCCCGTTCATGCTGGCTGAATCAACATCGGCAGAGGGGCGCGGGTCAACTTGAGGTGGATTCGTACAGGCTGCGAGCCTTTGCGGCGATTCTGCACAACCCTCCACTATGGCGGCCTTCTTGGCCTATGCCTCGAGGAGGGAATTCGTGCCTGCCAAGCAGCCCTTAACGAGGAAGAGCGGCCGGGAAGGACTCCCGGTCGCTCTTCTTGACGTAGCTTGCCCGCGTGGGCAACCGGTCTACTACAGCAGCTGGAGAGCTGACTGCGGGGCGGCGTTAGCCTGGGCGAGGATCGAGATGCTGGCCTGCTGCAGGATGTTGTTCCTGGTCAGTTCAGAGGTCTCGAATGCAACGTCCACATCGCGGATGCGGCTGTTGGCGGCCGAGAGGTTCTCGATCTTGTTGTCCAGATTGCTAATGGTCGAGTTGAGGCGGTTTTGCACAGCGCCCAGACGGCCACGGATACTGGAGACCGAGTTGATGGCGGCATCGACTGCGGTGATGGCGGCGTTCGTATCGCCGGTGGCGCCGATGTCCAGGGTGTTGAGACCCAGGGTGGTATCGGAGACCGAGGCGACAGTCACGTCGATGGTATCGACGCCGGCGGTGGTGCCTGCTCCGACCTGGAAGGTCACGGTGCTGGCGCTGCCGTCGAAGAGATTGACACCGTTGAACTCGCTCGAGCTGCCGATGCGGTCGATTTCGCTGACTAGGGAGGCGAACTCCTGCTGCAGCGTGTCCTGGTCAGCTCCGGCGAAGGTGCCGTTGGCGGACTGGATGGAGAGCTCGCGCAGACGCACGAGAATGTTGCTGACCTCGTTCAAGGCACCTTCGGCGGTCTGCACGAAGGAGATGCCATCGTTGGCATTGCGCTTGTTCTGCTGCGATGAACGAATCTGAGCCTTCATGCGCTCAGAGATGGCCAAGCCGGCGGCGTCGTCGGCGGCGGTGCTGATGCGGAGGCCAGTAGCCAGACGACGGAAGTTGCCTTCCAGACGGCCGTTGACCTGTGAGAGATTCCGCTGGGTATTCAGCGATGCGACGTTGGTATTGACTCTGAGTCCCATATTCCCCTGTGCTCCTTGGTGTTTATCTGAAGTTGCTTCGCGGGCGAGTGTTAGTCGTCACCGCATGATCCGGCGGAACTGTCCAGTCCTTGAGGAATGGAGGCCTCGAGGCGCCACTTTTTTCACCGAAATCAGAGAACTGACCAAAAGGCGGACAGCCCATCGTGCCGAAAGACTCCTTGGCAAGGTGCTCTGCGGTGTTCACGCCAATGCAGCAAGCGCCCGCAGAAATCCCCAACAGTCGAGGTCGGCAAATGAAGAACCTGAACTACCCCGGACTTCCCAGGATCCTGGTCATCGATGATGAAGACGGCATCCGCGAAGGTCTGCGTACACTTCTGCAGAGCGAAGGCGTAAGCGTCGAGACGGCAAAGAGTGCCGAGGACGGAATCCAACGCGTCAAGCAGAAGAACTTTGATGTCATCATTCTGGACATCAATCTCCCCGGTGCGGATGGACTTTCCATACTCTCCTCTCTTCGCACCAATTCGAGCCCGGCAGATGTCGTGGTTCTCACCGGTTACGGCACCGTTGCCAATACCGTTGAAGCGATGCGCAAGGGAGCGACCGATGTCATCGAGAAGCCCTTCACTCACGACCGCATGTTGGCGGTGATTCGGCGCTGCCTGGAGACTCGTCAACTCAAGAACGAGCTGACCTGGCTGCATGATCGTGTCCGTGAGTTGACCGCGACCGAGTTGATCGGCCTATCTCCTTCTATCCGCGAGGTGCAGACCCTGATCGATCAGGTTGCCCACGCTCCCGATACCACCGTGCTTGTCACTGGTCAGAGTGGAACCGGCAAGGAGCTGGTTGCCCGATGTGTCCATGAGCACAGCAATCGGCGTCATGGGCCCTTCGTCGCCATCAACTGTGCGGCGCTGAACGAGAATCTCCTAGAAGCGGAGCTCTTCGGCTACGAGGCCGGCTCCTTTACTGGTGCCAACAAGGAAGGCAAGCAAGGCCTCTTCGCCATGGCCGCAGGCGGCACGCTCTTCCTGGACGAGATTGGCGAGATGGAGAAGACTCTCCAAGCCAAGCTCCTGCGAGTTCTTCAGGAGCGGACCTTCCGTCGCGTCGGTGGTGTCCAAGATATCGCCGCTGATGTTCGCATTATCGCCAGCACGAATCGTGACCTGCGCAGCGAGGTCGATGGGGGGCGCTTCCGCGAGGACCTCTTCTATCGCCTCAATGTGATGACCATCGAAGTGCCGCCCTTGGCGGAAAGGCAGCAGGACATCCCGCTCCTCGCCCACTACTTCTTGGACCAGTTCGGTCGCCAAATGGGCAAGAGCCTCACCGGCTTCACCGAAGAATCCACGGAGACCCTCTGCGAATATCGCTGGCCAGGCAACATTCGCGAGCTCAAGAACGCTATCGAGCACGCTTCGATCGTCTGCCCCGGTGGGATGATCGATGAATGCCACCTGCCGAAGTTCTCTGGCGGTGCTGTGGACGGAAGCGATGCGATCGCCAGGAACGTCATCGTTCTCGAGGGTGCAGACTGCTCGATTCGGAATCTCGAGAGCCAATTGGTTGGTCGAGTACTCGAGATGACCAAGTGGAACATCAGCCGTGCTGCTTCCATGCTGGGCATCAATAGAACGACGCTCTACAACAAGATCCGCCTATACAACCTGGGGTCACGCCCCAGCCGTGCACAGGTCAGCGTGTAATGACCTTGCCCGCCGGCACGAGCGAGCGGCGCTTATGCGCCATCCTCGGTCATGAACTGCGAAACCCTCTGGCATCCGCCATGGTCAGCATGTCCGTGGTCGAAGAGATGACCGCTGCAGGAGATCCGCGAGGAGCCTTCCTGCAGCGGGCTCGCACTGACCTGGAGCGACTCTCGAGCTTGCTCAGCAGCTACCTCGACTTCGGTAGGGCTGCTGAGAGCTCCAAGCACGAGGCCCTCGACTTGCGCGAGTTGCTTGACCAGCGCTGTGGACAGCAGGCCAAGCCAACTCTCGCGCTGAGGCTGCCCATCGATCCGGTCACAATCGAGGCTGATCCAGGCTTGCTCGGACGTGCCATCGACAATGTCCTCGAGAACGCTTTCGCCATGGGTGCTGAACGAGTCGAGGTCGATCTCAAAGAAGACGGGGGCCGGGCGGTCCTGCGAATTCGTGATGACGGCCCCGGAGTACCCGCGAAGCTTCGCGACAACTTGTTCAAGCCCTTTGTCTCCGGGCGAGGTAGTAGCGGCCTTGGTTTGGCGCTCAGCCGGGAGTTGCTAGCTGCCCACGGTGGCAGCATAGAACTCGAAGCTACGGTGACCGGCGCATGTTTCAGGATCCTGCTGCCTGTCAAGGTCGAACAGGAAGCTGAACTTGCAGTCGCTACATCCCTCTGAAGAACATGAAGATTCTGTTCGTCGATGATGAGGAAGGTATCCGTGAGGGCTGTAGCTCCTACCTTCGGCTGAAGGGCCACACGGTGCGCAGCGCCGCCAGCCTTGGATCTGCGCTCGGCGACCTCGTCGAGGATGAGTTTGACCTGGTCGTCAGTGATTGGCGTCTTGGAGAGGAACTCGCGAGGGATCTGATTGCCGCGGCTACATGTCCATGCATCGTGGTCAGCGGGTTCCCAGAAGAAGTGACTGGCTGTTCCCCTGGAGTGCACGTGCTCGCCAAACCCATGCCCATGGACCTTCTCCTGCGAACTATCGAAGCCTTGGACTCCTCAGAAGGCGGCGAGGAAGAGTCTGCGGTCGCCTCCGACTGGGAGCGGGACCTACCCGGTGACGCTGCCGATCGAGTCCGACTCGTCCTGACCTTGGCCGGTGAGAAAGGCGCAGAGGGTCGGATCAGCGATGATGGAAATCTCATCACGTTGCGGATTCCCTGGTCCGGAACGGAGGCTGCCCTCGCCCAGATCGAAACACTCGGTGGCGATCTGCGAGTCCTGGCTGACGAAGCGGAGACCACTCTCGAATACCGCGTCCGCCGCGATGGCTGCCCGGAGGGCTTCTCTGGACCCTTGGGGCCTGAGACGCCATGGCCGGAGAATGCCAGATCCCTGGCCATCGATCTCCACCGGGCGAAGGAAATGCGCCCCGACACCTTCCTCGATCTGCTGGATCGATGCCGTGCTGCGGAGGCGGAGGGTCGGGAAATCTGCCTGCTCAATGTCCCGACTCATCTGAGCCTTTTCGCCGATGCCTTGGGAAGAACCGGCGATTTGCCGAAAAGAAGAAGGGCAGGTCCAAGCCTGCCAGAAGTCCTCAGCGAACTGTGGGGGTGAGCCTTGAGCAAGGAACTAGACGAAAGCCAGAAGGCTTCTGATGAGCCAGAGATCGAGGGCGAGTCTACGCCTGGAAAGATTGCTCCTGAGGCTGAGGAATTGCATGGTCTGATGCAGGAGGAGCCTCTCGCCGATCAGGCGGAGCGACTCGACCAGGAAGCACTGGCCGCAGCGGAAGCGGCCCTTGCTGCAGGCGAGCTCAGTTTGGGCGAACTTACCTCGGAGCTCGAAACTGCAGAAGAGGAAGTGGTCCCGGAATCCGAGCCCAGCTGGATTCTGCGTGGTCTGCTCATTCTCAATTTGCTGCTGATGGTGGTGATGATGTCCCTGCCCGAGGCCGCGCCGCCAGCAGAGCCTGAGACTCCCAGCACAAGCAATCAACCGGCCGAGAACCCAGTTGCCCAGATCGAAGAGCAAGACCCCTTTGTTTCGCCACCGATGGAGAGCAGGAATGTCTTCGGTGATGCCGGTATGCGTGCGATCGAGCTTGCTGGGGAAGGCAACTTCAAAGCTGCCATCCGTGTCCTCGAAGACTGGATGCAGGGTGAAGGTGCCAAGGATCCGGACTTTCTCAAGCGTCAGAACTATGCCGCGCTCAGCCGCTATAGCTGGAAGGTCGGAAATCACGAGGCCGCGGCCAAGTACGACAACCTTGCCGAGAGCCTGCACAGCTATTTGAAGCTGCCAGCTCAGTTGTTTCGCGAGGCAGAGGAAGCGGAAGCGAGAGGAGATGGGCGACTCATGCGCCAGGCCTACGCCCGCCTTCTCCTCGTGCAAAGCCAGGTCTCGCCATCCGATTTCGACAGAATCACCGCAGCCTACTTGAAGCTCGCTGACTCCTTCCGACTCGAGGCGCGACAAGCCGAGAAGGAGGCGGGCAAATGATCGCGGCGGCACTCTGTCTTGGTCTGCTCATGCCCCAGTTTCAGAGCGGCGATAGCATGTTCGCCATTACGGGCAAGGGCGAAGACCGGCGGGTCTCCGCAGATAGGCCCTCGGTCAGCGCCGCAGATGCTCTGCGCACCCTCGGCACAGTGATGGGCTGGGATGTGGAATTCGAGACGGTGGGGCTGAGAGAGAATCTCGCCAATCGCCCACTTGCCTTGGCCTTCGTCGATCAAGATCCACGGACGATTGCGAGTCTCATCGCGGCCGCCGGGAATGCAGACGTGGTATTCGATGATGTGAGTCGTGCAGCCTTGTTGCGGCCGCAGGCGAATATCGTGTCGCTGCCCTCAGCAGATACCGAGTCCGGTCGCAATCGACTGATGAAACACTCGGTGGATTGGTACCACACCTTCTTGCAGGAGGAGCTCTCATTCGAGCCTCTCCGCAAGCGCGAAGGCATGCGCGCGCGCATGGATCTCGCCAAACTCCTCATGGATCGAGGAGATTACGATACGGCTGCCGAGCAGTATCTGCAGGTGCACAAGGAGAACAGGACCCACGAGTACGTTCCGCTGGCTCTTCTGAAGCTCTCCGAGTGCTTCTACGAGATGGGAGCGCAGCTCCAGCGGCGGGTAGATAGCAAGGACGCGGTGATTGCCGAAGAGGCGCGTGCTGAGCAGGGCGAGTTCTTCGACAAGTCCGAGAAGTACGCCCGTCTAGTGTCTGAGCGGCACGCGGAGAAGTGGGAGTCGGCCAAGGCGACGGTCTTCCTCGGCAAGATCATGTTGGCGCAGCAGCGGTACTCAGAGTGCGTCAACTTCATGACCGCCAACTATCTTCGCCTGACGGGCACTCCGGAGATCGTCGATCTCTATCTGATCACCGGTCAGGCTGAGCAGGCCAGGGGTAACACCCAGCGTGTCCTCGACGCCATGCTGACCCTCGAAGGAGCCCTCGATGAATTCCGCGGAATGACTCGAGAGCAGATGCTCGACTACCTGTTCATGCGCGCTGATGCTCTGCAGAGGCTCGGACACCACGAAGAAGCGGTCTTCACTGTGCACGAGTTCTTTGGCCTGGGACCTGGAGATGGTCGCCGTGGCGCCGCATTCGTGATCATGGGTCGTGCGTACCTGGCTCTGGGGCAAGTCCTCGAGGCCTGGTCAGCGGCACTGGAAGCACACAGTCTGCGACCGATCATGGATCGGAATTGGGCGCGGGAAGAGGGCAGGTTCTATGCCAAGGCTGCCCTCGAGGTAGGAGATCGTGACGAGGCCTTCGAGCGTCTCGAATTGGAAGTGCGTGATCGTCCCGAGTCGGAGCCCGAACTGGTGCTCTATCTGGTCGACGCCTTTGTCGCCCAGGGAAGATTCGAGAAGGCCGTGATAACCGCCGCGCTCCTCGTGGACTACGAGGATGAGTGGGGTGATCAGGCGCGCATGAAGACTGTGGAGGCGATGTGGAAGCAGGCAGATGCTGCCAACCAGATGGCTGGCTTCCCTCGCAAGGCTCTACCCTATGCACTCAGAATCAAGGACAAGTCCAAGCAAGAGGCTGTCTCCGAGCTCTTTGGCAAGGCCTATGAACGCATGGGTCTCATCGACCTCGCCGCGAAGGCCTATCGGGGGATTCTGCAGTGAGGGTTCTGTTCCTTGCGAGCCTCCTGACCTTGATCTGCACTGGGACTTCCCATGGGCAGAGTCGTCGGCTCATGGGCTCGCTGCGCGAGGACCTAATGGCCAGCGAAGCCAAGCTGAGGGCCTCCAAAGAGCATGAGAAGCGGATCTTGGAGCTGCGCATTCGCCATGATCTCGGTCTGCCGGTTCGCGCCGGTCGCTACTTGAGTCTTACTGAGCAGGAGACAGAGGCCCTCCGCTATGCGGACCCGAGCATCCTCGCAGAAGAAGAAAACGAGACGCGAAGACTGGCGCGCCAGTTGGCCTCTCTACAGGATCAGATCGAGGCCGCCGGCGGCAACCCCGAGGCAGAAGTGTTCACCCCGGTGGAGCTGCCAGCGAAGCCAGGTGTGAGGAGCGAGCAGCCGAGGCCGCAGATTGAGTTGCCAGCCGAAGAGCCAGACATCCTGGTCCCCGCCCAGCCCGGGCTCGAAACCCAGGCGCGAGGATTCTCACTGAGTTCCGAAGGCATGGGTGGAGAGCTCCATTTGATCAAGGGCTCTCCGGATCGGGCTGAGATCGGCCGAGTTCTGCTTCACTATGGAGAGACACTCGACGCAAGAGCGGAACTGTTGGCTAACGAGGGCGACAGCTCCGAAGCAGAGAAGCATCGACAGTTGGCGAAGCGCGAGTATCTGCGTGCGAAGCAGGAGCTCGATCCGCTCGTATGGCAGGAGAACGAAGGCAAGCTGAGTCGCAAACTTCGCGACGAAGTTGAGCTTCCGGTGATGTTCCTCCTGGCCCAGTGCGAAGAGAAGCTCGGCAACTACGGGGTCGCCAGCGAGATCTACCTGGACATCAAGAATCTCGACAAGGTCAAGGACGAGGCTGGCAACAACGACCTCGGCAGTTGGGGTTTGGCCGCCGACGTAGCTCGGCGAGTCATGGAATTCATGCTCGAGCACGGGGAGTGGGCACCAGTGCCCGCAATCAACTCGATCCAATGGCCGGGCAAGTGAGCTCCAGCCTGGCGGGAATGTCGGAGACCGATCTCCGGCAGGGCTTCGAGACCTTCGTCGATGCAGCCTGTCGCTTGGAGGATAGCTATCGTGAGCTCAAGTCTCGCGCGGCCAAGATTGATCTGGAGCTGGCAGCGAGCAATGCCAAGCTCGCCGCAACCCTGCGCGAGCGAGAGGCGGTCTTTTCTGCCATGCCCGTTGGCGTGGTCGCTTTTGATGCTGCGGAGCAGAGTTCCTGGTCAAACCCGGAAGCGGATCGGCTCCTGGCCCTGGCCAGCGAGAACGGCCTGAGGCTCGGCGATATGGAACCCGGCCTCTTCGAGTCATCGAAGTTGGCGGTGAATATCAATCGTGTGCCGCTTCCCGATGGCGGCAGCCTGCTGCTGCTCGAGGATCGCAGCAAGCTCCTGCGCCTCGAAAGAGAGGTGCATCGATTGGATCGGCTGGCCGGGCTGTCCGAGTTGGCGCTCGGTGTTGCTCATGAGATCAAAAACCCCCTCAACGGCGTAGTGGGCTTTGCATCTCTGCTGGAGCGATCCGAGGACCCAGCGGTGATGAAACGCTTCTCCCAGAAGATCCTGCAAGGGCTCGCACAGGTGGACGAAATCGTCAAAGCCATGCTCGAGTTTGCCCGCCCACAGGCGAAGGGCATGGCGATGGCCTCCCTGGCGAGCATTATTCGCGAGGCAGCTTCCCATGCGGGATTGTCTGCCGGTCATCTGTCTCTTGCCGGGGACTTGGAGACGGAAGCGCAGAGCTTCGCATTGGTTCGAGTTCTGACCAATCTCTTCCGCAACAGCCTCGAAGCAGCTGGCAGCTCCAGCGTGAAGATTTCGGTCCGAGTCGAGACCGCTGTCGAGGCGACGCAAGTCTTGGTCAGTGATGACGGGCCAGGAATCGATCCTGAACTCGGTGATCGCATTTTCGAGCCATTCGTGAGCACCAAGGAGCGGGGCCACGGACTCGGACTGGCTCTCTCATGCCGCGTGCTCTCCTTTCTTGGTGGATCGGTGGAGCTCGCCGAAGGCGAAGCATCCGGTGCATGCTTCAGAATCCAATTGCCGGGCCTGTCCACGAGCATCCTGCCGAATCCTCAGCTAGCGGAGAGAGCGGTCGATGACTGAGACTGGTTCCAAGGGCTCAGTCCTCGTTGCCGATGATGAGCCGATCAGCAGGGAATTCCTAGCCGAGGCCCTGGGCATGCTCGGTCTGCAGGTCACCGAAGCCGAGGATGGTCTCTCGGCGATCGCGATGCTCAATGAGCAGCATTTCGACTACGTCTTCACCGATCTGCAGATGCCTGGGCAGGACGGTTTGGCGGTGCTTGGCGCATCCAAGAAGCAGGATTCGGATCGACCAGTCGTCCTGGTGACCGCTCATGGCACCATGGAGGTAGCCATCGAAGTGATGCGCAAGGGCGCCGACGACATCCTGGAGAAGCCAGCCACTGCCAATGACCTGGAGCTGTCCTTGATGCGGGTGATGGATCGCGCTCGGCTCCGGCGAGAGAACCGCTACTTCCGCCGGCAGAGCGTTGGCCAAGGGATGCTCGTCAAGAGCGAGCAGATGCAGCAGCTCATGGATCTGATCGGCAAGGTCGCTCAGAGCAAGGCTTCGGTTCTGATTCGCGGTGAAAGCGGAACTGGCAAGGAGCGGGTCGCTGCCGAGCTCCACCGACGCAGTGGACGCGCCACGGGACCATTCGTGAAGATCAATTGTGCGGCCATCCCAGAGAGCTTGATGGAGAGCGAGCTATTCGGGCACGAGGCGGGCGCCTTTACAGGTGCAAACAAGCGTCGTGAGGGCTGCTTCGAGCTCGCCGATGGTGGCACTCTCTTTCTCGACGAGATCGGGGAGATGGCACATGGCATGCAGGCCAAGCTTCTCCGAGTGATCCAGGAAGGTGAATTCAGCCGTGTCGGTGGCAGCCACGCGGTCAATGTGGATGTGCGCATCGTCTCGGCGACCAACCGTGATCTCGAGCGTGACATCGAAGAGGAACGCTTCCGTGGCGACCTCTTCTATCGACTCAATGTTGTGCCTCTGAACGTGCCTCCCCTGCGCGAGCGCAAGAGCGAGATCCAGGACTTGGTGGCGCATTTCCTGCCCGAGACTGTTTCCGTGAGTGGGCCGGCCATGCGACTTCTCGAGTCGCATGATTGGCCAGGCAATGTCAGAGAGCTGGAGAACATGATTCAGCGCGCTTGCATTCTCTGTACTGGTGGAGTCATTCAGGCTGCGCTGATCGCCCCCTGGTTGGGCCTTGGCGTCGAGCCCACGGTCGAGATACCCGGCCCGGTTCAGCCTGCCGAGAGCCTGGCAGGCCGCAGCTTGAGCGAAGTCGAGATGCAGGCGATCTTCGAAACTTTGGACTTTTGCGAGGGCAATCGGACCAAGGCAGCGAACATGCTTGGCATTGGGGTTCGTACCCTCTTCAACAAGCTCAAGGGACAGAGTCCCCAACGCAGCCACTGATTCCAGACCGCATGCCCTTTGTCGTTGATGGCCAAAAGCGTGGGCTGGTCTCGCCCCCGTCGATCGAGGTCGATCCGCTGGACTACCGTCCCAGCCGCAAGCACTGGCTTTCCTCGCGCTGTTCTGGGGCCCTAAATCGCCTGCTGAATTATGTCCCCGGCAGTCGGCTTCTAAACCGACTGAGCCAACGAGGCACCGAGTTCAGAGAGGTTGAAGTTCCGCTGGACTCGGCTGCGCAGAGCCTCGACGGATTCAAGATCGCCTTCCTCTCCGATGTTCATGTCGGCAGTTTCATGGACGAGGCGGATCTCCTGCGCATCTTCGCGCGCATCGCGGAATTCGAACCGGACCTGGTCTGCCTGGGAGGCGACCTGATCAATACCCAGGCGAGCGAACTGCATGCCTTCGCCCGGCCGCTTGACATGCTTCGGCCAAGCCAAGGCATCTATGCCATTCCCGGCAATCACGAGCACTCCTGGGGAGCCGGCATGGATCACTGGCATGAGACCATGGCAGGGATGGGAGTAACCTGCCTCTTCAACGCAGGCCGGCGAATCGAACGCGATGGCGCTGGGTTTTGGCTGTGTGGTGTCGATGACCTTTGCGAAGGCGACCCGGATCTGGAGGCAGCCTTGCAGGGCAAGGGGCATGGGGAGCCGGTTGTCCTTCTCTCCCATAATCCTGACTACTACCTGAAGGCTGCTGCGAGCTCCGTTGACCTGACCATCTCAGGCCATACACATGGCGGTCAGATTCTGTTCTTCGGCTGGACGCCTCTTGGGCATAGCCGACACGGCTACTGGAAGGGATTGTATAGCGATGGACGCAGCTCGCTCTACGTCAGCCGTGGGGTGGGTGTGAGCATCTTGCCCCTGCGACTCGGCGCACGGCCCGAGATCTCGATCTTGCGCCTACGCAGCTCTCGCCCCTAGGGATCGTGAAAGATCTTCCAGGCCCGCTGGATGAGTTTGCAGGACAAGGCCGCTGAGAAAGCGATGCCCAGCACGGCCCGATCTCCCGGATCTTCAGGCAGATCGAAGGCGCCGAGGTGTTGCAGAGCGACGGTCGCGGAGCTGTAGAGGATGAGCTCGACGAGAACGGCCTTGCGATGGAACTGCCAATCGAACCAGGAGCCCAGAACCCAGGTCACTACGTCGGCCAGAAAGCAGCCGGAGAGGGCGACCAGCAAGAATGGGTAGCGGGTCGAAAGGCCATAGAATACGCCAAAGAAGGCGAGCTTGATGGCCATGCCCGAGATGCGGTAGGCCTTGTCAGCAAGCCGGATTGCCTCGGCGGAACTCATCAGCGGTTTCTCGTCCGCAGCGAGTCCAGACGCCTCCATGATCGGCGAGTCCTGCGCTTCCTGCATACAGCCCCGGTGGCAAGATGCGCATAGCCAGGCGATACCGATCTTGGTCAGATGCAGGATGTCGAGGCGATTGCCACATCCATTGCACTCACGCTGCGGTATGAGGTGGCGGGGTCTGTCGAGGACCTTCCCTTCCATGCTATGGACATCGGCCCTTCCCCCCTTGTTCCTGAGTTCGGAGCCTGGATCTTCGGTGGCAAGAGGTCTTGGCCGGCTGATGCTTCCGTGACCGATGCTCCGAGCTAAGATCCAGCCTAGCCAATGTTCGTGTATCTGACGAAGCGGCTGCTTTGGATGATCCCCTCTCTCTTTGGGATCAGCCTGCTGATTTTCTTGCTTCTCGACCTTGTGCCGGCAGACCGGGCCGAAGTCGAGATGCAGCGCGTGAGCGCGAATCAGGATCGTGCAGCGAGGGAGGAAGGAATCATCAACCTTCGCATCCGCTACGGTCTGATTGATCGGGTGACTCACGAGCCCCGTTCAGTCTGGGAGCGCTACTGGAACTGGGTGCTGCACGCATCCCAGTTGGACTTCGCGGACCCTAGCGAAGATTCCGCGCTCTTCCGTCAACGCTTCCTCTCTGCTCTCTCCGTCAGCGCCTTGATCGGATTAAGCGCCATGCTGGTCGCTCTGATCATCGGCTTGGTTCTTGGCGGCTACCTTGGAATGCGCGCGGGTGGTCTGCTGGACCGAGGAGTCTCGGGCATTCTCTTGGTTTGCTACGGACTTCCCGAGTTCCTCCTCGCAACCCTGGTAGTTCTAGCCATCAGCAGTGAAGCGCTGATGGGAATGTTTCCTGGCGCTGGCCTGCGTTCTCCAGGTGCGGAGAATTGGTCGCTGAGCGAGCAGGTACTCGATCTGGGCTGGCACCTCATGCTGCCGGTCTTGATCATTGCCCTCGGACCGGCAACGACCCTGCTGCGTTTCGTTCGCGAGTCTGTGGCGCGGGCGGCGCGCAGGCCCTTCGTCCAATCCCTGCGTGCCTGGGGTTTCGAAGAACGGCAGATTCGTGCACGGGTTCTCAGGCATGGCCTCACTCCCCTGGCGACAATGGCCAGCACCCTTCTGCCCATGTTGGTCTCCGGTTCCCTCGTCGTGGAGATGGTCTTTGCCCTGCCCGGCCTGACGCCAATGATCTACGAGGCGATCAATGCCCGCGAGTACGCCCTGGTAATGGCGGGCTTGATGTTGGTGGCGATCGTGGTCCTGGTCTCCATGGTCATCTCGGATGTCCTCCAGCGCTGCTTCGATCCGCGGGTGAGCTTGCGATGAGGATCCTCAGCAGCTTCGTTCTCTGGAGCTTCCTCCTGGTGGCCGCCCTGGCACCCTTTCTCGCTGGCGATCGGCCCTTCATGGCCCGAGTGGCCGGCGAGCTCAGCTTCCCTGGTCTCTCGAGCTATCTCGGGACTGAGGAACCCGGTCCTGCCGGGCAGACCTGGCGGCAGTGGTGGTTGAGTCTGGACAGCAGTTCGGAGGACTGGGGGATCATGCCGATCTGGATGCAGGGTCCAGAGGAGGTTCACGAGGATCTATTCCTCGCTGGACCCAGTGACAGCCATCCCCTGGGCAACGATGACACCGGTCGAGACCAGTTGTCGCGCCTGATCCACGGTGCCCTGCGCGCCCTGACTGTGGCCTTGGGAACCGTCTGCCTCGGGATTCTGATCGGGGTTCCCCTCGGCGCCCTGGCCGGGCTGCGTGGCGGCTGGACTGATATCCTGGTCCTGCGTGCCATGGAGGTCTTCCTCTGCTTCCCCGGTGTCCTGGCGATCCTGGCTGCCGCCGCTTTCTTCGGCGGCAGCACATGGCTGGTCATCCTCGTTCTGGGGATCGTCTACTGGCCTGCCTTTGCCCGCATTGTCCGTGGCGAATTCCTTTCCCTGCGTGAGCGCGAGTTTGTGCATGTTGCTCGCAGTCTCGGCATCTCGGCTCCGGCCATCCTCTTCCGGCACATGCTGCCCTGTATCAAAGGGCAGGTCTATGTCACCGCCGCCTTCGTCGCTGCCAATGCCATCATCGCCGAGTCCACCCTCTCCTTTCTCGGTCTCGGTGCTGGTCTGAGAGAGGTTTCCTGGGGTGGGATGCTCGCCCAGGGGAAGACACACGCGGCCGGTCCGGCCTGGCATCTCTGGCTCTTTCCAGCAATTGTGGTCGTCGCCGTGATCCTCAGCCTGCACGCATTGGCGGACAGGATGGCCAAGCCCGCCAGAGATCAGGCCATAAGATAAATAATTGCATGGACTTATGCTGTCGCGATCGCTCGCATGCTGAGTTCTGATTGGCGACAGATGAGGTCTTGCCTCCGGTAGCTACTTTTCGGTAGATCTGTGCCCCCCTAAACCGGCCTCGAAGGCTGGTTTCAAGCGGCCGCGAGCGAATCCGGTTTCGCCCTCGCCTGGGAAGTTTCTGTCCGAGTCTCCCGTTTGTTGGCGACTACGTAGATATCCAAACATTCCGTCATGACTGACCACAAGACGATGATCGAGGCGAAGGGCCTCACCAAGCACTACGGCTCCTTCGCAGCGATCGAAGACCTGAGCTTTAAAATCCACGCCGGCGAAGTGGTCGCCTTTCTCGGTCCCAACGGGGCCGGCAAGTCGACCACCATGAAGATCTTGACCGGCTACCTGGCGCCCTCTTCTGGAACGGCGCTGATCGCTGGCCTGGATGTGCTGGATCAGCGCATCGCCGCGGCAGAGAAGATCGGCTACCTCCCGGAGAACGGGCCGCTCTACCCGGACATGACGCCCCGTGAGCTCCTGCACTTCTTCGGCGAAGCCCGTGGCCTGTCCACCAATCAGGTTCATCAACGCCTGGCGGTGGTCACCGAGGAGTGCGTTCTCGCAGAAGTCCTCGAGCGGCCCATCGGGCAGCTCTCCAAGGGCTTTCGCCAGCGAGTGGGCATGGCCTGCGTCCTGCTCCACGATCCGGAAGTGCTCATCATGGATGAGCCGACTACCGGCCTCGATCCCAACCAGATCAAGCACGTGCGCGAGACCATCAAGAATCTGGGCAAGACCAGAACTGTGCTCCTCTCGACACACATCCTGCAGGAAGTCGAAGCGATGGCTTCTCGAGTGATCATGGTCAACGAAGGTCGGCTGGTTTTTGATGGCAGCCCGGAAGAGCTGCGTGGCAAGGGTGAAGGCAGCCTCGATGGCGCCTTCCATGCACTGACGGAGGTGAACTGATGGCCAAGCCAGTTGTGCGTGCGATCTTCAAGCGTGACCTGCGAAGCTGGTTCGGCAATCCGACCGGCTACGTGTTCATTATTCTCTTCGTGTTCCTCTCCGCCGCCGCGCTGGTGGGACCGACTCAGTTCTTTCAGAGCAACCTGGCCAACCTGGATACCCTGAACGAGTGGTATCGGATGCTGCTGCTCCTCTTCATCCCGGCGGTGACTATGGGGATCTGGGCCAGCGAGCGCAGCCACGGCACCAATGAGCTGCTGTTTACATTGCCAGCCAGCGACGCGCAGATTCTGCTGGGCAAGTATCTGGCTGCGGCGGGGATCTACACCGCGGCGCTGCTCTTCACCATCTCACTGCCCATCGGGCTGAGCTTTCTGGGTAGCCCGGACTACGGACTGATCTTCAGCAACTATGTCGGCTACTGGTTGCTGGGTTTGATGCTGATCAGCGTCTCCATGGTGGGCTCCCAGCTCACCGAGAATCTGACGGTTTCCTTCATCCTCGGCGCTCTGCTCTGCACCCTGGTGATGTTCTCCGAGGACATCATCTCGAGTGTTGCGCCGGTGCTCGGTAGGACATGGGGGTCTTACGGTCCGAATGCACTCTTCGAAGAGATGGGCCGCGGCGTGGTATCGGCGGCTTCCGTGCTGCTCTTTGCCGCCATGACCATCGCCTTCCTCTATCTCAACCTGACCCTCCTTTCGCGCCGACACTGGGGCCGCCGGGAGAACCAGGGACTGCACCACGGCTTGCGTTTCAGCTCCTTGCTGGTGGTTGCGATCTCCTTGGGAGTCATCGGCATCAACCAGCTGCCCCGCATGGATAGCACCAGCGAGCAGATTCACTCCCTGTCCGATGAGACTCTGGCTCTGCTCTCGGATCTCGATCCGGATCGCCCGGTCTACGTGCAGGCCTATGTCTCGGACGAGGTGCCGGCGGAATACGTGCAGACCAGGCGCACTCTTCTCAATTTGCTCCGCCAATACGATTCGATCGGAGGCTCGGCCGTGGAAGTGCGCATCGTGCCCACGGAGAAGTTCACGGCAGAGGCAACCGAGGCGCAGCAGAACTACGGCATCAGATCCCAGCAGCGAGTCAGCGAGGAAGGTGCTCGCCTGCGCAGCTTCGATATCTACCTCGGACTCGCCTTCCAGTGCGGCACCGAAGAAGTGGTCCTACCCTTCATGGATCGCAAGATCCCGGTGGAGTACGAAGTTACGCGCTCGATTCGGGTGGTCGCCAGCACAGAACGGAAGCGAGTCGGCGTGCTCAAGACGGATGCGGATCTCTTCGGTGGCTTCGATTTTCAAACCATGCGTCAGAGCCCGGAATGGGACATCGTGCGCGAGCTCAAGCTGCAGTACGAGGTGCAGTCCGTTGGGGTCGACGAGGACTATCCTGCCGGTCTGGATGTGCTCCTGGTGCCCATGGCCTCGAGCCTGACACAGCCACAGATGGATCGGCTGGCCACCTACATCTCTTCGGGCAATCCAACTCTGATCCTCGATGACCCTATGCCCTTCTCCTTGCCGGGCCTTGCTCCGGATGAGCCCAAGGGTGGTCAGCAGAATCCGATGATGATGGGGCAGCAGCCGCCGCCGGAGCAGAAGGGCGATATCGAGTCCATGCTCAGCGCCTTCAACATCCGCTGGCAGAAGAGCACCATCGTCTGGGCCTCACACAATCCGCACCCGGATCTCGAGCTGGTTCAGCCCGAGATCGTCTTCGTAACGGAGAACTCTGGAGCTCCAGAGCCCTTCAACGAGGACCTGTCCATCACTTCGGGATTGCAGGAGCTGATCACCATCTTCGGTGGCGAGGTGAAGCCCGGCGACTACGCCAGCATCACCTTCACTCCGTTGATGCAGGCGGGTCCCGATTCGGGCCTGCTTGCCAAGCAGGTGGCCTTCAGGTTCAACCCATTTGGCGGTGGCGCCATGCTTGATCCCAATCGCCAGTTCCGCCAAGACGGTATGCCCAAGATTCTGGGCTGCATGGTGCAGGGTAAGCCGGTCGACGATGCGGAGCATGCGATCAGCCTGATCTTCATTCCGGACATCGACTTCATCGGTCGCGACTTCTTCCGGATTCGTAGCCAGGGCTTTGGTGGTACCAAGATCCAGCTCGACAACGTCACCTTCATCCTCAACTGCGTGGACTACCTGGCCAAGGACGAGAGTTTCATCGATCTCCGCAAGCGTCGGCCCCTGCATCGTTCCCTGGTGACCATCGAGGCCGAGCAGGAGGTCTACAACAAGACCTGGTTGGGTGAGAAGGCAAAGGCGGAGGAGGATGCGGTGCTTGCCCTCAGTGATGCCCAGGCCCGCCTCGACGAGCGCGTCAATCAGGTCAAGAACGATGCCGAATTGGATGCGCGCGCCAAGGACATTCAGATCCAGGCCATCCAGAACGCCGAGCAGCGCAAGCTGGATCTACGCAAGGCCCGCATCGAAGAGGAAAAGCAAAAGGCCATCGATCAAGCCAAGGCGGACAAGCTGGCCCAGCAGCAAGCCATTCAGACTCGGTACACCAGCTTGACTCTGGTCGGGGCGCCTATCCCGGCGGTGGTCGTCGCCTTTGTCTTCTGGATACGAAGAAGAAAACGTGAGCTCGAGGTTGTTCCCAGCTCTCGACGTGTTGGAGGTGCAGCATGAGCCCTGTTATCAAGACGATTGTATATGCAGCCGCGGCCATCGGACTCGCCCTGGTGGCGCTGATCTCGGCGCCTGGCGCCAAGGACTTGGAGCTCTTCAGTGACGAGGGTGAGCTCTTCTTCCCGGATTTCGATGATCCTCTCGCAGCCACGGATCTGGAGGTCTGGGAGTTCATCCCTGACACGGCGGAGGCCTCGGCCTTCAACGTCAAGAGCGAGAAGGGCTACTGGACCATTCCCTCCCACTCCAACTATCCAGCGGATGCAGAGGATCGCATGGCCAAGGCCGCGGTCATGCTCATCGACCTGCGCAAGGCAGCGGTCAAGTCAGACCAGATCCAGGACCACGCCAATTTTGGAGTGGTCGATCCAACCGAGCAGGACCTTGATCCGGAAGGTCGCGGCAAGCGCATTACCTTTCGCGACAGCAGCGGGTCGGTGCTTGGCGATTTGATCATCGGCAAGCAGGTTGAGGACCGCCCAGGTCAATTTTATGTGCGCTTGCCCGGTAAGAAGCGCACCTACGCCGTCGAAAGAGACTTCGATCTCTCCACCAACTTTGAGGATTGGATCGAGCGCGACCTTCTCAAAGTCAGCGCCACCGATCTCAGTCAGATCGTCTTCGACAACTATTCTGTCGACGAGACGCGGAACACTCTCGTGCAGGGCGACGTCGTTGAGCTCGAAAAGCCGGAGACAGATTGGGTAGTCAAGGGCCTGGCCGAGGATGAGGAGACTGCAAAGGAAGTCATCGACACGGCGCAGAGCACTCTCACGGATCTGAAGATAGTCGGGGTGCGGCCGAAACCCGAAGGCCTCACCGCTGCACTCGAGCGGGCCCAGGGAATTACGCGGGAACTCCTGGCGAGCCAGTTGGCGCGCAAGGGCTTCTTCTTGTCCCAGGGCAAGCTCTACTCCAACGAGGGTGACCTCTTCGTCAAGACGAGCAAGGGCGTGGTCTACACCCTCAAGTTTGGCGAGGTCATCTTTGGCACCGGGGACAGCATTACTGCCGGTGGTGGCGACGAGGCCACTGCGGCTCAGGATGCCAGCGCCGGCGAGGATGCAGCCAAGGGATCACACCGTTATCTCATGGTCACCGCCAGCTTCGATGCGGGTCTCCTCGAAGCCCCCGAGGGCACGACTGTCCCCCAGAGTCATCTCGACAAACTGAAGACCGCTCGTAACGAGATGGAGAAGATCATCTCGGCCATCGATTCTTACGCGCAGAACAAGGGTGAACACCCACCGGCCCTTACGGATCTCGTCACCGGTGAGCAGAAGTTCATCGGTGCTCTGCCACAAGATCCCTGGGAGAAGGACTTTGTCTACGAGAAGACCGAGGACGGATTCGTTCTGACCTGCCTTGCCGAAGACGGCGTAGCTGGCGGCGAAGGCATCAACGCGGATCTACGCTCCGACGCCTTCAACATGATCGATGACCAGCAGGCCATCGTGGATAGGCATCAGGATCACGCCAACAAGATCACCGAAGGCGAGGAAGAAGTGCAGAAGCTCAATGAGCGCTTCGGACCGTGGTACTACGTGATCGATGCGGAGGCCTTCAACAAGCTGCATCTGGCCCGCGAGCAGTTGGTCAAGAAGAAGGAAGTCGAAGCGACTCCCGAGGCTGGCAAGGACGGCGGACAGGGCGAAGGCAAGTAGGGCCTTCGCCTGAGGCGGCCTAGCTCCTGCTGCCTGCTATTTGCAGGGGGCAGCTAGCTCGGCTCATCATGCGGCAAAGGTCTTCGATGCCGAGGCTGGCTTCCCAACCCATCTGGCCCATGCTCCTCGGGTCACAGACGAGAATCGGGTATTCGGCCCGATAGCCTTCGATCTCTCGAACATGCTCTCTCCAGTCGAGGCCGTGTTCTGCAAAGCAGAGCCGGGCCCAGTCACGAATGCTGTGGGCCTGACCCGAGCCGATGACCGCCTCGAAGACTTCATCCTGCTGAATCAGAGTCAGGATTCCAGCGGCCACGTCCCCGGCGAAGGTCCACTCCTTGGCTACGGTTGTGTCGCCGAGTTCGAGGCAGTCGAGTTCTCCTGCGGCGATCCTGCGAGCGCCGTCGAGAATCTTCATGCTCACGTGCTCCGGTCCGCGCAGGGGGCTCTCGTGGTGGAAGAGGTAGCCCACGTAGGTGGCTAGCCCGCGATCGCGAAAGTACCGCGCCGCATGCACCGAGTGGATGCGTTCCACGGCGTAGGCGCTGGCGGCGTCAAAGGGATCCTGCTCATGAATGGGATCGCCCACATTCAGGAACTGCAGACCTGAGCCGGTGATGAAGACCCGCGCCCTAGGGCAATGGTCCCATGCGGCCTGGAGCACGTTCCAAGTGCCACCGCTGATAGTGCGGTGATTTTCGAAGATCGCATCCTGCCTGGTGCTGGACCTTGCGGCCAGATGAAAGATCAGCTCTGGCCGATGCTCCGCGATGATTGCATCCACGAATTGCCGGTCGCCCACATCGCCTTTGCAATGCCCATGCTGTCGTGAGCTGCCGATGACTTCATAGCCGGCCTCAGTACAGAGGCGTGACAAGTACTGTCCGTCCTGCCCGCCGACTCCGAATATGACCGCCTTTCCCATCCGCCTCGCTTCCGCTTTCATCGGAAGGGCGAGGAGCCTGGCTGGAACCTTTCGGCGAAGTCCAGCGGCCCTCCCTGCCGATAGCATGGGAGTGAAGAGGGTTCTCTACGTGGGAATGGGTAGGGCCTGGGGAGATATCGCCAGGGGTGCAGGCTACGAGGATCAGTTCTTCCGCCGCAGCCTGGAGGATCATCCCGGCCTGGTGGTCGAGCATCTGGACTTCATGGCCAAGATCGCTCAGCGCGGTCAAGAGGATATGTCCGAGATCCTGTGGCGGCGGGTCTGCGAGAGCCGCCCGGACATGGTCTTCCTGGTTCCCTTCGCTGACTGGGCCGGACCTCTGCGAGAGACCGTGCGGCGCATCACCGAGTGCAGCAGTGCCAAGACCGTTCTCTGGATCTGTGATGATCCCTGGCAGTTCGAGGACTTCTCTTCTCGTTGGGCGCCCTGCGTCGATCACATCATCACGACGGATCCTGGCATGCTGTCGGCATATCGCGCGATTGGCTGCGAAGACCGCCTGGTAATCAGTCAGTGGGGAGTCAATACGTCCATCTACTCGGCAAAGACGGTTGCGCAGGACATCGACGTGAGCTTCGTCGGGCATGCACACAGCGATCGCCAGGCAAGCATCCGAGCCATCGAAGCCGGAGGCATCGAGGTTCAGGTCTTCGGCCGTGGCTGGGGGGCTCGCGGTCAGAGGCTGAGCGATGGCGAGATGATCGATGTCTTTCGTCGATCCAAGATCAATCTGAATCTGGGCTTGTCCATCGAATCGAGCTGCCGGCAAATCAAGGCGAGGAACTTCGAGGTCCTGGCTGCTGGAGGATTCTTGATCACCCAACGAGTCCCGTACCTCGATCGATATCTGGAAGATGGCAGAGACTTGGTGATGTACGAGCACTGCTCGGAGATACCGCAGTTGATTGAGCGGTACCTGAGCGATAACGAGAGTCGTGCGGCGATCGCCAGACGTGGTGCCGCGCGCTGCCGCAGAGAGCATGACTGGCAGCAGCGTTTCGTCGAAATCTTCGACGCTATCGGCTTCGACCCGTTGAGTTCAAATAGAGCCGTTTCGGGCCCACAGAGGGTTCAGCTGGGCGCTTAGAAACTCCGATAAGTCCATTCGGTGCACTGTTTCGGGACGCACGCGGGCAATGGCGGAAACACTAGGATCACTTTGCGACAAGCTGACGATCGTCAAGCTGAAGCAATGGCACGCTGAAGAAGATTCGAAGCGGGCCAGCTTGAAGACTCAGGAGAGCTTGTTGCGCGGAGAGCTTGACGAGTTCGTCAGTGACGCCACCGCCGGTGCAATCCCGGCAGAGCGACTCACCTTTGCGGCCAACAAGGTGCTGAAGGGTGAGGCGAGTCGAGTGCCGAACGCAGAAGGAAGTATTGGCGAGGTCTTTGCCGAGCTGGCTCGCGTGAATTGCGAGCTTTGGCACGAGCAGGAAAAGGTCTACGAGTTCGAGGCGGTGCCCGATGGGGAGAGGGTGCCGATGGTCAAGAAGCTGGGTGTCCTCAATATCGAGCGCACCAAATGCATCGACGCTATCGACAATCGGTTTCTCGAACTCCTCAGTCGAGAGGAGCAAGTTGTATGAGTCATCCTGAAGACCTCATGGTTTCTCCGTCGGAAGTCAGCTCGCAGACCTATGTGAGTTTCGACTGCTGCCGAGTCTGCGGCGGAAAGCGCATGGTTCCTGTGCTGGATCTCGAGCAACAGTGCATCGGCAATGCCTTTCATCATGCCGATGATCCTGCCAGCGAGACTGCTCCCCTCGAGCTAGTGCGCTGCAACGAGTGCAGCCTGGTTCAGTTGGCTCATTCCGTCGACACGAGTCTGATGTACAGCACCTACTGGTACAAGTCGGGTGTCAACCGGACGATGCGGGAGCATCTTTCCGGGCTTGCACAGCAGGCACAGCGATTGGTGACCTTGGATGCAGGCGATGCGGTGATCGACATCGGTTGCAATGATGGCACTTCACTGAGTTGCTACCCTGAATCCGCTCGTCGAATTGGTGTGGATCCGAGCAATATCGTTCCGACTGTCTGTGACCACTTCGTCAATGACTACTTTTCTTGGCAGGCTGTCGAAGGCGCTCTGGCTGGGAAGAAGGCGAAGGTGATCAGCTCCATCGCGATGTTTTACGATCTCGATGACCCGCACGCCTTTGTCGAGAGCATCGAGAATTGCCTCCATCCTGAGGGTGTTTGGGTCCTCGAACTGAGTTATCTGCCGTCGATGCTGCGTGCAGTTTCTTATGACACCATTTGTCATGAGCACGTGACCTACTACAGATTGCGGACCTTCGAGCGTCTCCTCGCCGAAACCGGGCTCGAGCTCTTCGATGTCGAGTTCAATGACTGCAATGGCGGCTCCTTCCGCCTCTTCGTTGCGCCGAAGAACAGTCGCGAAGTCAGCAGTCGCCTCAGTGTTGCCAGGATCGAAGAGGCCAACGGTCTCTATGACACCAGGTACCCCTATGAAGGCTTCCAGACCCGGGTCTTCCGCGCAAAGGAGGCTTTCCAGCGCTTCCTTTCCGAGGCCAAGACCGAAGGCAAGAAGGTCTACGGTTACGGCGCGTCGACGAAAGGCCAGGTGACTCTGCAGTACTGTGGCGTCAAGCCAAAGCAGATGGTCGCCATCGCGGAAAGGAACCCTGACAAGTACGGGTTGTACACGCCAGGCACCAATATCCCGATTTGTTCAGAGTCGGAGATGCGTGCGGCCAACCCGGATTATCTGGTGGTCCTGCCCTGGCACTTCATCGGTGAGTTCTTGCAACGCGAAGAGGCCTACCTGCGTGGTGGCGGCCAGATCGTAGTGCCGCTGCCCGAATTCAGGATCTACAGCGAAGCCGACCTGCCTAAAGTTGGTTATCGATCCGCCGTCGGAGCCAGGCCTCCGTTCTTCGATTGATCGCAGCTCCGGTCTCCGAGTCGATCGGGGGTGCTTGGAGATTCAGGATTCTCTTGAGGGCATAGGCGGCAGCTTCTCGACCGGCGGCCGGAAACTGCTTGCGCTTAAGGACACCGACGAGATAGATCGCGAGCTCCTTGCTGCGCTTCTTACTCATCGCCTTGACCAAATCATCGGGCACAGTCTGCTTGCGCAGCTGACGCTCGATACGGTCCAGGTCCAGTCTGCGCACCAAATCCAGGGCCTCGGTAGAGACCTTGGTCTTGCGGTTATCGGCAATGCGGTAGACCTCTTCGATGCTGTCCTGATATTCGTGTCCGATCGCCAGGCTGAAGACATGCTTGAGGATCAGCTGCTCGTCTTCGAGGGAGATACAGGATCCATTGCCAAACTCGGCGATGTCGGCGAAGCACTCTTCCGTGGCCTTTTGCACCTTACTACCACTATGCGGAGTGGTCATGATGGAGTGCACGAAGGAGCGTCCATCGCGAGCGAAGCCCCGCACAAGTCGTTTGATCTTTTTGACGCTCTTGGGCTGGGGAGGGGCGTCACCAATAAGAACCACCACACGCTTCGCCCCCGGCTGCCAGTTCTGATCGAAGGCCTCATCGAGTCCTTCAAAGACTGCCTCCGGGGTATCGCCCCCGCCGCCCGCATCCACCGACTGCATGAAGTTGACTGAGCGGTAGTAGTCCGAGCCCAGGGGGACGGATCTGGTCAGGTAGTCTTCGCTGGGGCCGCGATCACGGTAGGTCACGATTCCCATGCGAGTCTCAGGGATGAGGAAGTGCAAGACCCCAACCATGCGCTCGATGTGATCCTTCGTTGCGTTGAGCACCGGATTCATCGATCCAGTGCTGTCGAAGACGAAGATGATCTCGAGGCCGGATTTTCTGAGGTTGCTGACCGTGCGTTTGAAGCCGCCGGAGAGTTTGTTTTGCCCACCGAGATTCAGCACGTCCTTGTTTGACTGGCCTTTGATCTTCTCGAAGAGGGCGTCCGAATCGCCGAAGGCTTCAGCAAACTTGTTCGAGAGCGGATTGAACTTCTCGTTCGGTGCTTCAGCGACCTCGACTTCCTCCGATTCGATGTGGATGTCCTGCAGGGATTGATCCTCTTCACTAAGCCGCTCGATTTCGACCGGATCGTCAGTCTCAGGATGTGGTCCGACTACCTCGCTGCGATCTTCAGTTGAGACGATGGTCGCGAAGACCGATGCCCGGGGTGGTGGTGGTGGAACCAGCCACCAGAGGAGAAAGAGGTAGATGATCAGATGGAAGGCTACGGAGCTCAGGACCCATGGAGTCCGGCGCATGACCGAGGCCATGTTCTCCGCGAAACTCTCTTGCTGTCCCAGGCCGATGTGTAATCCAGGCCCGATGTGTGTCGACTGGAACTCGGGCATGAGCAAGGCCGGGGCCTTGCCAGCAGAGATCTGGACCTGAATCTCGCCGAAGCGGAGCTTGGCCTTTCCAGGATTGAAGCTTGTCGCCTGAATCCTTGTGTCATCGACCCATGTGCCGGCCAAGGACCCCAGGTCTTCGACATGTACCTGGCCATCACGAAAACAAAGCCAGGCATGACGAGCGGAGATTGACCCATGGACGATGCGGATGTCGTTCTCCGGATCGGACCCAATCGTGTAAGTGAGGTCAGGCCGGATCGGCAGATCCTGGCTGCCGATCCTCACCGTCAACTGGCGAGGGCCTGAATTCTGGGTCATCGTGTAGTCTGGACTTAGCGCGCCAGCTCATCCGAGTAACCTGCGAGTGCCCGGACGAGCATCTCCCTGTTTCCATCGGCCATTCGGCAGAGGGGGAGGCGGAATTCTTCGGCAATCCTACCCTCTATTGCCAGGGCTGTCTTGATGGGCTGGGGGTTCGTTTCGACGCCCAGGGCGCGCATCAGGGGGAAGAGTCTCTCGTGGATTTTTCTGGCCCCTGCAAGGTCGTTTTCTCGGGCAGTTTGAACCAGATTGCTCATTTGCTCCGGGAGAAGGTTGCTCAGTACCGAAACCACGCCCACCGCACCCAAGGAAAGCATGGGCAAAGTAAGGCTGTCATCTCCGCTGAGGATTGCCAGATCGCAGCAGTCCCGTGTGGGCGTGATGTTCTCCACCGTGCCCGTCGCATCCTTGATCGCCTGGATATTCGGATGCTCCGCCAACTTGGCGATGGTATCCATGCTCAGAGCGACACCGGTGCGGCCTGGAATGTTGTACAGCACCACCGGCAAAGCGCTGCAGTCAGCCACTGCAGAGAAGTGTGCGAAGAGGCCGGACTGTGAAGGTCGGTTGTAGTACGGATTGACACTGAGCACCGCCGTAGCTCCGGCCTTCTCCGCGGCCTTGGTCAGCCGAACTGCCTCGCTCGTAGAATTGCTGCCGGCGCCGGCGATGACCGGCACCCTCCCGTTCACCGCTTCGGTGACGAAGGCGACTACCTGGTCATGCTCCTCGTGGCTGAGGCTTGGCGACTCCCCGGTGGTCCCGCAGGGGACGACAGCCGAGATGCTGCGGCTTAACATGTGGTCGATCAGGCCCGCCATCGCATCGAGATCAAGGCTGCCATTGCGGAACGGCGTGACCAAGGCCACCATGTTGCCAGTGAATTCCATACTCCACCAAACTATAGGGTTTGCCCAGCCCAGTGAAGTGCATCCGTGGGCGAGGGAGAATGCCCTGCTATGAGCCTCAAGATTATCGGCGGTGAACACGGGGGCAGGATCCTCAAGTCGGTCCGCGGTTCACTTACCAGGCCCCTCCTGGGTCAGGTCCGGGAAGCCCTGTTCAATGTCCTGGGCGACCGGGTGGTCGAAGCCAGGGTTTGGGACCTGTTTGCGGGCACCGGCGCCACGGGCATCGAGGCCCTTTCACGGGGGGCCTCGCGAGTTCTCTTCCTGGAGAAGAGCAACCAGGCTCTGGCAGTGCTGCGCAGCAATCTCGAGCAGCTTGGCCCGGAAGTGAAAGAGCGCTGCCATATTCTCAAAACCGACGCCTGGGCTCCTGGCCCTCTGACCCCGGAAGGCGAGGAGACGGAGGTCCCCCCGGACTTGATCTTCTTGGATCCACCCTACAAGGCGGTGGGAGAGGATCCGGGCAAGGCCCTGCATCGCGCGCAGCAGCTCTTGGAACGACTTGCGCCCGGTGGGCTACTTTGCTTTCACTTCCTCGAAGGCCACCTCGACCTCGATGACTTCGACCCGGTGCTCGACGTCGATCTGCGTCACTGGGGTTCGAGCATGCTTGCCCTGATGAGCCAGGGGAAGCCCGCTAGCGACCCAGACTGATGGTCAGGGCCGGGCTGCTGGCGAAGTCGAAGAATGAGTGGGGGACGTTGAAGAGAAAGGCTTGTGCGGTGACGTCGAAGCCACCGGCGACGTGGGTCAGCGGTAGATAGAGGTCGGTAAAGCTGGCCCCAGCTCCCTGGGAGGGCAGGGCGAAAATCCTTGGCGGAACCTGGTAGTCGATCCAGACTGGGCACTCCAGGATCCCGGGGATAGGCAATCCGTCGCCGAGCTGGGAGCTCAGCATGATCATGACAAGCTGATTGCTGGCGGTGCCACTGCTGCCCCGGACGCGGAAGCCAAAGTCACGATTGCCGCCGGTGGGGATGGAGATCAACTCGAGCTTGGGTGAATTCGGGGATCCGATCGCGCAGCTCCAACCAATGGGGTCGGAGACTTGCACATCTTCATGATTGGAGCGCAGGGGAGTGGGGCTGGCGTCATGGAAGAATGCAGTGGCGGAGGCTGTGAAGTCGTCCTCGTATCGTTGCTCCAGATTTAATGCGATGCTGCCCGGAGCGCTGAGTGGGGGCACGAATTCTCCCGCCTGCCAGCGCCCATTGCTCAGCGCCAGGTCCTCGCGTGGATAGCCATCCTCTCCCCATGAGATCCAGTCCTCGTAGCTGCTGCCGAGGGTGGTGCCGAGCCCGCTGCGATCGCTGAGCAGAGCCAGGGCTCCCCTATCCGGGTTGAGTTCCTCACCGCCGAGGCTGAAGAGGAAGTTCAGGATGCTCTTGCCGGTGAAGTAGTCAGTTTGCGTGTGCGGCTGGATCTCAGCGAACCAGTGCACGCGCAAATATGCTCCGGCACGAAGAGAGGCTCCTTCTGGGAATGCCCACCATGAGGTGCCGGGGCTGCTCGTGCTCTTTGAGGCGTGATAGATCCCCCAGTTGCTCAAATCCACGTCAGTACTGCCCAGATTGTGGACCTCGATCCAGCGGCTGGCTGCAGGATTGGCGGGGACCAGATTCACCTCGCTGATCGCCAGCTGACAGCGCCCCTCGAGGGCCAAAGGGCCCATGACAAGGGCAGCAGCCAGGCTGAGAGTCTGTAGAAGTCCAGGGGTCCGTGTGTAAGCAGCCTTCATCTCTGAGCTTGGGTGCGAATCCGAAGGGACTTCGCGGTTTCCTCGGGGCTTTCCATCGGCTCCTCCCCGGGCTCTCCCTGACGTCGAATCCGTTTCTCCCACGGTGACGGCTTTTGAGACACGCCTTCTTCACATGCACTTGATCCTGGGATCAAGACGGAGGCCCGTATGCACCGATAAAGGCTGGGGAAGGAGACCGCGCCACTGCTGTCACCTTGCCTTGGTAGCAGTTCGACCACCGTGCCAAAGAAAGGCGAAGATCTCTGCGTTGACCGAATCGTCGAGAAGCTCCTCGACAAGCAGCTCAGTAAGAATGAGCGCATGGAGCTTCTACGCGAGCTTGTGAAGCGTGAGGGTGAGATGCCTGATGAGGTACTGGACGAAGCGCTTCAACGACTCATGGGTCGCCTGACGGATTGATCAGGTGCCAGACAATCGGATAGAGAGTTCCAAAGGTAGATGGAAATGAAGATCACCCTGACACTGGCCATGTCCCTGGCCTTCACGACGATTACCCCCGCCTTTGGGGGCAATGGCGATGATGAGAAGATCGTCGTCACGACCCTGGAAGAGATGCGAGCTCATCCTGAGGCTTTCAAGAGCGTCAAGGTGAAGTTCCCCATCCAGTTTTGCTCGATCGGCAAGATTGCGAACCCGTTCTTCACGCGTTTCGTGCCGAGCGACTATGCGAATTTCTACGGCTGGTCCGACGATCAGAAGATCTGGGATCGAAAGCAGTACGACAACGTCTTTGGGATGCTCTTCCTTTCCAAGGAAAGCGAGCGCCTCACAGACCTCTACGAGTTCGATCTCTACGAGCGTCTCTGGGTCACCGGTACCGTTCGCAACGTGTTTCAGGGTGAGCCTTGGATCGAAGTGAGCAACTTCTCTCCCATGGGCAACCAGCTGAACACGGCGACCCTCTCGCACATGTTCAGAGGCGAGGCCTACATGAGCCGTCGCGAATGGCAGCGCGCCATCTCCGAGCTCTCCTTGGCCCCGAGCAGCGCCCTGCCGCCGCAGGTGCTGTCCTCGATCCACAAGAACCTGGGTATTTGCTACCTTCGCCTCGGCGAGTCGGATCTGGCAGTCCAGCACCTGGATCAGGCCTCTGAGTTCATGAAGAAGCGGGACCACAGTCTGGCTCAGCTGCAGATTGTCGCCAGGAATGAGCCTGAAGCCGGTCTCGACCGGGCGGTCGATCGGAGCAGCATCCCTGACCACGAGAGGCCCATGTGGGAGGCCTTCGCGGAGCTCGGTCAGGCACCGACTCCCGGGCGCTGATACAAGTCCGGACGGCTACTCGGACACGCCGGTAGTTCCATGCTTGGTTCTGCCGGCGTAAGTCTGTACATGGGACGGTCCCCTGATGACTGTCCAAGCCCCCTCTGAGCCCCGCCCGGCTCCCCCCGTCTCTCTCGGCCTATACCGCTTCGCGTTGATCTTCGCAGCGGTAGTGCTCATCCATATCAAGTGGGGGGCCATGGTCACCAGCACAGGCTCCGGAATGGCCTTTACCGACTGGCCTCTGGCCAGAGGTTCCTTCTGGCCCCCGGACATGGACATGGCGGATCTCTTCGAGCATCTGCACCGGATCTTCGGGGCGGTGATCGGGCTGATGTCTTTGATCATGTTGGTCTGGATTCATCGCCATGACTCACGCTCCTGGATGATCAAGACCGCCTGGGTGATCTTCCTCTTGATCGTCGCCCAGGGCCTGCTCGGCGGCCTCGGCGTTCTCATGGGCGAGGAGGGTGGCAACACCTGGGCGCCCGCATCGATTCTGCATGGGATCATGGCTCAGCCAACACTTTGCCTGGCAGCCGCCATCGCATTCCTGCAGTCCCCGGCCTGCAACGAGAAGATTAGTCTGCCCGCCGATGTGCTGACCAGCGCTCGCAAGCTCTGCGTCTTTGCCCTGGTCATGGTCTTGGTCCAGCTCAGCATCGGATCGGTGGTTCGCCACACCAACCAGCAGGGCATGCTCTGGCTCCATGTCTTTATGGCCCTCTTTGTCTCCACCAGCATTCTCGCTGCCACAGCCTATGCCCAGGGCAAGATCGTGCCGCAGGCGCCGGGCTTTCGCAGGCTCTGCTATTGGATCATGGGAACGCTGCTCACGCAGCTCGTGCTTGGTTTTGTGACCTTGGGCGCGAGGCAGGTGAAGGATCCGTCCAACATCGAGTACATCGGCCGGAGCATCATCGTCTCGAGCCATGTGGTCTTCGGTGCCTTCCTCTTCATGCTGGCAACCCTGCTCATGATACGTGTGTGGCGGGTTCGTCCTGACGCAGGGCCATCTTGACGGCTGCTCCCGGGATTCTGGACACCCTCGGCACCTATGCTGAACTGGGCAAGCTCCGCCTGTCGAGCATGGCGATCTTTGCCGTGGTCGCTGGTATCTACCTGGGTGATCGGGGCGATCCGGAGATCCCCCTGATCGTCGGGACTGCCATGGGCACTCTCCTCGTCGCCATGGCGGGAAGCGCTTCGAACATGCTCATGGAGCGCGAGTTCGATCGGAAGATGGAGCGCACCGCCGGGCGACCCCTGCCAAGCGGGCGTGTGACCCCGCGGGCAGCTCTCATCTTTGCCATTACCTGCACGATTCTGGGGCTCGGGATTCTCCTCCTGTCGAGCAATCTCCTGGCGACTGCGTGTTGCGCAGCGATCATCGTGCTCTACGTGCTGGTCTACACGCCGCTCAAGCGAGTCACCTCACTCAATACTCTGGTCGGCGCCGTGCCTGGAGCTCTGCCGCCGGTGATCGGCTACGCAGCTGCCGCCGGACATCTCGACCGTCGAGCCATGGCGCTCTTTCTGATCATGTTCTTCTGGCAGATCCCGCATTTCCTGGCGATCGCCTGGCGCTATCGCGAGGACTATGCCCTCGGGGGGATGCGGATGCTGCCGGTCGAAGACGCGGGGGGGACTTCGACAACTCGACAGATGATGATCTACACCAGTGCGCTGGTCGTGGTCAGCCTCCTGCCCTATGGCCTGCAGATGAGTGGTTCCATCTACCTTGGCTCAGCGATCTGTCTGGACCTCATGTTCTTGGTGATTACCTTCCAGGCAGCGGTCCTACGCTGGCAGTCTGCAATGCGGCAGACCTTTATCGTTTCGATCATCTACCTCCCCCTTCTCCTCGGAGTCATGATTCTGGATCGGAGACTCTTCTAGACTATGACTGTAGCGGTGAGCGCCGAAGGCTTGAGCTTCTCCTATGGGGAGCGCCAGGCTCTGAAGGGAGTCGACTTCTCGATAGAGGAGGGAAGAGTGCACGGCTTCCTCGGTCCCAATGGCTCGGGGAAGTCCACTCTCTTCAAGATTCTGGCCACCATCCTTCCGATTCAGGGCGGAACTGCGAACCTGCTGGGCAACGACCTGCGCGGGGACTTGCGCGCCCTGCGCAAGCGCATCGGCGTGGTTTTTCAGTCACCAGCTTTGGATCGCAAGTTGACGCTTCGGCAGAACCTGGTCTATGGCGGCCATCTGCAAGGGCTACGAGGAGCCGAATTGAACCGCCGTGTGGATGAAATGCTGGCGATCGGCAGGCTCTCGGAGCGTGCAGGAGAAAAGGTCGAGAGCCTCTCTGGTGGACTTCGCCGTAGGGTCGAGCTCGCCAAGGGCATGCTGCACAAGCCGGACCTCCTGCTCCTGGATGAGCCCAGTACCGGTCTCGACCCGGGCGCCCGCAAGGACCTGTGGAGCTTTCTACAGAGCCAAAAGAACCTGACGGTCCTCTTTACAACGCACCTGATGGACGAGGCAGAGGTCGCGGAAGAGCTGACCATCCTGCACGAGGGCGAGATCGTTGCGGTTGGTACTCCGGCGAGTTTGAAGGCGGAGATCGGCGACGAGATCCTCGAGATCGACGCGGTCCACCCGGAGTCCCTCGCCGCCAAGATCGAGAAGAGCAGTGGCCTCAAAGCGCAGATCTTTGGCAGTCGCTTGCACATCCAGAGTCCGAAGGCGCAGGATCTCATCGCCGAGCTCATGCGAGAGGATCGCCAGGAAGTCGATCGGATCGCTATCAGCCGACCCTCCCTGGAAGATGTCTTCATCCTGAAGACCGGTCATCGCTTCTGGGAAGGCAGCGAGGAGGCCAAGTAAATGGGTCTTGCTGTCTTTTCTCTCTGGCACCGTGAGGTGGTGCGGTTCCTCACCGATCGTTCTCGGGTCTTCAGTTCGGTAGGGCAGCCGATCATCTTTTGGCTGCTCTTCGCGGGCGCCCTCAATCAGTCCAGCTTCAGGCCCGGTGACATGAGCTATGGGGAGTACTTCTTCCCCGGCACCCTGGCCATGATCGTTCTGTTTACCGCCATCTTCTCGACGATTACGGTGATCGAAGACCGCAAGGAGGGCTTCTTACAGTCTGTCCTGGTCTCCCCAGTGCCGCGCTCGGCGATTGCCCTCGGCAAGATCATGGGGGCGAGCACTCTTGCCCTCGGTCACGGGCTGGTGTTCTTCCTGCTGGCTCCCTTTGCCGGGGTGCCCATCGACCTGATGAGCGGTCTGGCCAGTTTTGCCGTGCTCTTCCTCATCGCTCTGGCGCTCACCGGTCTGGGCTTCACCCTCGCCTGGGTGATGGACAGCACCGCCGGTTACCACGGCATCATGATGCTCTTTCTGATGCCGATGCTGTTGCTCTCGGGGGCCTTCTTTCCCGCCGTCGGTGCCCACCCGCTGATGGCCTTCCTCATGGCGGCCAATCCCCTGACCTACGGAGTGGCGGCGCTTCGCTATGCCTTCTACGGGGCGGGAAGCGAGGCGACCCTTGGCCTGCCGGCCCAGTGGCTCTGCCTGCTGGTCAGCGTGGCCTTCGCCC
The DNA here is from genome assembly GCA_021776805.1 of Planctomycetota bacterium. Lineage (GTDB taxonomy): Bacteria > Planctomycetota > UBA1135 > UBA1135 > UBA2386 > JAJFFD01. The sequence continues at coordinate 77,272 of JAJFFD010000210.1, forward strand.
TCGTCACCTTCTCGCTCGCTACATGGGTTGTCCTGCGACGCAGCAGCAAGGTCGCACAATGAGCCCGATCGGATCATGATTTTGCTCGCCCAAAGCGCTGAACAGATCGCCAATCCTTGGTTCTTCCTCAAGGAGGTCAATGCATCCCTGAATGCCCTGGCGACGATCCTGATCGTGCTCGGGTTCATCGCCATCAAGCAGGGTAAAGAAGGCCTCCATAAGCGGCTGATGCTGAGTGCCGCGAGCGTTTCAGCGCTCTTCCTGGTGAGTTACCTGACCTATCACGCTCATATCGGCTCAGTCGGGTACACAGGCGAGGGTGCCAAGAGGCTGGTCTACTTTGTGATTCTCATCAGCCACATCATTCTGGCCGCGGCGCAAATGCCGATGATCATCCTGGTGATCGTCTGGGGGCTGCAGGACAAGCGAGAAAGGCATCGTCGATTGGCGAAGATCACCCTGCCTATCTGGCTCTATGTCTCGGTGACCGGGGTTGTCGTCTACCTCATGCTTTACGGCTAGCTTGCCTCCGCCCTGTCTCGTCATAATGGCGGGCATGGATTGTCCCTGCGGAACCGGTAAGAAACTCGCTCAATGCTGTGGCCCCTTCATTCAGGGGAAGAAGCTCCCCGAGACTCCCGAGCTACTGATGCGGGCACGATACACCGCCTACGTCAACGCTGAGATCGACTACATCCTGGGAACTCAAGACCCGAAGACCTCGGGTGATGTGGACCGAGAGTCAACGGAGAGTTGGTCCAAGAAGTCCGAGTGGCTGGGCTTCGAGCTGATCGACACGGCGATGGGCGAGGATGGGGAGACGGGGACGGTCGACTTCATTGCCCGCTACCGTTTGAAGGGTGAAGAGTACGCTCATCACGAACAGGCGAGCTTTCGGCGAGATGAGACCAGGTGGCTGTTTGTGGACTCGAAGATGGCCGACCATGAGACCTTCAAGAGAGCGGAAAAGAAGGTGGGCCGAAACGATCCCTGCCCCTGTGGCAGTGGCAAGAAGTACAAGAAGTGCTGCGCAGTAGCGTGAAGTATCCAAGGGCATGAAGCAGCAGACCTCGAGGATTCTCTGCGTGGGAGACATGCATCTCGGGCGGGTTCCCTCGCGACTGCCGAGAAACCTGAACCGCTTCAATATCTTGCCCGAGCAGCTCTCACCGGCAGCTGCCTGGCAGTCCACAGTGCAGACTGCTATCCGCGAGGATGTGGATGCGGTGCTCCTCGCTGGTGACGTGGTTGAGGCGGAGGAAGACTTCTACGAGGCCTTCAGTCTCTTGGATGCAGGCCTGCGCGAGCTCATCGCCGCGGGGATCCATGTGCTCGCCGTGGCGGGCAATCACGATGTCATGGTCCTACCTCGCCTCGCGGATAGCCTGCCGGGGTTCCAGCTCCTTGGCCGGGATGGTGAGTGGGAGGAGGTCCTCCTGCAGTGCCAGAACGGAACTTCTCTGCACATTCTCGGCTGGTCCTTTCCCAGCCGAGCTGTGCACCTCAGCCCCCTCGAGTCATTGCCGACCCTGGAGGCTCCTGCCGCTGCGCGGATAGGTCTTCTGCACTGTGATCTCGATGCGGGCCCCTCACCCTATGCACCGGTGCGCAGTGCTCAGTTGCGCCAGGCGCCGGTGGATGCCTGGATGTTGGGGCACATCCATTCGCCATCCGAGTTCTCCGCATCGCGGCCGATCGGGTACCTCGGATCGTTGGTGGGTTTGGACCCGAGCGAGACCGGCCGGCACGGGCCATGGCTGATGGAAGTTCGGTCGAAGACCGATATCTCCATGCAGCAGCTCAGTCTCGCGCCCTTGCGCTGGGAGTCCATGGAGGTAGATCTCAGCGAGCTCGAGCAGGCGGAGGATCTCCCCGTGCTCATCAGTGCTGCGGTCGGGGATCAACGGGAGAGGCTGGCCCCGGAACTCGGGGAGACTCGCCTGGTCGGCTGTCGGCTGCGCCTGGTGGGGGAGGCTCCGGCGGAGCTCGATCGAGTCTTGGCAGCGGCTCGAGAGGGTCTCGACGACTTCCATCATGAGCGCGATGGCGTGAGCTTTTTCATCGAGCGGATCACCAACGCAACTCAGCCACGTATCGACTTGCTAGCCATGAGTGAGGGACAGGAACCACCGGCGCTCTTGGCCCGTCGACTCCTGGTTCTGGCGAGGCCGGCTGATGATCCGGAAAAGCGCAGGTTGGTTTCCGCCGCGAAGGAGGACCTTCGTCGACTGCATGCCCAGCCTCTCTGGAGTTCCTTGGGTGAGCGGGATCTGAGCGAAGACTACCTGGTCGATCTCCTGCAGCGTTCCGGACGGTCTGCTCTCCAGGATCTGTTGGCTCAGCAGGAGGTGGCTAAATGAGGATTCGTTCCCTCGAGATTCTGCGCCTGCCAGGCATCCGCGATCCCTTTGCCATCAAGGAGATGTCCCCGGGACTCAATCTGATCATAGGCCCCAACGCATCCGGCAAGACGAGCCTCTGTCGTGCTTTCCGCAGCCTCATCTGGTCGGATCAGAAACGCATGGACCATCTGTCCTTGTCCATGCAGCTGGTTGCAGGCGAGCGAGAACTCGAGGTCGTGCGCGAAGGCGACCAGACCAACTGGCTTGCCGATGGTGCAGCAACCGAACGCCCGGTTCTCCCCGAAGCTCATCTTGCCAAGTGCTTCACCGTTGAGGTTGACGACCTCAACGCTGCTGAGTCAGGGGACGAGGATCTCGCCCAGGAGATCCTTCGACATATGGCCGGGGGATACGACATGCGCGGTCTCCTGACCGCGGATAAGTACCGGGTCAAGAAGACTCATGGCCAGGAAGAACGGGCTACGGTCGAGGCGGCGCGGCGAGAGCTGGCCAAGATTCGAGGTGAGCATCTCGAGATCAGTGCTAGCGAAGCGGGGCTCGAGCGTCTCGAGGAGAGAAAGCGCCTGGCAGGTTCCGCCCGTGACGAGTTGCGTCAGTTGGAGCTCCGTTTGGAACTGGTCCGAGCCAGAAGGGACAACCTGCTTGCCGCGGAAGCCCTGGCCCTGTTCGAGCCGCAGATGCGGCTGCTCGAGGGGACGGAGATGTCCAGGATCCAGGACCTGCGTCGCGAGATTGCGGAGAAGACGAAGGCGATCGCTGGCCGGCAAGATCTCATCGACCTCGCCCACGAGACTATTGAGCAGGCCAACTTGCCGGAAGAGGGCTTGGACAGTCTGCGCTTCGCCAGGCATATGGCCGGCATAGAAGAGCTGCGCGCTTGTGAGTCGGAACTGCGCAACCAGGAGCAACTGCTGGAGGATGCGGAGACACAAGTTGCTCGGGCGCGAGAGCGACTCGGTAGCAGAGACCTCTCGACTACCTGTATCGATGACTCGGTGCTGCGGCGGGCCGAAGCCTATCTGAAGCAGGTCGATGTCCTGATACAGCAGCGCGCAAATCTCGAGTCGAGGTTGCGCTTGCTTGTCGGCGATGGATCCTCAGCAGAACTTGTCGATCTGCAGCAGGCCGTGGCCTGTCTTCGCGAGTGGCGTTCAGTGCCTGGACCGGCGCAGAGTTACCTCCGCAGGCTTCGCGGGCTGGCGGTGGCCCTGACTCTCATGGGGATGAGTGCTGCCATCGTGGCGGCGGTCTACCTGCACCCGGCCTTTTGGGCTCTCGCTGGTGGCAGCCTGCTGATCGGATCCTGGCTTGGCTGCCAGCGGGATGGGGAGTCGGCTGAGGCCCGTGAGCGGGCAATTACGGACTTTCGTCGTGGCATGGTTTCGCCGCCTCTGGCCTGGACCAAGGTCAAGGTCGACGCGAGGATCGCTGAGTTGGAGAAGGAAACTGCCTCGGCGGCAATGCAGGCGGAGCGAGACGCGGAGTCGCGCTTCCTCGCTATGCAACTCAGCGAGCTAGAAACTGCGGAGGCAGACTTGGCCTCGGAGCGAAGCCGCATGCTGAGCGATACGGGTCTGGACCTTTCGGTTTCAGACCTGGGTTTGGTACTCCTGACGCGCAATCTTGGCGACCTGCAAGATGCAGTCCTCGAGCGTGATCAATTACTGCGCCGTTGCAAGGAGTTGCGTGCGGAGCACATGGCGACCAGTGCCGGGCTCATGGGCTTTCTGGTTGAGCACGGCGAGCCCACCGAAGGGACGGTGAGCGCCATCAATCTCCATTCTGAGCGGCTGCGGCAGCGCTCTACGGATTGTTCGACGAGTCGACAGCAATTGCGGGATGCCAGTGCCGAGAAGATGCGCCTGCAGAAGGAGCTCGATTCCCTGGCTGCCAAGGAATCGTTCATCTTCACTTCGCTAGATATGGATTCGGGGGATGACCAGACAATCATCGCCTGCCTTGGCAGGTTGGAGGACTTCCGTGCTGCTCAGGCGGCAGGCCATCAAGCCGCTCTGAGAGAGAAGATCTGTCATGAGAAGGTCCACGAGCTTGGGCCGCTGCCCTCCGAGGAGGAGCTCCTTGGCGAAATCGAGGGGCTCAGGAGTCTGGCGGCGAGCTTCGAACAGATCGTCGGAGAGATCGCCGAAATCCGTCAGAAGATTGACTCGGCCAGGCACGGTCGAGTCTTGGCAGAGGCCATCAAGGTTGAGAACGAAGCCCTGGCAGCTTTGGAAGATCGACTCGAGGAGGCTTCCTTGGCGAGCGCCGGTAGATTCCTCCTGGAAGAAGTCGAGGAGCAGCACGCCAAAGAGGCGAGGCCGGAGATTCTCGAGCAAGCGGCGGACCTGTTCGCGGAATTCACCGAGCACCAATTCGAGCTGCAGCTCAGTGACGGTTGGGGTGGGCAACAGGCGCGCTTCGTAGCTCGTGATACCAAGGGCGATCGGCTACGGAGCCTTGCCGAACTCTCTACGGGCACGCGCAGTCAATTGTTGATCGCCGTGCGTCTGGCCTTCGCGATGCAGGCGGAGCGCGGGGAGGCCCTGCCCTTCTTCCTCGATGATGTCCTGAGCACATCGGACCCCGCACGCTTCGAGAGCATCGTCAAGAACTTGCAGGCCTTCGCTGAGAAGGATGGTCGTCAAATCATCTACCTGACATCCAGTCCGGCGGATCTGGCAGCCTGGAGCCGCGATGCTGAGGTTCATGTCGTCGATCTCGGCGAACTGCGCGCCCTTGGGCAGAGCGTTCGCGACAGCGATGATCTTCTGGTGCCCGAGCTACCAGAGGTCATTCTGCCGCGGGGATTGAGCCCGAGTGAGTATGCCACTGCCATCAAGGTGCCTCCCTTCCGGCCTCTGCGTGAGGCCTCCGAAGTGCATCTCTTCTATCTTCTGGGACATGACCTGGAGCTGTTGCACCGGGTGTTGCGTGAGCGTGTGGAGTATCTGGGGCCGCTGCGCTCAATGATTTCCGGCGACCGGATGCCCAGTGACTTGACTAGTGAAGACCGACATGCGGTCGAGGCCATGATTGACTTGACGCTCTGCTTCAGTCAGGCCTGGCGCATTGGGCGCGGCTTGCCGGTCGATCGTCGAGTGCTGCGCGAGGCCGGTGTATCGGAGCGCTTCCTCAATGACTTTGCCGAGATTGCTGAAGAACTCGGTGGCAGTGCGAGCAGACTGATTCAAGTCATCGAGGAGCGTCAAGACTTGCGCGTCAAGGGCTTCCGCAAGGACAAGATGGATAGTCTTCGCCAAGCTCTCTTGGCATCCGGGCATCTGGACCAGAGACCACAGCTGAGCGAAGATGAGATTCGTGCTGAGCTCTTGCGTGCGCTCGAGCCCGCCATCCGAGGTGGATCGATCAGCAACACCGCGGTGATACAGCGCGTGCACGAACTAGTGCATCACGCACAGAAGAACTGAGCAAACTCGCCAGGTATGCCTTGGATTTGATCAGGCCAGTTTCCCGGATTCTTGCGGCTCTCGCCTTGACGTCTGTACTGCAGAGCCAGGACTTCGCTCGCAGCAAGTTGGCGATCGAAACGCAGCTGCGCGCGATCTCTACACAGCCTGTCGCCTCCAACCTGGGTTCGCTGGCCGGCGAACGATCGCGTGCGCTGCAGAGACTGCAGGCCTACCGCTACCTCAGTGCTGTCGAATGGCGGGGCATGCGCACGAGCGAGCGCTTGAACTCTCTGGCGGATGCTGCTGCGCTGCTTTGCCAGGCTGCGGGGCGAATTGCCCACGAGCTGCCAAATCCAGGTTTGTCTGCCGGTGAGTACAGTCGAGGTCTGATTGGGATTCGGGGCAGCAACCTCGCCTTCGCATATCCAAAAATTGATCTCAGCCGGGCAGTCGATGGATTCATCGACGACTCGGACGGAGCCAACATCGAGCAATTGGGACACAGGGCATGGTGCCTCAATCCTGAGCTCAAAGTCTTGGGATTTGGGCGGCGAGGACGCTATGCGGCCATGATGTGCCGGGATCAGAGTGGGCGCAGGGACGGCATCGACTATGTCTGCTATCCCGGCCCCGGGTACTACCCGCTGAGTTACTTCGCCGCATCCCGGCCATGGAGCATCAACTTCGACTGGCGCAAGTACAGCAGATCTGCTCTCGCCCGGGCTGAATTGAAGTTCTACCGGCTGGACGCGAAGTTCATGGATGCGGAGGAGCTTTCCCTGCAGAGCCTCTCCGTCTCCGATCAGGGCATGGGGCTGGGCTACAGCCTCATCTTCCGGCCCGCGGGTCTGGAGCTCAGTGAGGGCGCCAGCTACCGGATCTTCCTGCGGATTCCGCGTGCAGGTCGCGGGGATCCGGAGGAGATCAACTACATGGTGAGCTTCTTCGCGCTGCAGGCAAAGTCAGGTGAGCCTTCTGTGGATCAGAAGGTCCAGCCAACACCGGCTTCGAAGAAGAGCGAAGGCTCGAGCTGGCCCTTGGAGTTGCCGGTCGGTCCGGGGAACCTGCTGTCGCCAAAGAGCACGCCACCGACGCGACCGAAGATCGACAGGTTCTCGTCGAAGCGATAGTTGGCGCCGACGAAGAGGTTGAACTCCTGAGTGGTCAACTTGTACTCGGTCTTGCCGGTGGAGAGATCCGAGCGGAAGTTGTATTGGTTGCCGCGCAAATCAGCACCACCGTTGAGACTGAACTCCGGTGTGTAGTTCCAGGTGACCATGATGTCGCGGGGGAGCAGGACATCGAGCCGCCAGTCCGGATGGAAGAGCCAGGCCATACCCAGGACCGGGTAGACAGGGAGATCGCGGAAGGTCTGGTCGATGTAGACACCACCCTTGAGGTAGAGCTCGTCCGCATAGCGGAAGGTGGCGAGGGAGCGCCCGAATAACTGCCAGTCGCGGCTGTTCAAGCTGGACTGCATGTCCGAGAAGATGCCGGGCACCACTGACCCGGAGACATATAGGTCGTCATTCACGAAGACGCCGACGCCCGCGTGCAGGCTCAGCTCCCGCATGTATTCGTCTTGGTCTGGCCCAGCGAAGTTGCTGTTGTAGTTGTAGCGCCGGGTTTCGTGTCGAGCGCCCATGGTCAACACGATGTCCGGGTCGATGACCATGTCGTAGTTGCCCTCGATGCCCACACCCCAGAGATCGAAGTGCCCGGACTCGCCGTCGACCTGCGTCGCAGTTTGGCCGCGGAAAGTGAGCCTGATGTTTTCCCGGAAGGGTTCGAAGTCTTCGTAGAACTCGCCGTGGTGCTGGCTGAAGAGTGAGGATGGCGAGTAGTCCTGCTCCTGGTCTTGAGTGACAAGGCCTTCAGCAATACTCGGATTGCTTGCCATGGCTCTGGCCAGTCCCATGTCAGCAGCTGAGACCGGGCTGCTGGCATCTGCCATGAGCGGTTCAGCAGAGCTCTCGTTGAGGCTCGCAGAGGGGGCCAGGGTTACATCCCCCGAGCGATCCAGTGCATTGCTGGCACAGGCGCCGAGAAGGCAGAGTGGTATCAAGTTCAGGATCGATCTGGGCATGATTGGGGTCTTGGTTGTTGCCGAGGAATGAGCAGCTTCTGGCTGAGCCCTACGCTGCCAATCTAGCAAGGGAATCGGAAAAGTCATCGTTGATGAAAGCGCGCAGATGGCGCCAAGCTGACCTTGATTGTTTTCCACAGAACCCGATGCTGTGGAAAACTAGCGATGGTCAGAGCCGCAGGAGTGTGACTCGCGAGTCTGGCCGGGTAATCGATGAGCAAGATCACTCCATGCCACCTGGAACGACGGATCGTGACCAAGCCCTGGGGTGGGACTGCGCTCAGAGAAATCCTCGATCTTGCGGAAACCCAGGACAATATTGGTGAAACCTGGGAGCTCTACGATCGCCCGGATGGCTCGAACGCCATTCGAGACTCTGAGCTGACCCTGCGCGATCTGATGGAGCGGGACGCGGAGGCAGTTCTCGGTGCAAGGGCCGCGCGGAGCTTCGATCGCTTCCCCATCCTGATCAAATTTATCGACTCCCGTGAGGCGCTTTCCATCCAAGTGCATCCCGATGATGCCCAGGCCCGGGAGGATGGGGATTCGGGGAAGTCGGAAGCCTGGATCGTACTCGCGGTGGGGCCGGAGGGCCGAATTATCCGTGGCCTGAGAGCGGGAGTCGGGAAGGAAGAGCTGGCAGCGCAGGTGGAGAGTGAGGGGCTCGCCGAGCTCCTGCATTCCTTCCGACCGAGTGTGGGGGATGTCATCCCGGTGCCTGCGGGAACGGTGCATTCCATTGGCCCGGACGTGGTTGTGTTCGAGGTGCAGCAGAATTCGGAGCTTACTTACCGACTCTATGACTGGGGCCGGCCCCGGGAATTGCAGGTCGAGAAGGCCCTGCGGGCAGTGCGCGTGGACGGAGGATTATGGGAACCTGGCCGCAGCAGTGGGCAGTGGGGGGCTGGCAGCAGCTTGATCTTGGAGGACGAGTGCTTTCGAGTGCACCAGGTGAGGCTCGAAGACCCGGAGAAACTGACGACGGAAGGGGCTGCCCGGGTCCTATCCGTCTTGAAAGGCGCCGGAACTCTGGGCTGGCGCAGTGGTGGTCAAGAACTACCGCTGACTCTCCGGAAGGGCGATACAGTCTTGGTCCCGGCCGCTACCAAAGAAGTCTTCGTTTCGCCGATCGGTGGCTTGGAGTTTTTCTGGACGGATCCAGGGCTCGGGAGCTGAGGAATGCGATCTGACAGACGAAACAAGCGAGGGCAGGCGCCCTCGGGCAGTGGCCGGCCGCGCAAGCGGGGGACGAGCAACCGCAGTGCCCTGAAGGTCACCCCGCTTCCCTCGGAGATCCCAGAGGACGGTAAGGTGCGCCTGAACCGTTTTCTCGCCTCCGCAGGAGTCTGCAGCCGCCGGGCCGCCGATGACCTGATCGAGCAGGGCAGAGTCATCGTCAACGGCGAGGTCATCAATAAGGTCGGCGCCAGGGTCGACGCCAGCAGCGACGATGTGCGTTTCGATGGCTCCCGGGTTCAGCCAGAGAAGAAGCTCTATCTGCTCTTCAACAAGCCTCGCGGCGTGGTCTGCACGAATGCCAAGAATGAGCAACGTCGACGGGTCATCGACTATCTACCGGAAGTGCGCGGGCGTGTGTATACGGTTGGCAGATTGGACGCGGACTCGGAGGGCCTGATCCTGTTGACGAATGATGGAGATTTCGCGCAGAAGATCGCCCATCCCAGCCACGGCGTTCCCAAGACCTATGCAGTCCTGGTGAAGGGCCGGGTAAGCAAAGACGAGACGGACAAAGCCAGGGGTGGTGTCTGGCTTTCGGAAGGCAAGACCGGGGGAGCGCGCATCATCATTCAGAGGCTCAGCCGGGATCGCAGCTATCTGAAGGTCATCTTGCGGGAGGGTCGCAATCGCGAGATTCGCAGGATCTTCGCCAAGCTTGGCTACCCGGTTGTCTCTTTGAAGCGGGTTCGTATCGGCGAGTTGAGCCTGCATGGGCTCGCCTCTGGCCGCTATCGCTTTCTCACCCATGAAGAGGTCAGCCTGCTCGGCAAGACATTCACGCAAGGGCGATCTTGAAGCTACCAAAGGTCGAGGTGGTCGAGTTGAAGAACGGCTTTCGTGCCTTCTTGCTCGAACGCCACAATCTGCCCATCGTCGCCACGGTCCTCTGGTACCAAGTCGGTGCGCGCGATGAGCTGAGCGGCGAAACGGGTCTCTCCCACTTCCTCGAACACATGATGTTCAAGGGCAGCAGCCGCTATGCGAAGGGGGAGATCGACCTGCTGACCAGCAAGATGGGTGGGAGCAACAATGCCTTCACCGATTGCGACGCTACGGCCTACTACTTCACCCTGGCCGCGGATCGCTGGGAGACTGCCCTCGAAATCGAGGCCGATCGCATGCAGGGTTGCCTACTCGACGCCGAGGAGTTTGCTGCTGAGAAGCAGGTCGTGCTCGAAGAACTGGCCATGGGTGCGGATGATCCCTGGCGACGACTCTTCGAAGCGATCGAAACCCTGTCCTATCAGGTGCACCCCTACCATCATCCGGTCATCGGTTGGAAGCAGGACTTGGAGCGACTGAGCGTTGCAGGAATGCGTTCCTACTACGAAAGGTGCTATGGACCCAATCGCGCCTTCCTGGTAGCTGCAGGCGACTTCGATCGCAAAGCGGCAAGCAAGCGCATCAAGGATCTCTTTGGTGCATTGCAGCCGGTCGAAGAGAGATCGCCGGTCCTGGCTGAGCCAGAAACTCGAGATGAGCGGCGACTCTTGCTCAAGGACCCCGGCAGCTTGACGCGCATCTGCATGGCCTGCAGAACCTGCAAGATGGGCGAGCGTGATGACTTCGTCCTGGATCTGATCAGCACTCTGCTGGGATCCGGGCGCAGTAGTCGACTTCACGATCGCCTGGTCACGCGCGAGAATCTCGCCAGCTCAGTAACCGTCTGGAACGAAGTGCGCTTCGATCCGGGCTTGTTCTGGGTGGCTGCCGAGTTGGTAGGCGATGCGGAGGCGCAGCAGGTCGAAGAGATCATCCGCGAAGAGCTCCTTGGCCTGGTTCGCAGGGGTCCATCGGCGGCTGAATTGCGCCGTGCTCGCATGCAGATACTCGCCAACTATCTTCATGAGAGCGAAACCGTCCTGGATTCAGCCCTGCGCATCGCTCGCTTCGAGGGCCTGGCTCAGGGAGGTCACAAACTCTTGAGGAAGGCCATCGGGATTTACGAAGGAGTATCCGCCAGCGAGATCAAGGCGGTGGCGAAGCGCTTCTTTGCTGAAGGTAGTTGGAACATCGTTTGGTCGATTCCCGAGGAATCGGTGAAGCAGGGTCGAGCTTGAAGGCTATCCAGCTACGTATCGGTGAACGCGTGCTGGGCAATGGCCTCTGTGCCCTCGCCGTCCAGAACCCCGGAGTCGAAACCATGGCGGCGGGGATTTCCCTGCGCCTGAGCCAGGTCGATGAGACCGCCAGTGAGGTGGGTCTCGCGCATTTGGTGGGCAACTGCCTCGATGAAGGCAGCAAGAAGCGCGATGACCTGGCCATGGCGAAGGCCACCGAGGCATTGGGTGCGGGCTTCGATGGTCACAGCAATGGTGGCAGCATTCATGGGCCGGCCGGGCATGCGGCCAAGATTCTGGCGCTACTTCGCGAGTTCGTCATGGCGCCCGCCTTCCCGGCAGGCAACCTGAAGCGCGTCAAGTCGGAGGTGCTGAGCGCGATCTTGGAAGAGAACGACGATGCGCGCTCGGTTGCCCGGCGACGCTTCTATGCGGAGATCTATGGGGATCACCCACTGGCCCGGCCACAGTTCGGGTCTGCGGAGGCAGTCGCGAGTCACGGTCCGGCGAAGTTGCGTCGTTTTCATCAGCGCTGGTATCGCCCTGCCCATGGTTACCTAGTGATGGTCGGTCCCGATCCGGTGAAGAAGAGCCTCGATCTCCTCGAAAAGAGATTCGCCAGTATCAAGAAGTCGGGGCAGGATCGCGTTTCGCACGCGGATCCAGCGCTGCCCGCGAAGCGCCGTGAAGTGCATATTCAGATGAAGCGGGAGCAGGTGCATGTGTTCCTGGGACACCTGGGAGTTCGCCGCGATCATCCGGACTTCTATGCCCTGCTAGTCATGGACCACATTCTGGGAACTGGGCCCGGCTTCACTTCGCGGATCAGCAAGAGGTTGCGTGATGATGAGGGGCTCTGCTACGCGGTAAACGCGGAGATCGCTGGATCGGCAGGTGTGCACCCGGGCACTTTCTGCGCCTACATCGGCACCTCACCCGAGCACCGCAAGAAGGCTATCGCCGGCTTTCTGGAGGAGATGCGCAGAATGCAGGACAGCCTACCCAGCGCCCAGGAGCTGGCCGACGTGCAGGAGTATCTCACCGGCAGCTTTGTCCTGCATCTCGAGCGGAATCTGAGCCTGGCGAACTACGCGATCTCCACCAAGCGCTTCGGACTGGGCTTTGACTACCTGCTTAGATACTCGGATATCATTCGCAGCGTCACCCGCCAGGACGTGCAAAGGGTTGCTCAGAGCCACCTGTATCCAGGCCGTGTGCTGGTCGTGAGCGCCGGGCCTGCGGGCAAGCCCGGCGCGCGCTAGGCAGGTTGGTTGTCGATCCCTGGCTCGGTGACGTCCTGCTTATAGCGAATCGCATAGCCGAAGAGGTAGTTCACGATCGGCAGCCCAAGCACCAAGCCCCAGACTCCGAAGAGTTTGCCGCCGATGGTCAGGACCATCAGCACGAGCACCGCATTCATGCGCAGGTGATGACCGAAGATCCGTGGGTTCAGGAAGTAGGCCTCGATGAAGTGGATGATCAGGATCAACCCGAGAGCCAAGAGCATCAATTGCAGGCCTTCTTGGGAGAGCGCTTCAAGGCAGATCGGAGTCGAGCTCAGGAAGACCCCGGCCACGGGGATGAAGCTGCAGAGGAAGACGATCAGAGCCAGGAAGACAAGATTCGAGGTAATGCCCAGGAAGTACAGCCCGATGGAGGTGAGGATCGTGTTGAGCAGGGCGATGAAGAGTTGTGCTTCGAGAGCTCGGCCTAGTACCAGCCCAAAGCTGGAGATGGTTTCGCCGGCCTCCTCATAGATGAAGCCCAGCTTGGTTTTGGCCAAGCCTTGAACGCCCTTGCTGAGCTTCGGCAGATCCAAGACGATGAGGAAGGAGAAGAGCAGGGAAAGTAGGATCGATGAGGTGATCCCGATGATGGATCCGCCCACAGTGGCCATGAACTCGAGCGCCGTCGTGGTTGGGTCGGTCTCTGTGCCGGCTTGCGTGTCGGATCCGCCGAACATGTAGACGCGCAGGTACTCTTCCGTCGATCCTGAGTAGAGGGCACCCTTTGGTAGAGAGTCCTGAAGGGGTTCTTTTATCTGCCTGTCGAAGGCCTCGAGGTAGACCGGGTAGCTCTTGATCAGTTCGCGGCCCTGCCCCTCGATCTGTGGCGTGACGAAGATTCCCAGAGTCACGAGTGTGCCGATGAACACGGTCGACACCAAGACGACGCGCTGTGCTCGGCTCGCGATTCGGTGTGCGAGTCCCTGCACACCGTGCTCCAGCACATAGGCGAAGACGAAGGTCAGGAAGAGCAGCAGGAAGAAGGGCCGCAGCAGATAGATGATCCCGGCCAGCAGGCCCCAGACGAAGGCGCGCGTCCCGAGGGAGAAGATGCGGTCCCAGGGAGGCGGCAGGGGATTGTTCGTGTCGGGCTTCGTCCCGTCGACCATGGGGAAGTTCTAGCCTAGGGCTGTCCCTCACTCACCCTGATCCAGGCGAAAATTAGCAGCAGCTATCGGGCTCGGGGCCGCAGCAGGCCGCAGAGCCATCGCCGCTGACAGAATCGTCTTCCCCCTTGGATTCGCGCGGATGGCGATTGCTGCCGCTTTCGTCTGCAAATGGCTCCGCGTCCTCGGGGCTCACTGCAGTCCGTGGCTCGATGTAGCTGAACAGCCCGGCATAGGGGGAGCCCTGCAAGAGCTGGAAGCTGCGATCGGAGACCGCCATACGCTCACCGCGAAAAAACACCTGACCCGCATCGTCCGCTACCTGGCTGAAGGGGCCCATGTAGACCACCGCCTGCTTGCGATCCAAGTCTTCGGCGGCCTTCGCCTTGAAGGCCTGCACGGTCATGGCGCGAAACTCGATGCCCTGGACCGTCTGCCAGGGCTTCTCGTCCCGGCTCATGATCTGCATGCCGTGGAAGCCCGCCTCCTCGAAGGCCTCGAGGAAGTGATCCTCCCTGTAGGCGCCGCTGATGCAGCCTGACCAGAGCTCCGGATCGGCCTGCATTTCCGCGGGGATGTCCTCATCGGAGACGATATCCGAGATGGCCACCCGGCCACCGGGCTTCACTACTCGGAAGATCTCGCGGAAGAGCTGTGGCTTGTCCTCCGGGCGCACGAGATTGAGCACGCAGTTGGAGAGGACCACATCAACCGAGGCATCGGGGATCATGGGCTTCTGGTCGCGGAGCTGCGCTTCGACCTGGCGCATGGCGAGCCAGCTGTCCGGGCTGTCGACTGGCGCGGCGGCGAGCTCCTTGGCGAGGAGATCCAGATCCAGACGCAGGTCTTGGATCATGCCGCGGCGGTAGCTCACATTGTCGTGGCCGACCTTTGCGGCGATCTCCTGGTGGTGCTGCTTGGCGAGAGCCAGCATGTCCGTGTTCATGTCGACGCCGATGACATGTCCATTCGCTCCGGTGATCTGGGCGGCGATCCAGCAGACCTTGCCGGCGCCGGAGCCCAGGTCGAGGACCCTGTCCCCGGGTCGCACATAGGGCGTCGGATCCCCGCAACCGTAGTCGCGCTCGAGGATCTCCTTGGGGAGCACCGAAAGGTAGGCCGGATCGAAGGAGCTTGGGCAGCAGAGGGCCTCTTCGCGGGCCTTCGCACCTTCTGAATAGCGGTTGATGACGGACTCTTCGACGTTGCTAGCTGATCGGGGATTCATGGCGGCGCCATGCTACGGTTCTGGGCCCCGGCTGTGCCCGGGAAATGCCCTCTGATTGATCCGCGTAGCGGCTACAACCGTGGCCTATGGAGTGGTTGCAGGCATGAAGTTGTTGGTTGTGGATGTGGTCGGGCTGCGCCCCTGCGATCTCGACCAGGCACCGAGAATCCGTGAGCTCTCCCGCGAAGGCTTCATGGCACCGATGGAGACGGTATTTCCGGCTCTTACCTGCAGCGTACAGGCCACATGGCTGACGGGCCTGCATCCCAATCAGCATGGCATCGTCGCCAATGGCTGGTACTTCCGGGACCTGGCCCAGGTCATGTTCTGGCGCCAGGCCAATCAGCTCATCCAGGGCGAGAAGGTCTACTCAGCAGCGGCTCGACAGGACCCGGCCTTTACCTGCGCCAAGATGTTCTGGTGGTTCAACATGTACGCCCCGGTGGAATGGTCGGTGACCCCCCGCCCGGAGTACTGGGCCGATGGACTCAAGAAGCCGGGTCTGTACAGCGAGCCACCGGAACTCGCTGGCGATCTGCAGGGCCAACTGGGGGCCTTTCCGCTCTTCCAGTTCTGGGGTCCGGGAGCGGGCATCGCCAGCAGTCGGTGGATTGCCGATGCATCCCTCGCCGTCATGCGGGAGCGGGATCCATCTCTGGCCTTGGTCTATCTGCCGCATCTGGACTACGACCATCAGCGCTTTGGGCCCGAGGACCCTCGTTCCAAGGCAGCTGTCGCTGAGGTCGATCGAGAGGTTGGCCGACTCATCGATCACGCTCGCGCAGTGGGCGCTGAAGTGATGATCCTCTCCGAGTACGGCATCGAAGAGGTTACTCGGCCAATCTTCATCAATCGCTTTCTTCACGAGAGAGGGCTGTTGCGTGTGCAGGAGACCAGCCATGGCCAGCTCCTGGATGCAGGGGCGTCCAAGGCCTTTGCGGTGGCAGACCATCAGATTGCGCATCTGTACCTGGGGGCCGGTGCGTCGATTGCGGACATCAAGGCTTTGGTCTCTGGCTTGGAGGGTGTGGCCGAGGTCTTGGATCGTGAGGAGCAGGCGCGGCTGCACATCGATCACGAGCGCAGTGGTGATCTACTGTGCATCGCGGCGCCCGGCACTTGGTTTGCCTATCATTACTGGCTCGAGGAGAGCCGCCGCCCTGACTTCGCCAACACGGTGGACATTCATCGCAAGCCAGGCTACGACCCGACCGAACTCTTCCTGGATCCTGGGATCTCATTCCCCAAGCTGCGCATCGTGAAGAACCTGCTGAAGAAGAAGCTGGGTTTTCGCTATCTCATGGATGTGATCGGCACCGATCCCGGTTTGGTCAGGGGAAGTCATGGGCGGCTTCTCGAGGACCCGCAGGCTGGCCCTCTGTTCATCTCTTCGTCCAAGCGAGCTGAGTCGGGCAGCGTCCACGCCAGCGAGGTGTCGGCGCGCATTCTCGCTGCCCTGGCGCCTTGACCATTCTGAGGACTTGGCGAGAATGAAGTCCAGTGATGATTAATCCCATGCGAAGACGAGTGCTGCAATTCGGAATCATCGGCCTGACTGCCTGTCTCGGTAGCCTCCCGGCGCAGGACAAGGAACAGGAGCGGCTGATTCGCCAGCGCGAGCAGAAGCTCAAGGCCAACTTTCTCAAAAAGGCTGATTGGATCACGGACTACGACCAGGCACGGGCGAAGGCGAAGCAGGAAGACAAGATGATCTTCGTGTACTTCACCCGCAGCTATGCCCCTTGAAGCCCTTGCACATCCCTGGAGAGCGGTGCGCTCTCCGACAAGGACTTCCCCAAGTTTGCCAAGCAGGTCGTGCTCTTTCTGCACAACACTTCACGGGTAGCGGACGAACCATACCCGAGGCTTCTGCATGAGAAGGACGGGTCGGGGTTTCCGACCCTTGCCTTCCTCGACAGCGATGGCGGGGTTCTCAGCCGTCCGCGCAGTCGGACCGTGGAGGCATTCAAGGAGACCCATGCTCTGCTGGAAAACTGGCTCGATGCCAAGGCCAAAGTCGATGCGGGTGACAAGTCTGCGGTCTTCGCCTACTTGTCCACGGGCATCCCATTGAAGCGGGTCAATCAATTCCAGGCGGAGCAACTCCGCGACAGCACGCCGGACTTGAGTGAGAAGCAGAGGAAGGAAATCGATTCTCTGATTCTCAGTCTTGAAGTCGATCACATCGTCACCCTCGAGGGCCACGACCTTGCGCTTGCGGGTCCCAAGCTCCTGGCCTTCTTGGAGGCGGACAGGGTTCCTGCGGATGGCGTGGCCCTGGGTTTCTACGATGTGCTCATGAACTACGCGGCTCAGGAGGGCGACCGCAAGCTCTTCGTGGAATGCCTGCGGGCATCGAAGAAACGCTTCGGCAAGATCCAGAGCTACCGCAAGTACTTCAAGGATCGCGAGGCGCAGGCCAAGAAGATCAGGAAGCCGCGCTAGACAGCTGCCCTACTTGACCATCGCCTTACGCATGGCGAGGGCGGCGGCAGGAGCCTCGCGCAGAAAATCAACTCGCCATCTCCCAGGGCTCTCGCTGCCATCCTCCCGGCGGATCATCTTCGGGGCGGCGGCGATGCCGATCTTGGCCAGAGTTTCTGAGAAGGGCAGCTCGTCGGTGCCATCCACGTACTTGGCAAAGAAGCTCTCGAAACTCCTGCCGGCAAGCTCCTCGCAGATGCGGCGCAGATCTCCATCTGCAAAGCCACTGTTCTCCGACATGCACTGCAAGTAGAGGGCGCGCATGACATCATCCAGGGACTGCTTGTTCTCGCTCGCACTGCGGATCTCGATGTCGAGGAGGAGGCCGATCAGGCGCCCCTTGTTGTAGTAGTCCGGTGCACGGCGGCCGGCGCGACCGTCCCAGACGGTCCAACTGGCCTCTGCCACACTCATCTTCAGCCGACCCGGGTTCCGCTGCAGGCTGTTGATCTCGTTGGAGATTGTCTCGACCCAATACGACTCCTCATTCCAGACCCCTGACCTGACCAGCAAGAGGTCGCCGTAGTAGCTGGTGATCCCCTCGCAGAGCCAGAGGTATCGTGTGCGGTTGGGTTGGCTGTAGTCGAAGGGGCCGAGAGCCAGCGGGCGCAGGCGTTTCACGTTCCAAGCGTGAAAGAACTCATGGCTCACTACCGAATCCCAGATGCTGTTGCGGGATTCGGTGGAGCCGCTGAGATCCATCAAGGTGAGATTGGTCGAATTCAAATGTTCCAGGCCTCCGCCGCCGGGCCGGGCCGGGCGCCTGATCAGGAAGGCGTACTTCTTGAAGGGGGCCGGACCCATCATTTCGATCTGTTCGACCACGATCTTCCGGTATCGCTCGATGATCTGTTCGCGGTTGCTCTTGTCCAGTTCGAAGCCGGAGAGGGCGATCTCATAGACCACACCATCGGACTCGAAGCTGAGTCTCTCGAAGATGCCGACGTGGAAGGGGCAGTCGGCGAAGATGTCGTAGTCCTCCGCCACATAGATCTGTCTGGCCTCGTCCCAGTCGAGGCCACTGGCGACCGCCCAGGAATCGGGGATTACGAAGCTCAGTTCCTGCGGGCAATCCAAGCGCTCCGGCACATACAGCCAAGTCATGGGGCCTTGGAATATGTAGGCGCGGCAGCTCAGCCATTTCTCGCCGTTTTCTTCATCTACCTGTCGCTTGGTTCTGCCGGTGAAGTTCTCTTCGTCGATTGCAAGTTCGTAGCGAACCCGAACCTCGCTTTGCCCGGCGCAGTCGATGGACCAATTGTTCTCGCTGTCCTTGCCACTGGGCAATTCCTCGCCTTGGCTGTCATAGGCGCGAAAACCGCGAACCGCCTTGCCGAAGTTTCTGATCGCATACGAACCCGGTCGCCAGGCCGGCATGGCCACGTTGAGCTTGTCGCGATTCAAGCCGATGAAGCGCGCCTCGATCTGTGGCCGGCGCATCTCGGGATTGAAGGTAAAGGTGAATGCGACCCGGTCCAGATCCCGAGCCGGGGCTGCCTCCTGTGCCAAGCTAGGGAGAGATGTCAGGAAGAGGAGAAGGAGCGGGCGAATCCACAGCATGCAGAGATTCTCACCTGAGCTAGCCCTTAAGTGAAGCGAGCCCCCTGGTGCTAGACCAGGCGGCTCGCTGGGGATGGCTATGAGGACTTCGAGTCCTTAGTAATCCATCTCGCCCATGTCATCTCCTCCGCCTCCCTTACCCTTCTTCTCCGGGACCACTGAGACCAGGGCCTCGGTGGTGAGGAGGAGAGTGGCGACGGATGCAGCGTTCTGCAGGGCAGCGCAGGTGACGCTCGCCGGATCGATGACGCCGGCCTTGATCAGGTCTTCGTACTTGTCGGTCGCGGCGTTGTAGCCAAAGTTGCTGTTGTCCTGCGAGCGAATCGTCTGCACGACAATCGAGCCGTCGACACCAGCGTTGCTCGCAATCTGGCGAATGGGAGCTTCGAGGGCCTTGCGGACAATGTCGCTGCCGATGCGCTCATCGGCCGACTGCTTCTTCTTTTCGAGGAGGATCTGGGCGGAGAGCAGGGCGACGCCTCCACCAGGAAGGATGCCACCGTCAACCGCTGCGCGGGTGGCGTGTAGGGCGTCCTCAACCCGTGCCTTCTTTTCCTTCATCTCGGCTTCGGTTGCAGCACCGACCAGGATCTGAGCGACGCCACCGGAGAGCTTTGCCAGCCGCTCCTGCAGCTTCTCGCGATCGTAGTCCGAGCTGGTGTTGTCCATCTCGTTTCGGATCTGCGCGATGCGTCCTTGAAGTTCGGCCTTCTTGCCCGTGCCTTCGACGATGGTGGTGTCGTCCTTGGTGATGACGACCTTCTTGGCGCTGCCTAGGTCACCGGTGCCAACCGACTCCATCTTGATGCCAAGGTCCTCGAAGATGGCACGGCCACCACTGAGGACAGCCAGATCTTCGAGCATGGCCTTGCGGCGATCTCCGAAGCCAGGTGCCTTGACGGCTGCACACTTGAACACGCCACGAAGCTTGTTGACGACCAGGGTTGCCAGTGCTTCGCCCTCGATGTCTTCGGCGACGATCAGGAGTGGTCGTCCGGACTGAGCGACCTTCTCGAGAAGGGGCAGCATGTCCTTGACCGAACCGATCTTCTTCTCGTGGATGAGGATCCAAGGGTCGTCGAGGACAACCTCCATCCGATCCGGGTTCGTTACGAAGTGTGGCGAGAGGTAGCCCTTGTCGAACTGCATGCCCTCGACCCAGTCGACCTCGGTGGCGAGGCTCTTGCCTTCCTCGACAGTGATGACGCCGTCTTGGCCAACGCGATCCATGGCATCGGCAATCATCTTGCCGATCTCTTCATCGTTGTTGGCGGCGATGGAGCCGATCTGTGAGATCTCCTTCTTGCCCTTCACGGGGGTGGACTGCTTGCGCAGGGCTTCGACGACGGCAGTGACTCCGGATTCGATGCCGCGCTTGATGGCCACCGGGTTGGCGCCTGCGGTCACGACCTTGAGGCCTTCCTCGAAGATAGCCTCAGCGAGGACGGTAGCGGTGGTGGTGCCATCGCCGGCTACGTCAGAAGTCTTCGAGGCGACCTCCTTGACGAGCTGTGCGCCCATATTCTCGTACTTGCCTTCGAGTTCGATCTCCTTGGCGACAGTGACGCCGTCCTTGGTGACGGTCGGGCTGCCGAAGGACTTTTCGATGATCACGTTGCGGCCGCGTGGGCCCAACGTGACTTTGACAGCGCGGGCGAGTTGGCGAACACCGTCGCGCATCCTCTCCCGGGCTTCCTGGTCGTATGCAATCTTCTTGATGGCCATGTTTGGATTCCTGATTGATTCGTTGTTTTGCTCGGGTTAGCGATTGGCTGGTGATCAGTCGATCACTGCGAGGATTTCGTCTTCGCCGAGAATGATGAGTTCTTTGCCGTCCACCTTCACTTCGGTGCCGGCGTAGGAGGAGAAGAGCACTCGGTCCTTGACCTTGACTGTGAACTCCGAGCGACTGCCGTCCTTGAGTTGACGACCGCTCCCGAGCGCAACGACAGTGCCTTCGCGCGGCTTTTCCTTGGCTGAGTCGGGCAGGATGATGCCGCCCTTGGTTTTATCGTCAGCTTCGACCCGCTTGAGGACGACGCGATCACCGAGAGGGACGATCTTTGCTGCGGACTTGGTCTTGGCCATGGTTTCTATTGCTCCTTATGACTGCCACGATGGGAGGTGGGGTTCCGGCGGGGATTTGGTTCAGGGCCGGGGGGAAAACTTGTACTGGGTAAGTTGCTGTTGGGAAAATCTAGAGAGGGTTAGTTCCGAATCGAATCACTGCGCGGGCGGGCGTCCGGGCTGGCCGAAGCCACTGCTTCCAAAGTGATGCTGAATCAGATGATCCAAAGTGAGCCGGAGATCGCTCATGTCCAGGGGCTTGCGCAGGAGGGTGAAGACGCCAGTTTGGATGGCAATCTCAGTCTCCTCCTCCGAGGCTTCTCCAGAGATCATGATCGAGGGCAAAGGCCGCACTTCACTGTTGATGGTCCGCAGGACCTCGCAGCCATCGATTCCCGGCAGATGAAGGTCCAGGATGGAGAAGTCGAAGGCGATCTTGCGGGCGAGGGCGATCGCCTCGATGCCTTCGCCTGTGGCGTGCACCCGCCATCCCCAGGTCCGCAGGAGTTCATGCAGAACCAAACGGAGTGGGTCGTCGTCTTCAACCAGGAGGACAGAGAATGGGCGTGCCATGGACTTGCTCAGGTGGCCCGAAACGGATCCCGGGCAGGGCAGCGGAAAGCAAGCCATGTGCCGTCCGACGTCAATGCTCTAAGAGGCTTTATCTCCAAGGCTTACGAGGGAGAGGCCGAGGCCTCTGCGGACTCCTTGCTGTCAGCCTGACAGGGGCCGTGAGGGGTGCCCCTGACAAGCTGTCACGGCTCGTCTTGATCTGAATCCACCGGATCCAGATCCTCGTCCTCATCACCAGCTTCGTCATCGGTGAAGCGCTGGAAGCCGTCCTCCTCGTCCTCATCGTCCAGCTCCTCGTCGTCGTTGTCCGGATCCCAGGCATCCGGGTCGTCGGCATCGTCATCGATCTCGTCGATTTCTTCGACATCGTCCACGTCGTCGAGGTCGTCCTCCTCATAGGAAGCCAGGACTCTGTCCCAGTCGCTGACCTCTATTGGAGCGTTGCAAACGAGGCAGATGCCGTCGTTGTCGCGTAGGTCCTCGAGGCGCTCGAGACTGCGATAGGTCTCCGAGCACTCCTGGCAGCGAACGATCTTTCCCATGCTGGTCTGGATAGAGGGTTTGGGACTTTCTGTTCGCACCCCTGATGAATCGACGGGCACGAGCCATTTCCTTAGCCTGATCGGCGCATGGCGCAAGCATCTATCCAGACTGAGGCAGGATTGCATCAGCCAGCTGGGCCCCGGCTGCCGATTAAGTCCCTGTGGGACGCTCCAACATCGTCATCGCCGTCATCGGGCTCGCTGCCTGTCTCAGCCTCGCCCTGATCATGCAGAGCGCACTTAAGTTGACTGCTGAAAAGAAGATACCGCGAGTGGTCCGGGAGCTCACCGGGCGCTACGGAGCACAGTTGGCTGGCGATCCGGTGTTCTGGGTCGAGTCCAGCCCGGAAGGTGAGTTTGCCTACCTGGAGGTGGCTCCCCTGCTCAATTCGGGGGGCGAGCGCCTGGCGCTTTCGCTGGGGCAGTTCCTCTGGCGAGGCTTCGACGGCAGCCGTGATCTGGCTGGCCTGGTTGTGCAATGCCGCCTGGCTTCAGGTCGATTGGACAGGTTTCAGGTGCGGCCGCCGAGAAGAGCCGGCCGGTCTATTCGTCGTCTCCGAGAGGGTGAATTCCCCAGTGCCTTTGCTGCGGCTCCGCCGGCGCCCAAGGCAGAGTCCGGCGCCAAGGCGAAGACCCCTTGAGTCGTATGCGAGACCGGGTCCAATGAGCATATGAGTCTGCTCCTGGGGCTAGCGCTCTGTCTTGCCCCACAAGAATCCGCACCGAAGTTCAGAGTCACCAACCTGGCGCCCATCGAGCGTCTGCAGGTGCTCGCTGTATCGATGCCCCTGCCGCGGGGACGGCACTATTCACTCCCTGCCTGTGAAGTCGGCGGCGAGGTGTTTCCGACCCAGACGCTCCTGCGATGGTCTGATGGATCCATCGCCCTGAGCCAGTTACATCTTCGGGTCAAGATCCCGGCGGAGAGCAGTGCGTCCTATGAGGTCGGATTGCGTCGCCAAGAAAAGGGGCCGCAGGATTGGCGGGAGCTGAGATGGCTCTTCCCAGAACAGCCGGAGCTGCAGTTCGAGTTGATTGACCCCTGGGGGCGGAAGTTCCTTGCTGGCTTGCTGCCGGATGAGAGCGCTGGTCCAGGCGGCTGGCTTCCTGGGAGCGATCTCATTCGCCGGCGCAGGTTCGCCAGCGCCTTTCATCTGCTTACGGATCCGAGTCAGGTTCTGCTGACCCTGCGCGCCTATCTGACCTTCTACCGCGGTGAGCGGCGGGCGGAGCTGACGGTTCTGCTGGACAATGCTGGCGCCGCCGGCGTGCCCCTGGGCCCAATCCGCTTTCGACAGCTGAGCCTGCTATCCGGCCGGGAGACTTTGCTTCGGCCACGCTTCATCCGCGAGAATCTGCTGCAGCAACCGCGGCTGCAGCAAGATGGCAGGTTCAAGCAGGTTCTGCTCGGGCCGAGCGATCAGCTCTACCTGGGAGATCGGACTGCCAAGGCCTTCCGCTTTGATCTCTTTGCAAAGGACGAAGAGGTCGACGAAACAGCAGCCTTGCTCGCACGCTGGCAGGTTCGCCAGCCATTGGTTGCGGTCCCAGAGCTCGACTGGGTTCGGCATACTGGCGCCTTTGGCATGCACGGTGGACCGGCGCCAATTCTTTCAGATGAGGATGGTCAGGCCGGCTTGCAGTTGCAGTCCTTGCGGATGGCTGGCGAGTTCGGACCCTTCGCCGGTTTTGGTGACCCCCGTGATGCTGCCGCGCAGGGCACCGCGCGCAATGGCCCTTCGGCCCTACACAACGTCCTGCGCTGGGCTTCTGGCGACTTGCTCAGAGCTGCTGAGGGCATGGCCCTTCAGCAGTCCCTGCGGCCATCGCCGGGGATGAATCCAAGACTGCCTGAATCGATGGCGGCCTGGCGAGAGGGCATGTCTTCGCGCACTGTGCAGCGTCCTCACGGCTTCACCGCACTCGACTACGAGCATTTCTCTGTCGATCTCCTCTACGACTACTACTGGCTGACGGGAGATCCCTTCGCCCTCGACGAGTTGCGACGCATTGGCCGTGGTCTACGACCCCTCCTCGAGGGAGTCCCCTTCATGACCGCGCGTGGAGAAGGATGGTGTTTGCAGGCGGGTGTGCAAATCGCCCGTGCGAGCGGCGACAGGCAGTTGCTCGCGGACCTCTACGAGCGCTTCGAGAAGGTCATTCTCCCGGTCTTGGGGAGAGAGCCTGCTAGCTTCGCGATTCGCCAGCCCGCACATCCAGAGGCCCTCGGTGAGGGGGAGAGCTTCGACCTGCCCTGGCAGATGGCGGCTCTGGTCTATGGCTTGCACGCACTCTTCCAAGAGACTGGGTCAGAGGATGTACGCGATGCCATGGTGGATGTTGCTTTGACCATGGCCGGCCCCGGTTGGGTGGAAGGCCTTGGGCCGAAGTACTTGCTCAGTGCGACGGATCCGGAGCGATACCAAATGCCAGTCGGATACGAGGCTCTCGAGGGAACTGCGTGGATGCAGATTGGCGCCTTCGCATTGGCCGCAGAACTCACTCTTGCCGAAGCGGACAGAAGTCTGATTCGCTCTCGTGCCGATGCCTTATGGGCGCCGCATGAGGAGGTGGGGGAGGTGACGGCCGGCCTCTCTGTCAGCAACAAAGCGGCGGCTAATCCTTGGTTTCAGATCTACTTGGACAGGAGACCCGTCCAGCGGTGAGCGCAATCGTCTATTCATTTGCTGTGGATAGTGGCCTGGCACAGGTGCCGGGCACGGCGCCTTTGGCAGTGCTCTCGCGGCAGATCCCGCGGCAAGTTGTCCTTGGGTTGAACAGCGGACGGGATCGTGGGCTGCGCTTCTTTCCCTTCATGGGGCAAGTCGAGGGTGTGCGACGCTTCTTCGAACTCCCCGAGCTGCTGGCCGTTCCCGAGCTACTCAAGCTGCATGGTCAGAGTTCTCCTCCCCAGCTGATCGTCGATGGATGTATCCATAGCGAGGGGCTGCGGCTGCGCATCAGCGAAGGAGAAGCTGGTGCATTGCTCTTCGAGGAGGATCTGGGCTTCGATCCTGAGGATCCATGGTCGGTGGTTCGGAGAATCCAGTTTGAGCTGCTCGGCTTCCTCGGCTGGTCCGATCTTCCGCCGGAAGCGCTCGACATCCAGGGGGAGGCCGCGGGTTGGTTCCTGATTGCCCGCGATGATCTGCTTGCTCTGGAAGCCAATCACCTGCGGTCGGATCCGGGTCGGAGCTTGCGCGCGATCGCCGAGGCCTTTGCCCGTTCCCCGCAATCGAGGGAGGTGCGCGAGCTTCTCTTGGAGATCTGTGCGCGGATGGCTCAGCAAAAAATTGCATGCGAAGCCGTGTGCGCACTGCTCTTGGAAGTTGCACCAGCGGTCGGTGCTGCTGATCCGGCCTTCGTCGATCAAGCGGCATCAATAGTGGAGACTGCTTCGGGCATGCGCTCTGCCCTGCCGCTCTATGAGGTCCAGGCTGATGCCGAACCTGCCGGGGAAGCAGCCGTCAAGGCGGGCATGGTGCTCTTTCACCAGGGCGATCGCGACAGGGCTCTGCAGGTGTTGCGCCGAGCTTTCGAGGCAGGAAATCTGAGCGCCAGTCTCAGGGCGCAGCTCGCGGTCGTTGAAGGCGAATGTGGGAACGCGACGAGGAGCACCCAGCTACTCGACGAACTTGCCGATGAGAGCGTTCTGACATCCGCGGTCACACGACTCGTCACCAATTACCTTCTCCTGAACGAGCGAAACGAGAAAGCCCTCACCCTCCTAGATGGTGCAATCGCCCGCGATGCGGGCAATTCCGGTTTGTATCTGGATCGCGGCAGAGTCTTGCTCGCGATGCGAAGGGGAGAAGAGGCCGCGGCCGCTTTCCGGTCTTGTCTCGAGAATCGGCCAAGCCCCGAGACAAAGGAGGAGGTGCGACGCTACCTGTCACTCGTGGATGACCCGCAGACTCTGAGTTCAGTGCAGGACTTGGAGGCGAAGCTCGCCAAGGGTGATCTGCGCGGCGCGGTTGCCCTCGCCAGACAACTCTGCCGAGAGAGGCCAGGCCTGCCAGAAGCCTGGCTCCTGCAGGGCGTCGCTCGCCAGCGCAGTGGCCAACTGCGCCGAGCCCTGACCTGCTTTCGCCATGCTCTGCGCCTGAACCCGGGAATGGGCGAGGCGCACAACCGGATTGGCATTCTCCTGGCCCTTCGCAAGAAGGCAGCTGAGGGCTATGTCCATCTGCGGCAGGCAGCCGAGTTGAATCCGGAGGATAGTTCGCCTTGGTTGCATCTCGCCCAGGTCTGCGTGCAGATCGGGAAGATCGATGAGGGTGAAGCCGCTTTGCAGAAGGCCGAGGCCCTTGGTGGTCATGAGGCGGAGGCTGCGGCGGTGCGTCGCGCCTTTTTTGCTGCCCAGGACAAGAAGGCCTAGCGTTCGTTCACCCGTCGCTCGTGAGAATTCGGAGAGCCGCTGGCGATCTGTAGACCGGTGAGTTCGTGCCACTTGTCCTTCAGCATCACCTGGCAGCGATAGCTGCCGACAGGAACCTGTTCCTGTCGGAAGTGACCGTCGGCTTCCAAGCTGCCGGTGACACGGGCGCCATTCTTGGCATTGCCGATGAGTCGAAGCTTGGATCCGGCAGAGAGCGGCTGACCCAGGGCATCTTTCAAGAGCAGGTCCAGGGCGGCGGCGGCCAGGTCCAGGTTATGGATCAGGTCCTGGGCAGCAGCGACTTCTATGGGCCTGGTCCAAGGGAAGCTCGTGTTCTTGCCGCTCACGCCGATACTCAACTGGAACTGGTAGGGTCCGGGACCCAGGGGCGGAGTCTCGAACTCGCCGGCGGAATTCACCGTGACCTGGTTGGGGTAGAAGGTCTGCGGCGCTTCGGCTCCTGGATCCTGACTTCGTCGAACGGTCAACCTGGGTGATCGGACCAGTTTGCCCGCGATCCGGAGGTGGCCACGAATTCGCCCGGGAATGTGTCCGCTCGGATTCAAGGTGAGGCTGAGGGTTTCACCTTCGACCAGTTTGATCCGAGTGATCTCGGATTCGAGAGTCTGGTATGTGCCGACATCGATTTGATGCATCCCCTGCAGCATCAATTTCCAGTTGCCAGGGATCAGGCCTTCTTTGGACAGCTTGCCAGTCTTGCTCAAATCCCAGGTCCCCCATTCTCCTGGCTGTGCCTTTGGCTCCCCCGTGATTCCTGGCTCGTCTGCGACGAGGCGGATGCCCAGCTCTTCGCCCTTGACAGTGAATCGCGAGAGAACTTCGGCTGGCTGAAAGGTCAGCTCGAGTCCCGCTCCCGCGAACATGGTAATGACGTGGACACCGGCAGACTCTCCGAAGCGAACTTCGTCGAGATGGCTCGGCGGACGATTTGGCAAGGAAGCGCGTAGGGCGTGGTCGACCGCTGGAATGGTCGAATGAAGCGTCGCCATGCCTGACTCGTCTGTTTCCGCGTGTGCCATTCGCCAAGCCATGTCCATGGCGAAGTAGTTGTTGTACATCTGCGCGTAGCTCATCGACTTGCCGTTGTCGTGCACGCTGCGCAGAGGTCGGGCGAAGTTCTCATTCTTTTCAGCGATCGGGTTGTCGCCCTGAGAACGCAGAAGCTCGACCCTTGCACCTGCTAGTGGATTGCCCGCCGCATCCTGCACGCGGACCAGGATCGGAAGGTTCTTGTGAAGCTCGACGCGGAGTTGTTTGGCGGAAGATTGGTCGACATCGAAGACGACGATCTTCCCCGGCGCATAGCTCCTGTCCTTGGGCAGAACAATCAGGGTATTGCTGCCTTCGCGAAGATCGTCAATGCGAACGCGACCAGCTTCATGCGAGCCTGTCAGCCGGACCGCCTTGTTGCCTTCTCGGTTGTTGGCATAGGGGGTGGGGAAGCAGCGCAGCTCATAGTCTTCGATCGGCTCGCCACTGAGAGCATCCACGACGATCAGATCCAAGCCGGTGCTCAGCACCTTGCGAAACAGGAGTTCGACCTTCTTGTCTCCCCACTTGACGACCCGATTCTGCTTGACCGGTTCGAGCGTGTCGTCGTTTGGGGATAGGTAAAGAGTGACTTCTTCGCCTGTCTTGCCCCGACCGAAGAGTCGAAAACTACCATCCTCCTGGCTGCGTGAGTTGCTCGAGCTGATGCCCGCGTAAGCGTGGATGTAGACTCCGGCGACCGGATCGCCGTCTTCCGTGCGCGCGAAGCCCCTGATGCCAGAGGAGTCATCGCCCTCGACCAGGATGACCACGTCCTGAGTCCCCACACTGAGGGTGTTGACTCGCTTTGGGCTCGCGACCAGGAGGCCGCCACTCATCATGATTCGCCAGGAACCGAGAGGGAGGTTCTGAGTGGAGAATCTCCCCTTGTCATCCGTGACCATGTAGCGGCGCAGGTCATGCTCGAATCCCGCCGGCGTCGGAGCGGCGCCGCTCGCTTCGTCCAGTTGTAGCTCAAAGGACTGGGCGGCGATGGCCTCGCCATTCTCGAAGATGACGCGCCCATTCAAGCTCGCTCCGGGTTGCAGGTAGATGTCGCCAAAATCGATGGCCTTGTCGAGGGCCCCTGCGGCGAAGCTCTGCTCAATCTGAGCCAGATCCTCGCCGATGATGGTCATGCGATACTGGCGCAGAGGGTGCGCTTGGAGGTGAATCGCGAAGCGGCCATCTTCTCCAGTCTCGTCCTGTTTTGACTCGTAGCTCGGAGCACCGTCCTCGCCCTCTATCAGCCCGGGCGTGGCCCAGCCAGAGAGGGAGATCTTTACGCCAGACAGGGCCTCACCAGTGTCCGCTGCGAGGCAGCGCCCGCTCAGCCATGGTGGGCCGCTGGCTGCCAGGCCTTCTGCGCTGCTGCCAACCTCCTGCTTCTCCTCGACCTGAAGGCGAGCGATCCTCTCCGCCTCGCTAGGTAGCACCGATTGGTCTGCGATCTGAACTTCGCTCGGGAGCTCTGCAGGTTCCGTGGACAGGTCCAAGGCATCAGCCGGATCGCTCGAGAGGAGAAAGAAGAACAGGAGGCCGATCAGGCCAGCTGCCAGGAGCAAGAGGAGTAGGCTGCGCATGAATCCCCCGGAAGGGTGGCGCGTGATCCTACTCCAGGGGCCTACCGGGTTGGGAGAGGCGGGTCATATTGCCTGCCCACCTGCCTCAGAGGACTACGGTAAGGGTCTCCGCATTGGTGAGTGCAAGTTTGCCAGGTGCTTGCACAAGCCCTTGCAGGGTGAAGGTCAAGCCGATGGGGATTGTCGGTGGCAGTGGCAGCGAAAGGAGGGCCTCGCCATTGGCGTTCAGGTTTGACCCCGGGGGTAGGAAGCCGTTGATCAGGAAGAACAGAGGCGCGCCTAGATTCAGAATTCCGGAGGGGCCGAGATCGAGGCCCGCTGGGCTCGGCGTGCCGAGGACCAAGGCGTAAGCTGCTCCGGCTGTGCCGCTGGTGTTGATGAAGAGGAAGGAGTTCACCGGCGCCTCGACTGCGGCTTGGGTTCCGAAGCCATTGGCACCGGCATAGCCGTTGAGCCGAAGTGCTGCCTCGCAAGAAGCCTGTTGTACCCCGGGAGTGCTCGGCCCATCCTGCTCCCAGATGAAGCATTTGTCCGCCAGCTCGTCGATGATCATGATGTCGGTGTCGCCATCGCGGTCATGGTCCATGAGAACCGAGCAGGCAGCGGATAGTTGCACTGGCAAGGACAAGGGGGAGGGGAAGGCTCCCGAGCCGTCGTTCTTGTAGACCGTGCAGCTCGCGCCGGTGAAGTTGCTGCAGGTGATATCCAGATCGCCGTCACCGTCGAGATCGCCAACGTCCACCGATTCGGGGAAGGCGTCGGTTGGCAGGAGATCTGGGGCGGAGAGGCCGCCCATGCCGTCACCAAAGAGGACGGCAACCGCCGCCGGGCTGGTTCTGGTCGCTACGGCATCGAGGTTGCCGTCGAGGTTCAGGTCGCCCAAGGCCAATCCCCAAGAGCTGCCACCGAGCGCTTCCGTGTCACTTACAGAGAAGCCGCCGGATCCGTCACCCAGAAGAAGAGAGACTTTGCCGTCGTTACGGGTTGTGACGAAGATGTCCGAGACACCATCGTTGTTTGCGTCGCCTGGGCTGACTTTCCATTCGCCGGAACCACCGCCATCAAAGCTCTGTCCTGACTGGGCGAGGACTCCGGTTCCGTCGTTCAAGAACAGAACCAAGCCGGAGAGATTGGAGGCCACTACGTCCGTATGTCCGTCGCCATTGGCATCGAGCACCGCCAAGCCCTGGGTGCTACCGCCAGTGTCATACAGAATCGGCGTCATGTAAGAGCCGGCCCCGTCATTCATGAGGACGGCGACACTATTGCCGGTCCAATTGCCGGTCACCAGATCTGGCCAGCCGTCGCGATTGAAGTCCGCAGACTCGTTGGGGCTGGGCACTTGATTGCCGGGAAGGGGATGGACCGTCATGCCGGAGAAGTTGCCGCAACCATCATTGATCAGGCTGCGAACGTCACCGGCACTTTCGTTGGTCGCGCTGATATCCGGGCTGCCATCGCGATTGATATCGATCGCGGAAAAACCATAGGTGGTGATTGCCCCTTCACCCTGGCGTCGAAACTCGATGGTGTCGCTGAATGTGAAGTTGCCAGAACCCGGCATGGATGCGGCCCAAAACTCGGAGACGAAGCCCTTGCTGAGGCTGTCTCCCCCGGTTGAGCTCAGGTCCGAGCTGAGGGTGATGGTGACGGTCTCGGATGGGAAGTAGGGGCGGGTCGGGGTGAAGGTGAGGAGGTTGCCCTGCACCGTGCGCAGGCCATTGACGACTCCGCTCCAGCGTCCAAAGACGCGCACCGAGTCGGCGTCGATCGTCGCCGCGTCCACGTTCTCATCGAACATGATTCTGATCGCTGCCGCTGGGCTTGCTCCGACGGAATTCTGTGCAGGGCTGATCGACTGGACGACGAGTTCCTGCGCGCTAATCGACGTGAGCGCTGCGAACAGGGAGAGGGCTATGACCAGAATAGACTGGGTAATTGCGATCTTCGGCATGGGTGCTTTATCTCGAGGTGGGGGGAGCGTGCCGCGCGAGAGAGTGGAACATGCCTCCAAGAGACGCGCAAGCTCCTCCGAGCAACCGGGTCCTACCTCTGACCGCTGCGGCGGAGCAGTTCCGCTTGGCCGTTCCCATCGAGATCTCCCTCTCGCCGGAGGTATTCCCCTGCTTCGAATTCACGATCCAGGCGCCCATCTCCATCCTCGTCCGACAGGATCCTATCAACGACGAAGGGCTGCCCCTCGGGACGAGCTGCAGGCAGGCCATGCTCGTCGAGGGAGAGGACGCGGATACTCAAGCCTGGATAGACGCAGAACAGCAGGCGTTCGCCTGCCTGGGTCTTCACGAAGAGGTTCGGCACCTCTGCTCCGACACTGCCATAGAAGGGGCCGAGAGTTCGCTCGAGCCTGGGGCCAGGGGCGAAGTGATAGATCATGACTGCACCGTGACCGGCGTGATCCGTCCGCCAGACGATCACTTCGTCGTCCCCATCCCCGTCGCTATCGAAGAGGGTGAACTCGGAGCGGTCCACTGCTGCGACCCGCCGCATGCTGCTGGCAGAGTCCCCAGCGATAATCATGAGGTCGTCCGGAGAGTCCTCACCGCCGCCATAGAGGCTATGGATACCGGCGAGTTCGGCCGAACCAAGGAAGTTGACTTCGGGCTTTGGATCCGGATGCATCAGGGAGCCTTTTGCATCGCTGTGGCCGAGCCCGAGCACATGGCCGAGTTCGTGAAGCGCCGCAAGATCGAGGGACCGCCCTTGCGAAGCATCTCGACTCCATTGCCTGGCTGCATCGAAATGTATGAAGCTGTCCCCGCCTACCGGTCCCGCATGAGCGATGCCGGGCCCGCTGCCAAAGGCATCACAATCACCGTGCTTGCCTCGCTGCCAGCTGAAAGTGATATCAACCGAGTCGGCATCTGGCTCCGCTTCGACGAAGCCCACGACTCCTGTCTCTGCCCAGCAATCCATCGCGGCTACCAAGGACTCCCGAAAGATCCCAGGCGCGACCGCTGCGTCTTCTGTTCGGATGCGATAGCGCAGCCTGCTCGGATCCTCCCAGCGCCCGCGCAGGGTGAATTGCGCCTCCCCGCCATCGGCGGCTCCTTCTTCGGCTTCGCCGCTACATGACAGCGCAAGCATGCAAGCCAGGAAGAGGCTGGACCTTGCTCCTCCAGTCCAGTTCGCGAGAGGCGAACTCATGCTGAGCTCACAGATCCTCGAGGAAGAGAATCAGTGCGTCCTGCTCGCTGCTGGTCAGGGCGATGAATGCGGCTCGGGAGGCGGCCGCCTCGCCGAAGTGATGCATGATCGAGTCGGCCAGATCTTCGCCTCTGCCATCGTGCATGTAGGGCGCCGTGTCCTTGATTCCCCAGAGCGGTGGAGTCCTGAACATGCCGACGCCAGCGCCGGGCTCGGACATGCCGCGAAAATCAGCCGGCATGACGTTGTGCAGCAGGAGATTTGAGTAGAGCGGCACCGGGCCCATAGTCCCCTGCAGTTCCGGGACATGGCAGACTGCGCAGCCGATGCTGTCGAAGAGGAGTTCGCCGGCGGCGACCATCGGGTCGAGGGATCCTGCGCGAGCCGGTGCTGGCAAGTTCTGCATGAAGAAGGTCATGTCATCCACTTGCGAGTCGAGGATCTCTGGGTCATTGCTCAGGTCTGCATCGCTGCGTTGACCGAAGCCGCGCCCATCATCCGGTGTGGTCATGCCGAGTTCGCCGAACATGGCGTCGAGAACAAAGTCGCGCAGGCTCGGGACTTGGGCCTTCCAGCCGAAGCGGCCGAGTTCGGTGCCACCCAAGACGCTGATCCTCCGGGCCACTCCAAAGACTCCATCGCCGTTGCTGTCGCCTGGGTCCTCGTTGGCCAAGATCGCCGCTTCACTAATGGTCTCGATCAAACCATCGCCAAGGATGGAAGGTGTTTGCCGCTGCTCGAAGACATCTGCCTCCGAGGGTACGTACTCTTCGCGCCCCTCCTCGTGAGGGGGGTAGAGCTTGCTCAAGCCTTGGCCGCCGGGGAGGTCGGTGAATGGTCCTGCGCCGTTGAAGTCCCTGGCGAAGCGCGAGACGTTGACCTCCAGTGGTCCAGCGCCACCTATGACCGGATCCTGATGACAAGCGCGACAGCTGTCCGCGTTCATCTCCGGTGCGCCCACGCCATCAGCACGATGGAAGGCCCGATCAAAGAGCTCCTTACCGCGCTGGAAGCGAGGGTCATCCTCCACTCCCTCCGGCAGAAGTGCCGGTGCCAGGGAAAGGCACAGCAGAGTCAGGCCAAAGAGGCCCATGAGGCCAATACGGGCAAGAGACGGTTCACGAGTGAGCGACAGCATCAGAGGTGCTCCAGGAAGCTGATGATTGCGTCTTGCTCGCTCGGGATAAGAGCTACGTAGCTGTCCCGACTTGGCAGGCCTTCACCGCCGTGCATGCGGATCGCTTCATCCAAGGTCTGAGCACGTCCATCGTGCAGGTAGGGCGGGAACTTCGACACACCCCAGAGCGGTTGAGTTCTGAATTCGCTGCCGGTGTGGTTGGGGTCGAGGCTCGAGAACTGCGGGATGCCGAAGCTGATGTTGTCAGCCAGATCCGGACCCATGTCGTGGATGAGAAGATCGCTGTAGGCCCGCACGGGGCCGCGCGAGGAGTTGAGCTCCGGTATGTGACAGTCGGTGCAACCGATCTGTTCGAAGATCTGCTCGCCGACCAGGGCGACCGCGTCGAAGGCGCGGGGCTCCGGTGGTGCCAGGAAGCGGGAGAAGGCGATCAAGTCGCCGAGCTCATCGTGGCTGATCTCCGGATCGGGCACGCCATCGTTGTCCACTGTAGGAGCGTTTGGATTGGAGGAGGCTTGGGTCATGGACGCATGTCCCATGCTCACGGTGCCGGCCAGACCCAGGAAGGGATTGCTGGTCACGCCCATCTGGTTCATCAGGGGGGCGCGAGTAAAGAGTTCGATGTTGTTGGATTGGGATTTGACCCCAAAGCGCCCCAGGCCGGCGGCGTCACGATTGATGCGGCCGCTGATGCCGTCGCCATCAAGATCCTCCGGATCCGAATTCGCCAGGATCGTGTTGTTGTCGATGAATTCGAAGAGCCCGACGCCGAACACCGGGATGGAGTTGCGCTGCGCGGAGGTCACCGGGAATCCGATGACGTTGTCCGGAATGACGAGGCGCCCACCCTCGAGTGTGAAGGGGTCGAAGGCGCCATTGCCGGAGCCGAATGCGGGGACCACCGGGCTCGGTGTCCCGGGCAGTCCGGGCAGGACCGAGGACGGCGAAGTGCCGTAGACCGCGATATAGAAGTTGCGATAGAGCTCGGAGCTGCCACCCATGGCCGGCGTGCTATGGCATGACGAACAAGACGTGGCGTTATAGAGAGGTCCAAGACCCTCGCTCGGCTTGAAGCGCTTCGCGAAGAGGGCTCGCCCGCGCTCGAAGGAAGCCAGTTCGGCGGCGGTTAGATTCTCGATGGGATCACCGAGCTTTACCCCCTGAGTGGTTGGTGGCGTGGGCGCACCCGTGCTGCCATCGGAGCAGGCCCCGAGGCAGATCAGGGAGAGAGCAACCCAGCAGAGAGGGGCAAGACGCGTCATTATGGGCGAGTTGGAGATGGGCGTTACAACCTGTGGCGACAGGTGGAAGAGTGGCCGGACAACTAAGACTATCCCCATATGGCGAAGGGGAAAGGGGCCGAGTGGCCCTGGAGGCCAGCTGGAACTATCTTGCTCGTATGTCCCTAGCAGCGGGCGATACGGGCGCAACACGAATTAGGCTCGAGGTCTGCGTCGATGGGCTCGCCTCCGCCCAGGCGGCCGAGGCCGGTGGAGCTGACCGAATCGAGCTCTGTTCGGCCCTGGAGCTCGGTGGTCTGACTCCCAGCCTGGCCATGGTCGAAGCCTGCAGAGCTGCCCTGACGATCCCCTTGCAGGTAATGCTCCGTCCCCGGGCCGGGGACTTCTGCTACTCAACTGCGGAATTGGACTGCATCCGCCGTGACCTGGAGCACTGCCGCGAGGCCGGAGCGGATGCGGTAGTACTCGGGATCTTGAACTCCGCTGGTGATCTTGCCATCCCGGCGCTGCGCGAACTCGTCTCCGAACTCGGAACCATGAAGCTCACCTTTCACCGGGCCTTCGACATGATCGCGGATCAGCAGGCCGCCCTTCTCAGTTTGGCCGAGCTCGGGATCTCGCACATCCTCAGTTCCGGCGGTCAGGCAAGCGCGGTCCAGGGTAGAGAGCGTCTGGCCAGTCTCCTGCGTAGCTCTGCTGAATTGGGTCCTTCGGCTCCCGTGTTCGTGGCTGCCGCCGGCATCGACCGCGACAACCTGGGCGCGTTGATCAAGGCAACAGGAGTCCGAGAAGTGCATGTGGGCAGCGCCTGTCGTACTCAGGTGGACAGCCAGATGAAGCATCGGAACCTGCAGGTCCACATGGGTTTGGATGCTTGCTCGGACGAGTATGCACGGTTGCAAACGGATGCGAAGCTGGTGAGAGAGCTCGTGGAGATTCTGAGTTGAGTACCCAGGGGCAGAGGGTCCGCCATTTGCCGCAGGAAAGACTGCCGATGCCAAGGCTGTGGCTCTAAAAGAGGGTCATGTTCATCACCAGGAAGATCGGCCCGCTCCTCCGCGGCAAGCTCACCAAGAATCAGGTTTTCTTAGCCAGCATGCTCGGCTGCCTGCTGGGCTTCGTCCCCGGCTTCGTGCTGCCTGGTGATCTCGGCGGTGGGTTCATGCAGTCACCGGGCCTGATTCTCGGTCTGCTCTTCCTGACGCTGATCCTCAACTGCAATCTCACTCTCTTCGGCTTCACCCTGGTGTTGGCCAAGATTGTGTCCCTCGTGCTCCTGCCGGTCTCCTTCTTCATCGGCGAGATCCTGCTCGACGGACCCACCGGCGGACTCTTCGCCATGATGGTCAATGCCCCGGTGCTGGCTTGGTTCGGCCTCGAGTACTACGCCACCAGTGGCGGACTCGTGCTCGGCGCCCTGGTCGGTCTCCTCTGGGGGAGCATGCTCACCAAGGGGCTCA
Source organism: Planctomycetota bacterium (assembly GCA_021776805.1). GTDB lineage: Bacteria > Planctomycetota > UBA1135 > UBA1135 > UBA2386 > JAJFFD01. Next base: position 113,291 of record JAJFFD010000210.1, read on the forward strand.
ACGCCTTCCGACGTGTCATGGCCGAGAAGGAGGAGAACTCGGAGTTCTACAAGAAGAACAGTGGCAAGCGCTCGACGCGGTTCTTGACCTGGCTCTTTCTCGGTAAGAAGAGCAAGAAGAGCTATCGCGAGCTCTTCGAGGCCCAGAAGAAGGGCTTTCCCCTGCGAATCACCGGCGTGGTTCTAACCGGGCTTTTCATTTTCAGCCTCTGGACCCTGCAGGCCTTCTTTGCCGGCACTGCCATCCGCACGGCGGTGCAGGGCGGACTGGAGAAGAGCAATGGTGCAACCGTGGACCTGGCCAATCTCAGTCTCGACTTGGCCGCAGGCCAGATGACCCTCGAAGGTCTCGCCATGGCCGACCCGAACCAACTTGGCAAGGATGTGTTCCGTGCCGACAAGATGGAGATCGGACTGGGTACCAGCGCCCTTCTGCGCCGCCGGCTGGAGATCTCCGATCTCACCTCCATCGGCGCGAAGAGCGGGGCTGCTCGAGCAGAGCCCGGAGAACTCATCCCCGTTGCTGCGCCGCCAGCTCCGCCTCCTGCACCAGAGGGTGAAGAGAGCAAGACCATCGAGGACTACATCGAGGAGGCCGAGGTTTGGAAGGAGCGCCTACAGCAAGCAAGTCGCTGGATGGAGACGGTCTTTGGCGAAAGCGAAGAGGAGGCCCCCGAAGATCGGGAAGAGCGCATCGAGTTTGAGATTCAAGAAGTCGGTCGCGCGCGCGTGGCGGCCACTCACTTGATCGAGGGCTCACCAACGCTCTTGGTGCGCAAGCTCACCCTCGAGGACGTCACCATGGAGGATGGCGAGGTCGTCGATATCCATGGGGCCAACCTTTCCAGTCACCCGCATCTGGTATCGGAACCTGCCAGCTTCTCCATCAAGTCGCGCCAGGATCGCTTTGGCCTCGAGTTGAACTTGCTGGCCGGCGAAGGCGGTGCTGCAGACGCCAAGTTCTTCCGCAAGGGCATCCTGGTGGATGACTTCGCTGGGCAGATCAAGACGGCGGGCGCGCCCCCTCTGCAGGGCGGCACCATGGACCTCGCTCTCGATGGGCGCCTGGAGTCGAAGGCGGGCAGCGTCTGGTTGGACTTGCCCCTCAACGTGACACTGCACGACACGACCCTCGCCCTGCCGAGCATGAAGCCGAGCAAGGTGGATAACTTCAGCTTGCCGCTTGGGCTGCGGGGTCCTTTGGCATCGCCGCGAATCACGATCGATGATGATGCCCTGGTAAATGCGCTCGTGGCTTCGGGTCAAGCGGAGCTGGCCAAGCAGGTGCAAGAGCGAGCCAGCAAGTTGTTGGGTGACAAGATCCCGAAGGACCTGCTGCCTGGGGACTTGGGGGGCAAGACCGTGGATGACTTGAAGAAGGCTCTGCCGGGGGGATTGTTCGGGGGGAAGAAGAAGAAATAGGTGGGGGGACAGCCCCCGCTTGCCTGCGTATCCTGACCCCTCTACCAGGGAGGTGGTATGGGATGGATTGAAAGAGCGGCATGGTTCGCCGCCTGTGCTTCGGTTCTCGCGATTCTCGTCAGCGACGTTTCGCGGGCGAGTGAGCGTGCAAGCGCTGGCGACTCGATTTTCTGGTCGGGCGAGATCACCAGGATTCTCTCCTTCTTGGAGAGTGAGGAGACGAAGGACGGTTTCGAGGAAGGAATCCGGGACCGTATCAGTCGCGAGCAGAACGCTCTCGAATCCTATGTTCGTGAGGTCGGGGGTCAGGCTCTCTTCGAGACAGCCCTCGGCATGCTCGAGACCGGGAATGACAAGGAGCGTCTTCGCGCGCAGCTCATTCTGCAGAAGTTTGAAGACATCCCTGGACCTGTTCTGCGGCGCCTTGCCAAGTCTGAGAGTCGCGAACAGCGTATGTGGTCGCAGTTAGCAGGGAATGGGGAGATCGACAAGTACACGCTGACGAACGATTCGGAACTGCTGCGCCGGCTCCCAGAGGGTGTTCCCGACCCCTTCATTCAGGTGGCCGATGAGTACCGCCGGATGATCTCGATTCCGGAAGAGGAGCTCGAACCAAGAAACTTCCCGGAGGGGTACTTGGAAAGCTATATAGAAACCTTCCTGCCATTGATGCCGGAATTCTGGCGGGCGATTCCATGGGATGCGAGGCGACTCGTTGACTTCGCAGGTGATGGCATCGACGAGCTCGTGACTCTCGTGGACTTCCCAGCGGGTTGGGGGCGAGGTCGCCGGGTATTTAGCATCCTGCAGCGTGACTCGCAGGAGGGGCCCTGGAAAGTTGCTTATCTCACAGTGCATGACCAGGCCTTGAGCGATCCCCGCTATGTGCTTGCCGACTTCGATGCGGACGGGCTCCCTGAACTGGTAATGAGTGGCATGCTGATCGGTGGCTGGGTTTGGGAGCAGATGTGGATCTTCAACGAGCACTCCCTCGAGAAGCCGCTGGAACTGACGGCGCGAGCTGTCTTCGCGTTGCAGGATCCCCAGACCGGGCAGGCCCAGTTCGTCGAGATGTCAGCCTACAATCCGACAGGGGGTGGGAAGGCCGGATACCTAACCACCGCGATCGGATCTGTCTGTCATGTTCATCAGCTGGGCAGCGGCCGAGATTCAGAGCTGGTGCGTGTCTATACCCGCAAGTCAGCCTGGTAGGCAGAGGCAATCCCTAGCCCCCAGTGTTAGCCTCCCAGGCCTCCCTCACCTCCTTCCTGCAAGCATGAGCAAGACCGCGACCGACCCCCTCCTCAAGTGGCGCTCCGAGTTCGAGATCTCCGAGTCCTGCAACTACCTCATCAGCAATTCCCTCGGTGCCATGCCCAAGCGCACTCGCAGTCGCCTGGGCGAATACATGGACGAATGGAATGTCCGCGGCGTGCGCGCCTGGGGCGACAATTGGTGGGACCTGCAGTTCGAAGTTGCCGACGACATTGCGGCCATTCTCGGTGCTGACCCGAACACGGTTTCCATGCACCAGAACGTGGCCATGGCCAGCCAGGCCATCATGTCCTGTTTCAGCTTCGATGGGCCGCGCAACAAGATCGTCTACAGCGATCTCAACTTCCCCTCGGTCATGTACCTCTATGAGGCGCAGAAGGAGCGGGGTGCCGAAGTGGTTCGCGTGCCCAGCGACGATGGCATTCGCATCGATTTGGCGCGGTTGCTGGCGGCAATCGACGAGAGGACTTTGCTTGTGCCCATCAGCCACGTGCTCTTCCGGTCTTCGTACATTCAGGATGCCAAGGCCATCGCCGACCGCGCTCGCGAGGTCGGCGCCTTCTTGATTCTGGATGTCTTTCAGTCCGTGGGAGCTGTCCCGCTAAAGCTGAAAGAATGGGGTGTGCATGCGGCGGTGGGTGGCGCCCTGAAGTACGTCTGCGGTGGGCCGGGCAATTGCTTTTTGTACGTTGCCCCCGAGTTCCACGACAAGTTGACGCCGACCTTCACCGGTTGGTGTGCTCACAAGGAGGCCTTTCTCTTCAAGACCGATGGTCACAACTATCGTGATGGGGGCGGACGCTTTCTCAATGGCACTCCGAATGTGCCGGCC
>JAJFFD010000022.1 GCA_021776805.1 Planctomycetota bacterium
GCCATGGTGCCGGAGCCCGGACGTCCGTATTTCTTCTACAACCGGGACGATTGGGGCAGGCATCCCCATTACGGCCGATTCCTGGACGTGAAAGAGGACGAGCTCATCGAGATGACATGGATGACTGGCAACGGGACCGCCGAAGGAACCGAAGGAGCCGAAACCGTGCTACGAATTGAGCTCGTCCCAAAAGGTGAGGCCACCGAAGTCCGGCTGACCCACTCGGGCTTCGCGTCGGAAAACGCCCGGGACGGACATAAGGAGAACTGGCCCCTCGCTCTTGAGATCCTGGACAAAGCTCTCGAGTAGGTCCTCGGCTTTATTCCGGAGGCTCGGGTCGCAGGATCTTCTCGATCCTCTTTCCCTTAGCCAGTTTATCTACCTGCTCACTTGTCGTGCCAGTGACCGTGCTCAGGCGACCAGACCTTCCCTGGCGGTGCGGGTTCCGGCGGCGTTTCTTCAATCGATGCCCGACCTGCACGATCGCATCGATCGCGGGAATCAACTCGGCACCTAGATTCGAGAGGGAGTACTCCACCGACGGCGGGGAGGTAGGCATCACCTGACGCACAACGACACCGCGGCTTTCCAGCTCCCGCAGTCGGGTGGTAAGCACCTTGGCGGAGATCGGCGGGATGTCTGATCGAAGCTCGTTGAACCGGCGAGCCCCTGCCCGCAGACACCAGATCACGTTGGGTGTCCACGCGCCACCGATGATTGCCATGCACTCGGTGAGGGGGCATGACCCAGGCGTGTCGGGGCTTTGGTTTCTACGGTGCGCTAGTGGCATGAGGGTCTCAAGGTATCTCGGTGGTAACCTGATTGTTAGTTACCATAGGAAACTTTAGGACCAAAGGAAACCCCAGGCCCGTAGAAGGGCCACATGAAGCTCTACTACAAGCCAGGTGCATGCTCCCAGGCGACGCACATCACCCTCCACGAACTCGGCATCGACTTCCAACTAGAGCAGGTCAACCGAGAAACCGGCCAGACCGAGTCGGGCCAGGACTTTACCACGATCAGTCCCAACGGATACGTACCGGCGTTGGCGCTCGACGACGGCGAAGTTCTGACCGAAGGCCCAGCCATCTTGCAGTTCCTCGCCGACCAACACAAAGACTCTGGGTTGGCACCAGCCCCGGGGACCAGGGCTCGGGCCAGGATGCAGTCGATACTGACCTTCATCTCGTCCGAGTTGCACACCGGATTCCGACCATTCTTTCGCAACCCCAGCTTGGCCAATGAGGCGCGCCAGCAAGCGGAGGCCGAGCTACAAGAACACTTCGGCTACATCGAGTCGTTGCTCAGCGACGGGCGTGACTATCTCACGGGGAACGAGTTCACTATCGCCGATGCCTACGGGTTCGTGGTCAGCACTTGGTCGTCGTTCGTCGATTTCGATTTGTCGCCCTGGCCCAAGGTGCGCGCCTTCCAAGCTCGCGTCAATTCCCGACCATCGGTGCAAGCGGCGCTCGCCGCCGAGGGCCCTGCCGCGTGAACGACTGTCGTGCGGCCGTAACCGAAGTTCTACAGCTCTACTTCATGGGGCTATACCACAGTGACGTGAACTTGCTCGGCCAGGCATTGCACCCACGGGCGATCTACGCAACGGCTACTGGCGGCGAGCTCACGTATCGCACGATGGATGAGTACCTGCCCATCGTCGCGGCACGCCCCTCACCACACAGCCGAGGAGAGTCGCGCCGGGATGCAGTGGAGTCCATTGAGTTCGCTGGTGCCGCCCACGCGTTCGCTCGAGTGAGATGTTCGATCGGCAAGAAAGACTTCACCGACCTGCTGACCCTGGTCTTCGATGACCAACGTTGGCAAATCCTCTCCAAAGTTTTCCACTACGACCTCAAACCCTGAGAAAAGAACTCCGATGCCATACGTAAATATCAAAGTCACTCGCGAAGGTGTGACGCGAGACCAGAAGAAGCAGCTGATCCACGGCGTGACCAATCTATTGAGCCGAGTGCTGGACAAGGACCCGGCGACAACCTTCGTCTTGCTCGAAGAGGTCGCCCTGGAGGATTGGGGAATCGGAGGCATGCCCGTCGACGAGTATCGCGACCAGCGAGAGACTGGCCTGACTCGTCAGAGATCGCCCTAGGGCCGCAGGATCTTCTCGATCTTCTTTCCCTTGGCCAGGTCATCTACCAGCTTGTCCAGATACCGAACCCTCTGGGTCAGAGGGCTGTCTATCTCCTCAGCACGGTAGCCGCAGATCACTCCTTTGATGCTTGACGCATTGGGGCTCAAGTCTGCCTCTTGGAAGGAGGCATCGAAGGTCTACACCTGCGCGGATTGGGAAATCATCTCATCTACCAGCTCACTTGTCGTGCCAGTGACCGTGCTCAGGCGACCAGACCTTCCCTGGCGGTGCGGGTTCCGGCGGCGGCGCTGGGGGCGAGGCAGGCTCCATTCCGGTGGCTGGATCATGCCAGTGGCCATGCTCCGCCGACCAGACGAGCCCTGCCCCTTCATCATGTCCCCAGGGAATCAGCCAGGTCACGGCACCGCCCAACCCCAGGGCCATGAGAAGGCCCCATCGCAAGCTCAGACCCTTGCTGCGGGACTGGGGCTGTTCATCCGCTTTGAGCGCGCAGCAGCGTTTGTTCTTCAGGTTGCTGCCACAGGGGCAGGGGTCGTTTCGGCCTACTTTCATGGAAGACTCCAGCGGACATCCCCCAAGATCGCATTGAACGCCAGCGCCAGTTCTTTGACAAGCCCGCCTGGGCGGCTGGCCGCTGCGAGCTATCGGGCTCCTGCCTGAGCACTTCGCCCGCATCCTGTAGCCGAAGTCAGTCTTTCCGATCCGCGGTGGTCGCCCGACCTGATCGAGCAGCAAGCACCTCCTTCTTCGGTAATCACCTAGCCCCTTGAGTAACTCAAGAGCCGCAAGCCGAGAAGAGACAGTTGACAGGGTTCTCCATCTACTCTAGATTCCAGAGCACTCCGAAACCAAGAGTCAATCATGAGCCAAGAATCCAAATGGGCCAAGGACCTCAATTTCGTCCGTGGCGTCGTCGATCCGGCTTCGCAGCCGCATCTCCCCCGGTCGGTTGCTCTTGTCTGGGCGATTGTCGTCTTGATCGGCTTCCCCCTGCCCGACTTCGTCGCCGGAGACATGGTGCTGCGCTATTGGCTCATCGCTGGCCCGATCGCGTTCTTGCTCTGTGCATTCCTTGGCGCTCGCATGATGCACAAGAGCGGCCAGCAAGATAGACGGGCCGCGAAACACCAGTTTGCCCACTGGGGAGCCTTCTTGGCGATCAGTGCACTGGCCCTCTTGCTCCCACAGGCCGGTGTCATCGATTGGCAGGCGGCAGCACCCCTGCTGCTTCTGCTGATCTCATTCGCCTACCTCCTGGCTGGAATCCACCTCGACTCACACCTCGCATGGCCCGGGGTGGCCTTCGCAGTCGGCTACTGCCTCTTGATCTATCGGGTTTCGTTCGCCTGGACCATCGTCGGTGTCTTAGCGGCCCTGGCCCTGGTGTTGACCTCGGAGATTGGCCGGCTCAAGCGAGTCGCCCAAGCAGCGTGAAGAACAGGGGCGATCATGCCGGGACCGAACCCATGGGTCTGGAGGGCTTGGACAAGCTGCTCGATCATCGGGTGCGATTGGCCATCTGCGTCCTGCTCTCCCGCTACGACAAGATCAACTTCAGCCGCTTGAAGGCATTGCTCTCAGAAACCGATGGCAGTCTCGGGGCACACCTCGCCAAGCTGGAAAGCGCCGAGTATCTGGCAGTCAAACGCAAGTTCGAGGAACGCAAACCGACGAGTTGGTACGCCCTCACCAAGCGCGGGCGTGCCGTCCTCAAGAGCCATGCGAACGGTCTCGAACAGCTTCTACGACAAGTGAACAAGAAGTGAGACTGAAGACTGGACTCTCGCAGGGTCCAACTACTACCGGTTGTAGATCACCGGCATCTGTCCCTTCCAAGCTTCCCAAGTCCCGTGGTCAGAAATCAACTCGGCCATGAAGTGGCCGACATTGATTCGCGAGGTCTTTCCAGCGTCGAAGATCGCAGATCTAGTCGGTGAGGGATGCAGGTCATATTCCGTGACCTGGCCTTCGTCGATAAGGCCATCCGGGCGAACCGCGACCCATTCGATTGCTGCGTCATCTTGACAGATCTCACAACGTAGAAAGTCCGCAGCCTGCTCGTTGTCCACGTGCGGCGGCAGCAGGAGACGCAACAGACCGATCACGCAGTTCTGGGCAAACGATATCGGCTCCTCGAGATCACGATTGCGGTTGCCGGTCGTGTTCATCAACACAAACTTGACCGGCACCGCCGGTTTGTTTGCCTTCACAGCCGCGCAGATTCGGCGGGTTGCCTCGGTAACAAGCCGCCGCGGCTGCCCGAAGATGCCCTTGAGGCTCAGGTTGTGCCCCAGACAGGAGGCAATAGCCTCGCAGCCTCGTGTGTGCTCGGCCAGCTCCGCATCACTGAGGTCGAGAACAGCGGCATGGACCACAAGGCAGTTCTCGTGGTTCTCGATGGCCTCTGACAGGGACTCGGGTGAGCGAACGATCGCCTTCACGGTCTGCCCGCGACCAAGCAGTTCCTGAACGAGCAACTTGCCAGTTGCGCCGGTGGCGCCAAGGACGAGGGTGGTCATATTCGTGGTCTGCTCGGAAAGGCCGCCGGGCAAGGCTGGGGGTCCAGCCCGAGGATAGCGCTGCAGTCCCGCGGGTCGTTGATGCTCGACCAAGATACCCAAGGGCCTGGGGAAGGCCGCCGGTGGCCCTGCCCACCCAGATTCCCACCGATAAATGTCGAGAGATCGGATGCTGGGTCGAGCGAAATCCGAGCCTACCGGTGTCCTGTGGAGAGCTGCCCTGCCTGCCACATTTCGGGCTCAGGTGGGCAGATGACGGTCAAGGGCCCATTTTGCAGCCATCTGGGGGAGCCGTCTCCAGCCAGGGCTTGGACCTGAAAGCGCCCATTCCGTGCACCAGGGCTGCGTCGATCTCCCGGAAAGCCCGCGGTGCAGGAGAGATCGTCCTGGGAATTGACGAGCAATGTCGCCCTCTCGGCTGCAAGCTATGGCCTTGCAATCCGCCACACCTAGGTGGCGACTACTACTCGAGGACTGATAGATGACGGTTGAAGGCACGATCAAGCGACTCACGGACAAGGGCTTTGGATTTATCGATAACGGCAGCGGCGAGGACCTGTTCTTCCACATGTCTAGCGTCGTAGGCGTGGCCTACGAAGACCTGCGCGAAGGCCAGAAGGTGAATTACACCGAAGGCCAAGGCCCGAAGGGCCCGCGCGCTGAGAACGTCAAGCCGGTCGAGTGAAATAGATCGAGCCAATAGCTGGCGTCACAGATGGAAGAAGCTCGCGCAAGCGGGCTTCTCTTGTTTAACCGGGCAAGTACGACTCTGTGGTCGGCGACTCTGATCCTGCATTCCTCTCCCTGACTGAGAAGGGAACGCAGATTGGCCTTGGTGCAACCACGCCCGCAGTGACAGGGGCCTTCGAGCTGCAAGCGATCAGCTACTCGATGCCTCACGCGCTACTTCACAATCAATTGCATTTGGCAGACCGAGCACCTTCCAGGAGCGTCGTAGGTCTTGTCATGGCAATCGACCCCGCAGGGGGGACAGACATAGATCTTGCCATCGGGCGTTGACGCCTTGGGCGCCGGCAGCAGCCTCGCGTACTTGATCGTGCACCCCGCCGGCTCAGTCACAGAGGGATTGACGATCTCACCACGGCGAAGGGCACTCACGGCTCGTACGACATAGTCCATCTCGCCATCGGGCTCGGCGAAGGCTCCGCTGTACGCGAGGACTCCGCCTTGATCCACGATGAAGATCTGAGTCGTCGCCCTGGCTGAGTAGAGCTCCCCAATCGCTCCCGACGCGTCTAGGAGGTACGGCTGCCGCAGGTCATTCCGCTTTCGCCAAGATTTGATCTTCTCCGCTTCTTCTTCACAAAAATGGCTCGAGTCGACGCTCACCCATTTTGCCTGGCCATCCACGGCCGTCATCATCTCTTGCAAGAGACCCGTATGCAGGTGCCGATTGACGGTCGGGCAGACATGGCTCGTCCACTGGAGTACGACGATCTCTCCTCTGAAGTCAGCCAAGTGAAACTTCTGACCATCGATGTCTTCTAGTGTGAAGTCTGGCGCCGGCTTACCGACCACCGCGCGCGCCTGCATGTCTTCCGCAGGCTGCCCTAGCCGATCACCCGTGTCGCCCTTCTGCGCCCGCCGGACCTGCTCCAGCTCTGCGAGGCGTTGTTGTTCTTTGGCCTTGGCCAGATTGGCGATGTCCTGATCCGGATTGGTTGCCGCATCAGATGAGAGAAACAAGAGCTTCACCTCTCCATGCCAGGTGCCTTGCTCATCTCGCTCGAGAGTGATCCTTGGCGGGCTCCCTGCACCAGCTGACTGACGCGCTGCCTCGCTCAACTTCGTGTCGTCGTCGAGGAAGAACTCACCAATGGAATCGGGCCCTCCCGGAGCGCTGATTACATAGTGCACATGGCCAGGAACACTTGTCCCTGGGTACCCAGCCGGACGGATCGACCTGAACTGAAGGCCCCCCTTCTCGTCGGTCCTGAGATAGCCAAAGAGGCGCGGGTTTTTGCTGTCGTTCACTGATGAGTAGATGCCACGATCGTCCGTGTGGAAGAAATAAATCACAGCAGAAGGCACTGGTTTCGCAGTCTCGTCCACGATCCGGGCACGGATGATCATCGGATCGCCAGGCTCATCAGGAACCACAATCGTCGCCGAGCTCTCCCTGACATGCTTCTTGACTAGAAGTCTGAAGCCAGGATCTTCACGTAGCTGCGCCAAACTCGGATCGGTCAGCACATTGGTAACCGGCGCGAAGCCCTTGGCGACCGCGACTTGCAAATGCTCAAGAGCCAACTCAGCTTCTCCAGCTTCCAACTGAAGGACGGCCTCCTGGTAGGCGACCCGTGCCTCAGCGGGAACTTGCACAGGCACCCCTTGGCATAGAGCAGGAATGGCCGAGCTAAAGACTGCCAGAACCGTCGCCGAAGCCCGCTGACATGACGCGTGGAGATGAGCCATGCCCTGGATTCGGGCGCGACAGCATGATCTGCCGAGATCTTTCAGTTCTTCTTATTCGATCAGCGCTTCGTTGAAACCCGCTGACCAAAGCTCCCCCGCCACCCAATCGACACCAGCACTACGACCAACAATCCCCAGGAATGGAAGTTGTGCAGCCCGGCATCAAAGGGCGATACACGCGGCATGCCGCTCCCTTCGCCGGTCGCCGTAGTCGTCGCCGCGAGAATCGTCGGGATGAAGAAGGGCAGTAGAAATGGATAGGTGCAGACCGTGATGTCGAGCAGGTTGGCGACCCGCGCCCGTGGAATCCCATGTTCCTCGCCAAGCTGACGAGCAAAGCGGCCGCTGCTCAGGATCGCCACCACCGAATGCGTGGTCAGCAGAACCGCCGACGACACGGTGGCGAAGATCGCCCATTCGGCACCAGGTCGTGAGCTGACTCGACGGGCGAGGGACAGACGCGCCAGCACTCCACTCGCCTGCATCGGCGCAACCAGCCCCATCAAGAGCAGGGTGAAGATCGAGATCCCCACTGCCCGCTGCATGCCATCGAGCAAGAGACCACGGGCGACAAAGCTCTCCCGGTCCAGGTACAGCAGCTCCGCCGGCGCGATCCAACCGCCGAGGAGCCCGATTGCCACTGCTCCGACCGCGCCCGCCAGCAGGCCTTCGACCAAATGCCGGCCGCGAAGCATCAAGAAGATCGACATGGCCGGCGCGATCAGCATGGCCAGGGGCCCCCAGCTCGTTTCCACGGCGGCGTCTCTCGCAGCGGACTCCGGCGCAGCCCCGGTACCCAGCAGCAGGTAGGCGATCATCGCCAGACCAGCGGCGACCAGCGCATAGGGCAGGCGGCTGCGTACCACTTCTCCGATCGGCGCTCCCTGGGTCGAGGCAGAGGCGATCGTCGTATCGGAAACCGGTGAGACGTTGTCGCCAAAGGTGGCACCGCCGAGGATTGCCCCGATCAACACCGCCGGATCGGCCCCGAGCGCAGCACCCGCCGGATAGAGCAAAGGCCCGCAGACCAGCAGGCTGCCAAGACTGGTTCCGGTCGCTGTGGCCACTGCTGCACAGATCAAGAACGCGGTGAGCACATAGCTCCCACCCCGCAGGCCAGCGCTTTCGACGAGGGCGGTCAGTGCGGGCACCAGGCCGCTCGCCCCGATCACGCTGCCAAGCACCCCGGCGAGCATCCAGGCCAGGACCATCATCATCACGATCGGCTGGCCGGCCCCGCGGACGAAGCTCTCCGCGTAGCTCTGTCGATTGTGGGCCAGCAACACACCCAGCGCGAAGGCAGCGAGAAGCACTGGCCAAAAGCCACGCTCGTCCGGTGCGCCGAGCAGACCGAGGCTCGCGACCCCGACAAGGAACAACGCGAAAGGTGCGACGGCACCGAGCGCTCCTCCATAGAATGTCGGGCTATCGTGCTCTGTCTTGCGCTCGATCACGTGCGACAAGGTGGAGCGTCCGATCCCCAGGAGCAAGCGCCTTGAGCAAATCTGAAGAGTTCACTCTCTACGACCTGCGCGTCGAGGTCGTCGCCGGCCCAGGAGAAATGGTCTGCAACCACCCGGTCGGGTCCTACTTCGAAGTCTGCGGTGAAGACCTGAAGATGCCCCCGGGGCAGACTTTTCCGATTTATCCTCTCGCCGCCCTCTTGCAGTTCCTACCGGCGAAGCAACGGGAAACCGCCCCCAGCGACTGGATGACCACGGACATGGAAATCGCCTGCCCCGACCCGCACTGCGGCGGAAGGTTTCGCATCACGCGAAGCGGACGAACGACTTTCCGTCACAGCGAGGTGACCCGGGTCCCCCTGGATCCTGAGAATTGATGCCCCAGGTTCCTCGAGTGCCCCTCGGCGACGAGGGCTACAGCATCTCTCGTCTGCTAGTAGGCGGTTGGCAACTATCCCGTGGGCATCGCCAAGCTGAACTCGACGAAAGCCGGGTGATGAACGACCTGGCCCGTCTGGTCGAGGCCGGCTTCACCAGCTTCGACTGCGCCGACATCTACACCGGGGTGGAAGAACTCTTCGGTCGCTTTGCCGCGCAAACGAAGGAGGAGCTGCAGATCCATACGAAGTACGTGCCCGACCAGGATGCGCTCGCCAGGCTAACCCGCCGCGATGTGGAGCAGACCATCGACCGCTCTCTGCAAAGACTGCAAGTTGAACGCCTCGACCTGCTGCAGTTTTCCTGGTGGGACTATGCGGTACCCGGCTATGTGGAGACTGCGCTCTGGCTGAACGAACTACGGGAAGCGGGCAAGATCCGCCATCTGGGCGCCACCAACTTCGATGTTCCGCGCATGCGTGAAATGCTTGACGCGGGTGTGCCTCTGGTAAGCAACCAGGTGCAGTACTCCCTCCTCGATCGCCGGCCGGAAGGTCCTGGAGAGAATATGGCGTCACTCTGTGAGGAACTGGATCTGGCTCTGATCTGTTACGGAACTCTCGCCGGCGGTTTTCTGTCGGAAAAGTACCTGCATCAGCCAGAGCCGAAGGCTCCTCTGGGCACCCGTTCTCTCACCAAGTACAAGCTGATCGTCGACGAGTTCGGAGGCTGGGATCGGTACCAGGAGTTGCTCCGCTGCCTGGCTCGCATCGCCGAACGACTTGGAGTGTCGATCCCTGCTGTGGCGCTGCGGTGGAACCTGGATCGACCGCAGGTCGCCGGGGTC
>JAJFFD010000211.1 GCA_021776805.1 Planctomycetota bacterium
GAGGCGGTTGCCGAGGTCGCTGACCCGGAGTTGGCTCATGAGCCCCTGGATGCGCTTCGCCTGATCCGCTGGCATCTTGCCAGCCCTGGCGATTCGAACCACCGCATCGGCGAGAGTAAGGTGGGAGAGCATGAGCTCCGCTTCCAACAATTCGAGTCTAGCCGCAGCATCTTCGTCCTCGACGCGAGCTCTGAGATCAGCCAGCTTCTGCTGCACCCTCTCGGCCCGCCCGAGGGTCTCGCGGTAGGCCTCGACCGTGGTCTCGCCCTGGTGAATCGCGTGTATCTTGCCTTCCCCGTCGAGGATGGCCACATGCGGCAGACTGGCGCCACGCTTCTCCAGAAGAAGTCCCGGATAGGGCTCGTCCTGGACCATTGAAGTTATGTGGCAGAACAGGACGAGTCCTTCGCCGAACTCGGCGAAGTCACTCTCGAGGAAGGTGCTGCCCTCGAGAGCGATGCAGGGCGGTCAAGGCTCGTAGCTGCGGGTGAAGTAGGCAAAGATGAACTTGCCTGACTCCGCCGCGTCTTCGCGGGCGTCGTCATAGTCTGCGTGCCACATGGCCTGCTCCATGAAGGGGGCAGCCAACTTGGCATCGCGGCGCTCGATGAGCGTTTCCTGGTCGGTGAGCTGTGCAGGCAGACTGCCAGCTAGGGCAAGAATCGGCAGGGTTCTGTGCAGGATGTTCATGCTGGCGTCGCCTATCGTCGCTTGAATAGATAATTTTTCATTGGGCCACACAAGCCAGATGCGAGGATCCATGCAATGAACGCCGAACTCCTGCCTGCAGTGGAAGTCGAACCCCCCGGAGCCTGCCGAGGATCAGTTATCTGGTTGCACGGTTTGGGGGCGGATGGACACGACTTTGAGCCATTGGTGCCCATGCTGGGGCTGAGGCCGGAGGATGGGCTGCGTTTCGTGTTTCCCCATGCGCCTTCCATCCCGGTGACCATCAACGGGGGCTTTGTCATGCCGGCCTGGTACGACATCACTGAGGTGGATTTTCATCGGCGGCATGACGAGGCGGGGATCAGGCGTTCTGCCGAGCAGCTCGAGGCCTGGATCGCTGCGGAGAAGGCGCGCGGGATCCCGGCCGACCGCATCATCTTGGCGGGTTTTTCACAGGGCGGGGCCATCGCTCTGCATGTCGGTCTGCGTCACGCGGAGAAACTCGGTGGCATCATGGCTCTTTCGACATACCTGGTCTGCCAGGACAAGGTCGAGGCCGAGCGTTCAACCGCCAACCAGGAGACCGCCATCTTTCAGGCGCATGGGAGCCAAGATCCCATGGTCGTTCCAGCGCGCGGCGAGGAGACTCGGGATCGGCTCTTGGATCTTGGCTACCAGGTCGAATGGCACAGCTACCCGATGGCGCACGCGGTCTGCCCGGAGGAGATCGGCGACATCGGGAGCTGGTTGCGCAGCCGATAGGGCCGCTAGGCTCCTCGGCGCAGGTTTCGCTGATCGATAAACTGCTCCGCTTCCGTGGATCCGGAGAGTGCGGTGGTCGAGGACTTGCCGGCAGCAATCGCCTGGGTGACCGCATCGAAGTACCCGGTGCCGACTTCGCGCTGGTGGCGAGTTGCAGTGTAGCCGTCGACTTCGCTGGCGAATTCGCGCTCCTGCAGATCCGCGTAGGCGGCCATGCCCTGATCGCGGTAGCCCTGGGCAAGGGTGAACATGCCGTGGCTGATCTGGTGGAAGCCGGCCAGAGTGACGAACTGGAACTTGTAACCCATGGCGGCGAGCTCGCGTTGGAAGTTGGCGATGGTCACATCGTCCAACTTCGCCTTCCAGTTGAAGGAGGGTGAGCAGTTGTAGGCCAGCATCTTGTCCGGGTGGGCCGCGCGCACTGATTCGGCGAAGACCTTGGCTTCGGCCAAGTCCGGTGTCGAAGTCTCGCACCAGAGGAGGTCCGCGTAGGGAGCGTAGGACTTGGCGCGGGCGATGGCCTGGTTGAGTCCTGGCCGCGTGTGGAAGAAGCCTTCGACCGTGCGTTCGCCGGTGATGAAGCGGTGATCACGCTCGTCGATATCAGAGGTGAGGAGAGCCGCCGCATGGGCGTCCGTGCGAGCGATGACCAGGGTCGGGACGTTCATTACGTCTGCGGCCAGGCGAGCGGCGTTGAGCGTGCGAATGAAGGACTGGGTCGGGACAAGGACCTTTCCACCCAAGTGACCACACTTCTTCTCGGAGGCCAACTGATCCTCGAAGTGCACTCCGGCGGCTCCGGACTCAATCATCGACTTCATCAGTTCGAAGGCGTTGAGCGGGCCGCCAAAACCGGCTTCGGCATCGGCGATGATGGGGGCGAACCAATTGGTCGAGTCGTCACCTTCCATGTAGGCGATTTGATCCGCACGCTGCAGGGTCTGGTTGATGCGCTTGACAACCGAGGGCACGCTGTTCGCCGGATACAGGCTTTGATCCGGATACATCTGTCCGGAGAGGTTGGCGTCGGCGGCTACCTGCCAGCCGGAGAGGTAGATGGCTTTCAGGCCGGCCTTGACCATCTGCATGGCCTGGTTGCCTGTCAGGGCGCCAAGCGCGTGCACGTAGTCTTCGTTCTTGAGGAGTTCCCAGAGTCGGCGGGCGCCGGCTTCGGCAAGGGTATGTCGCGGACTAAGACTGCCACGCAACTTGCGAACATCATCCGGACTGTAATCTCGTTGGATGCCGTTCCAGCGGTCGTTGTTCAGTGACGTGCCGTCATTTCGATCGAGATAGGGAGTGGACATGATCGGGGAGCTCCAGTGCTTGCAAGCGAAGAAGGTGAGAGGCGAGATGTTTGAATCAGATGTAGCGGTAGGCGAGTGAGGTCATGAAGGGCAGAAGCTTCTGGGCTTCGAGCATCTTCAAGAATAGGGGTATGGCGATCTCGAAGCGGCCGGCGAGCATGCGGTCTTCGCCCAGGTCTTCGCGGATGCGCTTGACCTCTTCTTTCATGATGGTCTTGACGAGGCCGATGTTGACCACGCGACCGTCCGAGAGCTTGGTCTTATGACGCAGCCACTGCCAGATCTGCACTCGGGAGATCTCGCATGTTGCTGCATCCTCCATGAGGTTGTTGATGGGCACACAGCCATGACCGGCAAGCCAGGACTCGAGGTAGCGCAACCCAACGTAGAGGTTCTTGCGCAGACCCATTTCTGTTGCGCGTCCGACGGGAACCTGCAATAGGTCGCCGCCTGTCACGGTCAGCGACGGATCCGATGCTCGGATCTGGTGTGGGCCGTGCATGACTGCGTCGAATTCTGCGCGCGCCATCTCGACCAGCCCCGGGTGAGCTACCCAGGTGCCGTCGTGGCCAGCGTTGACCTCGCGGCGCTTGTCCTGCAGTACGCAGTCCAGAGCGGCCTGATTGCGCTTCGCATCGTCCTTGATGGGGATCTGTGCGGCCATGCCGCCCATGGCGTGCACCCCACGACGGTGGCAAGTCTTGATCAGGAGCTTGCTGTAGGAGCTCAGGAAGTGCCGGTCCATCCCTACCGAGTTGCGATCAGGAAGGACAAAACTCGGGTTGTTACGGAAGACCTTGATGAAGCTGAAAATGTAGTCCCAGCGCCCACAGTTCAGGCCGGCGCTGTGATCGCGGAGCTCATGCAAGATCTCGTCCATCTCGAAGGCGGCGAGAATGTGCTCAATGAGCACGGTTGCCTTGATGGTTCCTGCGGGGATGCTGAGGAGATCTTGAGCGGCGAGGAATAGGTCGTTCCAGAGACGCGCTTCGCGGTGATTCTCCAGCTTCGGCAGATAGAAGTACGGGCCCGATCCCTTGGCGATGAGTTCGCGAGCGTTGTGGAAGAAGAACAGGCCGAAGTCGAAGATGCTTGCGGAGACCGGGCGTCCGTTGCAGAGCGCGTGCTTCTCCTCCAAGTGCCAGCCGCGCGGGCGAACCATGAGCGTCGCGGTGTCTTCTGCGAGACGATAGTGCTTGCCTGACTTTGGGTGCCGATACTCGATGGAACCGCGGACCGCGTCATAGAGGTTGATCTGGCCCTCGATGACATTCGCCCAGGTGGGGGAACTCGAGTCTTCGAAGTCGGCCATGAAGACGTTGGCGCCGCTGTTGAGGGCGTTGATGATCATCTTCCGATCGACGGGACCGGTGATCTCCACACGACGGTCAAGTAGGTCCTTGGGGAGCGGGCCTACTTGCCACTCAGAACTACGGATGTGTCGGGTCTCGGGGAGGAAATTGGGGCGCTCGCCGGCGTCGATGCTGGACTGCCTTTCACGGCGGCGTTCGAGCAATTCGAGCCTTCTGCGGCCGAAGCGCATCTCCAGTTCGGCGACGAAGGCGAGGGCTTCAGGACTGAGCACAGTGTGGTAGGTGTCCGGCAGTTCACCGCGGATCACCAGGCAGCCTTCGCCGGCTTCATGAGTCGATGGGGCGATATTCGTTGTGCTGTCAGTCATGGCGTCACCTGGTCGGTGGAGGTCGGTGCAGAGGGGCCCGTTTGCCCCCTAATCCAAGGTATCTCCCCTAGAGGCAATATGCGGTCCTGCGTCTATGATGGATCTATTCAGCGTATTCCAGCCTCCCATGCCATGGGCCTCTCCCGAGAGATGGTTTTTTTCCCCTACTCCGCTCCGCTAGCTTCGCCCTCATGGTTGGCTGATTCCTTGCCGCCATGACAGGAGGATCGGACATGGGCAAGCTCTGCATCGCAGCCTTCGTGGCTGCCATCGTTCTCTTCGCTTGGAACTTCGTAGCGCACGTGATGCTGCCCATAGGGGCCATGGGCGTTTCCGCCCTGCCGCAGGATGCTCTCGCCGTGGAGAGCATGCGCACGACCATCCCGGAGTCCGGGCTGTACATCTATCCCTATGTCGATCCGGCAGATAGCACGGCTGAGAAAGAAGAGGCGATGAATGCGCAAGCGAAAGCCGGGCCGGTGATCTTCATGGCCTACGACCACGATGGTCGGGAGATCATGCCTCTCTCGAGCCTGCTTATCTCCTTTGCGACCAACCTTGTCTCGGCCTTCCTGGCAGCACTCATCCTCACTCAGATCGCGGGGGGATTCGGGGCTCGGTTCATGACTGTGGTGATTCTCGGCCTCTTCGCCGGCGTGACCATGGCTGTGCCCCAGTGGACCTGGTACGGGTTCAATGGCGACTTCACGGTGGCAGCCCTACTGATCACCGGTGGTGGCTGGTTCCTTGCCGGTCTGCCTCTGGCAATGATCGTCAAGCCGGACAAGTCATAGGCCCAGCCTCCAGGGCCAGGCCGCTATCTGCCGATAACAAGGTCGGCAGAGCAGCGGCAGATGGCAGGCGAGAGCTGTAGGGAATTCGTACAGGGGTGGGCCCTTTCTCCGGGGAGAGGACCACGGTGATTATCATCGTCCCCATGGGTGGGGTCGGAAGGCGCTTCGACGAGGAGCGCTACCGCTATCCCAAACCCCTCATCAATGTCATGGGTCAGCCCATGGTCTCGCGGGTACTATCCGCACTGCGGCCGGCTCCAGGGGACAGCATTTTGCTGGTTTGTAGCCGCGAGGTGTCCCGCTTTCCCCTGCGAGAAATCGTCGAGCGTCAGGACTTGCCTTGCCCGGTGGAGATCCTGGCTTTGGAACGGGAGACCCGGGGTGCGGCGGAGACAGTCAGCCTGGCCCTGGAGGCTCTGGCTCCGGAGCAGGCGCAGGAGAATGTGATGCTGGTCGATGCGGATGTCCTCTTCGAAGAGGACGTGGTCGGTCTCTATCGGCCATCCGCTGGCAACGCGATTCTCTACTTCGAGGACCGTGGCAGTGATCCGATCTACTCGTACTTGCAGGTGGACGAGAGTGGCTATGTCATCGATGTGCGGGAGAAGGAGCGCATCTCCAATCTGGCCAGCGTTGGTTGCTACTGCTTCCGTTCGGTGAGCGTTCTCGCTGAGTACTGCTCCCGCCTGCTGAGTTCTGGCGAAGAGAGTCACGGCGAGCCCTATGTCTCTGACATCTTCCGCAGCATGCTGGCGGCCGGGGAGGAGGAGATTCGTGCATTGCAGGTGAAGCGCTTCGCCTGCGTGGGCACTCCCAGTCAGCTCAAGCTCTACTCATTGGCCCGCGCAGCCAGGGAGAGCAAACGCTTCTGCTTTGATCTCGAAGGCACCCTGATCAGCGAGCCTAGAGTGGCTGGTGACTACCGGAGTTCCCGTCCCATTCGCCACAACATCGAGTATCTGCGCTTCCTGCACAGCCAGGGACACCATGTGATCATTCAGACCTCGGCGCCAACGGCGACCCTGGAGGACCCGGAGTTTGCTCTGCGTGATGCTCTGGATCACTTCGATATCCCCTGTGACGAAGTCTTCCTCGCCAAGCCCGCAGCCGACTTCTATGTGGATGACCACGCCATCAATAGCCTCCTCGACATCGAGAAGGACACGGGCATCTACTCGGACTACGTGCAGCCGCGCAGCTTCAATCACGTGATCTTGGGCGGCGAGACTGTGCGCAAGACCGCTGGCGGCCCTGCTGCCGAGGGTGAGATCTATTGGTACCGGCACATTCCGGCCGTTATCGACGATCTCTTCCCCCGGGTGGATGCCATCGACGAGGCTGGCATCAAGATGGAGCGCATCGATGGCAGCACCCTGTCATCGCTTCTGGTCAATGGTTGTCTGGACCGTCAATTGCTCGAGGACATGCTCGAGGCTCTGGATCGCATTCATCAGGCATCTGCCGGCGAGAACGGTCGTGTGATCGACCTCTACGCCAATTACGAGGCGAAGATCGCCACCCGTTGCCAGGCCTATGATTTCTCGTCGTACGAGAACTTTGATCAAGTGCTCGCGACGACTCTGGAGCGCCATAGGCAGTATCGTCAGAGAAAAGCCGCGGTGGAGTCCACGATTCATGGCGATCCGGTTCTGACCAACGTGATGCTCGACCGCCATGGTGGCTTTCGTTTTATCGACATGCGCGGTCAGCTCGGGGACTGCCTGACTTTGCGAGGCGATCTCTTTTACGACTACGCCAAGGTCTACCAATCGCTCTGCGGCTACGACGTGATTCTCAGCGGCAAGCAGCCGGATGCGGAGAGCCTGCGCGATCTTCGCGAGTGCTTCGAGGTCATCGTGCGCGAACGCTTCGGTGCAGAGCGTGTCTACGACCTCAAGACCCTGGTTGCCGGCATGCTGCTCAGCCTCATCCCCTTGCATGACGACGAGAACTGTCG
This sequence comes from Planctomycetota bacterium, assembly GCA_021776805.1. Classification (GTDB taxonomy): domain Bacteria; phylum Planctomycetota; class UBA1135; order UBA1135; family UBA2386; genus JAJFFD01. The sequence continues at coordinate 7,171 of JAJFFD010000211.1, forward strand.
CAGCTTCTATCACCTCGCCTGTCGGGAGCTCGGTCTCTGATGGAGATCATTCTACAAGGGCCCCTGCTGCCGCAGACCTGCGAGATCGCTCGTCGCTACCTTCGCGAGGACTTCGTACGTCGGATCATCATCTCCTGCTGGGAGGGCGAAGATACGAGCGCATTCGCCAATTCGGAGCAGATCGAGGTGGTGCAGAGCAAAGTTCCTGAACTCTGCGGTCCGGGCAACATCAATCTGCAGATCACCAGTTCCCGTGCGGGGGTGGATGCGCTGCAGGGCGAGTTGGCTGCGAAGATGCGCAGCGACCAGGCCATAGCGCCGAGCTCCCTGCGCATGATGCGCGACTTCTTTCTGCGCCAGGACACGGTGCCTCTCGAGGGCCCCGGCCCCTTCGGTCCTCTGTTCACTACTGGCGCCTACCCAGGCATCCCCTTCCATCCTCAGGACCATGTCTTCTGGGGGCACAGTCGAGATCTTCAAGCTCTCTTCTCTCTACCACTTTCAAGGGATGAGCGGCCCGATCCGAGTTCTCCTGCCGATCTCGACTATCGCGAGAGCTTTCGCGCCAACATGTATCTTGGCGCCCAGTACTTCGCTCGCTTCGACAAGGATGTGGCGCGCATGCTCAATGAGCCGGAACTGTATCTCTACGATGCGGCTCCCCGTCGGGATGAGGCGCTCGCCGTGGAGAAGTCCTGGGGTGAGAGGCTATTCAAGGTCTTCCCGCGAGTGGAGATGTTCTGGCATCGCCGCGAGTGGGGGAGCTACCCCTTCGACCTCGGTCAGCTCTGCGGCGAAGTCTGGCAGGAAGCTTCCTGGTAGCTGACCGGGTTCAGTTCTTCCAGAGCCTGAAGATAGCGTTGTTCACCTAGCAGCTGGCCTCGATCTGCGCAGACTTGCGCCAGAGCTCGGTAGCAGATCATTCGTGCCGAGCCCTGCAGCTGTTCCAGTGACTCGAAGATCACTGACACGTCCCCGTCCAGTTCGTTTCCGCCCTGGGCGAGTTCTGAGCAAAGCTCTGCGTGGTGCCCGGCACAGGCAGCTTCGTGATCAGGGACCTGCAGGCGACGAGTCGCCAAAGTTTCGCCGCTGCTTTCCTGCAGTCGAAGATTCTGGGCCGGGTCGATGCCGGCCTGCCTTGCCAGGGCGCGAGGCAGATCATCGTCTTCGCTCTGCGGATCGTCCATCTGCCTGCCAAGGGGAATCAGCAGCTGCCAGGAGTCCGCGGCAATGAGAGTGAGAATGTGTAGATCAAAGGAAGCAAAGCTCTCACCCGCCGCGGCATCGTCTGCCAGGATAAGCTCCCGCAGTTCCGCAGCTTCGGCGAAGTGTTCCGCATGCTCTGCCCGGCAGAGCAAGCGCAGATCAGTTCCGGGATAGGCCCCTGCGATCAAGGGTAGGATGGCCCGGGTTGCTGCGCAGGCCTCTGCATCGTCGAGCATGACGATGAGCGCCCGCTGCAGCTCATTGGGGCGCTCGCGCTGTAGCTTCAGGTCATGACAGCGCAAGGCCCGGCTGGCTAGAGCCAGGGGTCGCCCTGCCCAGCCAGCGCTCACGGCGAAGGCCTCGCCATGTTCTTCACCAAGCCCCTTGTGCTCGGCGCTGGCGAAGAGTGCGCTCCAGAGCTGTGGGCCACGGAAGGGATTGAGTTGCATGGCTCCCGTTGGCCAGAGCTCCGCGTCCAGGAGGAGGCAGCATCCAGCCGCCTGCAATCCGCTGAGGCGCTGCCCACTGCCATCGAGAAAGCGGGGACGCATGACGCGGATATGTTCGCACGCTTCCGCGGTCGCGCAGAGCTGAGCCAGACAGGATCCCAACGGCAGGGTGCCGGCGCTGAGAATGAGCAAGCGCTCGCCGCGCGCCTCCTGACGCAGCCGCTCCCATCGCTGCGGGTATGGCCGGGCCACAGGGTCTTCGATCACTTGCCAGCTCTCGAGTCCACTCAGAGCCGCGTGTAACCAAGCTCGCTGCTCAGTGCCGAGAACTTCGCGCAGCGCCAGGATGAGTTCGTGCTGGCCTTCGCCTAGAGAGGCCGCCGCGGCGTAGGCGCTAGCAAGCAAAGGGACCAGGGTATCGACCTGAGGATCCAGCTCGGCAAGGATGAGTACTGAGCAGTCGATCCGCGGTGTCTGGAGCATGGCCGACATCTGTCGATATATCGGTCACTCAGCCCCTTTGCCTGAAGTCGATTCCCCCTAGTCAAGGGGGATTGCCATCCGCGTCGATAACAGGAGCATGCGCGGCATCCTCCTGAATTGTCCCGCGGCCCAGTGCAGCATCTACGAGTCCGGGCTCATGTTCGCCCGTGCCCTCCAGGACTTCGCCGGCGCCGACTTGGAATACGCGGAGATCGCCAGCTTCGAGGATATTCCTCCGGGCTACGACTTCTATCTATTCAACTACCACCACATCACCATGGAGTGGTTGGATCCGGAACGAATCCGTGGCTTGCCCGGGAAGAAGATGACCTTCGTTCTGGAGATGCTGCCCGGGGATCCCTTTCCCTACTGCCCGCAGGTCTTCGATGCCTATCTCGTGCCGGACCCAACCATGGTCATGCCGGATCCGCGGGTCTTCGCTTTTCCAAGACCCTTGGAAGTGGTGCGCGGCATTCCGGAGTACCAAGCCCGTGAAGTGCCGGTGATCGGCAGCTTCGGCTTCGCAACTCCAGGCAAAGGCTTCGCCACCTTGGTGGAGGCCGTGAGTCGCGAGTTCGATAAGGCGGTGATCAGGTTGCGCATCCCCCATGGTACGCACGCGGACCCGAGGGGGAGCATAGCGGCGAGTACCATGGGCGAATGCCAACGCCTGCTGCGCCCGGGATTGGAACTGGAGATCGAACGCGAGTACCTGGACAAGGCGAGCTTGGTGGCCTGGTGTGCGGAGAACAGTTTGAACGCCTTTCTCTATCACCGGGATCAACCGGGGCTGGCGGCGACGACGGACCAGGCCATTTCGGCTGGCAGGCCGCTGGTGGTTTCTCCTTGCCCGACCTTCCGCCACATTCATGAGTACATCCCGCCGTACCCGCGGATCAGTCTGCGGGAGGCGATTCAAGGGAGCTTGCCGGCAGTGCAGCGCATGGCTGTCGATTGGCACGCGGATCGCTTTCGGGAACGCTTTGGGGATGTGCTCGCCTACCTTGGAGCGACTAGCGCCCCTTGGAACTGAGCGGAAGGCGGTCGAAGCTGCCGTACAGGCGGAGGGGTTTCGGCGGCCAGTTGATCCGTTCCCCGGTTTCTGCATCCGCGCAGCGGGCGAGTTCAATGTCGAAGCTGCCGCTGAGTTCGGTTGAGTTCGCGAGGGTGGTGGTGCTGACCTCGCCGATGGCTGCTTCCGCGGGCTGACAGCGAACCCTGCGCAGGTTCTCTTCGAAGAGGAACTCGAAGACGACCTCGGTTTCGGGAGTCACCCTGCCTTGCAGGTCCAGGATCAGTCTGAGTTGCCAGTTGTCGGCGCTGAGTTCGATGTGTTGCGAGTCGACCTTGTCGACAGATGCGCCCGGGCTGGAGGTCTCGAAGCCGAGCGTTGCATCGAGGCCGAAGAGTTGTGGGGGAAGGATTCCGCCGAGGGGCAGGCCCATGCGTGGACGGAGGACCTGGACGGTGAAAGTCGGACCGGAGGAGGAGCCGGGTGTGATGTGCGCGAGCGGGCGGTCAGGTTGGTAGAGAAAGAGGGTGGAGAGAAGGATGAGGGCGAGGGCGGCGAGGATGGCGAGGGGGAGGCGGTTGCGGGATT
>JAJFFD010000212.1 GCA_021776805.1 Planctomycetota bacterium
TTGTGATCGCGATAGTCCTGTCGGAACGTCTGCCTGGAAAAGCGTCGACCACAGTTCCGGCATTTGAATCGGGGTACTCGATGGGCACGGCACTTGGGACGGTAGTAGCCACTGCGGGAGTAGAATCTCGGTTTGCGATGACGCTCGATCAAGTGTGCCGGGCATTTGCGGTAGGGGCATCTGGGTGGCCAAAACATGGTCTGCTCCTGGTTGAATTCCGGGCCTCTGCAGCATGAGCAGGGCCTCCGCAATCCCCGTGGATTCAAAAGCTCAGCGGTTACGCCGAGTTCGAGCAGTCTCTGGAAACTCCAGCACCACCAAACGAATCCAGAGTCCTATGCGAGGGCTTTGCGGCGCCGTCGCTGCTGCTTGGTTAGCCCAGCTCGCGTCCCTGGCCCGCGGGCTCAGTCAGTTTCTTGGCGAATCACGAAGGCCGGGCGATCCATGATTCGAAAGTGGGCCCGTGCCAGGTACTCCCCAATGATCCCCAAAGCCATGAGCTGAGCACCTGACAGGATGGTGACTAGGGAAACTAGGAATGGGAATCCTGCCGGTGCGGCGCCTTCTATGAAGTTGCGGATCAGTGCGTAGGACATGGCGAAGAAGCCAAAGATCAGCGTGGCGAAGCCTGTCCAGCTGGCGATTTGCAGAGGCAGAGTGCTGAAACCCGTTAGCAGATTCAGCGCGTGGGTTAGGAGTCGATAGAAGGTGTAGTTGGACTGCCCACGTTTGCGGGGTTCGTGTTCCACGTAGATCCAGCTGAAGCGACTGGTTGCCCAGGTCAGTAGGACGTCGATGGAGACGAAGGGCCCGCTGAACTTGGCGAATCCCTCTCGCATGACCCTCCGAAAGATACGGAAGGCATCGATACGCCGAGCTGTATCGGCTCCCATGGCCTTCTGGAGGATTATCTTGGTAATCATCGAAGCCAAGTTGCGACCCGCTGAGTGGGGTAGCTCTTCGGGGGTTCCGTAGACCACATCCAAGTCGTCAGTCAGAGCCGCCATGAGCTTTGGGATCTCCTCGGGCGGGTGTTGGAGATCATCATCCATGGTCAAGATGATCTCCTTCTGAGCCGCGCGAATACCGACCAAGAGAGCGTTGTGTTGGCCGTAGTTTCGCGTCAGGTCGATACCTCTTACCCAGCCTCTGTCCTTCGCCAAGTCATCGATGAGCTTCCAGCTCTCATCCTTGCTGCCATCGTTGACCATGATTAGCTCATACTCGTCGCAGTTCGCGACCAAGACTGGCTCGAGTCGCTCTACCAACTCGGGCAAGTTCTGCGCCGCGTTGTACACAGGAACGACAACGGAGAGGCTCTTCCGGGAGTCGTGGGGAGGCGATGTCATGGGGAGCTAGGGTAGCCCGAGATCATGAGGCAGAGCAAGACAACAGAACCTGCTAGGGGAGCATCCTTGTGGGGAATGAGCTAGCAACGAGCTTTGCATGTAGAGTGGAGTCGGATACCTTGATCTGCCCTTCGAACGCCTCGGACACGTGCAAGCACGGACCTCGCAATCTCTCGAAAAGACACTCCTTATAGGCCTCTATGCCAGCCTCTGCCTTGCCCTATTGATGGGCCTGAGCGGGATCTGGCTAATTACCCTTAGCTACGACGAGGCTTGGATCCTAAGGGGGATAGATGGGATCTTGAACGCCCAGACGGCGGCGACCGCGGTGCCCCCCGTCCTAACCAGCGGCGGCTTGTTCGCGATTGCGCAAGTTCTGATCGTCGGGGTTGTCGGTAGCGAGCTTTGGATCCAGCGCTCCTTTTCAGTTCTATGCGCGGGCTTGATTCTGCTCCTGGTCTACAAGTGGGCCCGCCGGCTATCCGATTCTCCACATGCAGGGGCGCTGGGAATCTCGGCTCTGATCGCCACGCCCGGCTTTCTTGTGTTGGGGTCAACCGCCTACGCGACCCTGCCCGCTCTGCTGCTTACCCTCGCCTGCTTCCACGTCTATGTCAGTTTTGCAGCCGGCACTTGGCGTCGCAGGCTGTCACTAGGCCTACTTGGCGGATTGGCAGCAGCGACTCGATTCAATTGTGTCTTCGCCCTACCGGTTCTGTTGCTTCTGGCATTAGCTTGCCCCAAGCAGCAGCGTTCCAAGCAGGTGCTTGATGTCGTCTTGGCGTCGGCACTCGGTGCCCTCGTCATGATGGGCTGCGTCTTCCTGTATTCGAGTGTTGGCAACAGCGAGTTGGTAACGGCTCAGCAGGTCACAGGGTCGGCTTTCCGCAGTTCGTTGATCAATTATCCGAACTACCTGAACTCCTGGAATATCGCTGAAGGCTTCGCTCCCTTCCCTCTCCTGGTTCTAGCATCCTGTGTTGGAGTCCTTGCGACCTTCTCGAGTAGGAATGAGACCGCCGCCAACTCCAGTTCCCCTGCTGCAGCTCTGACCTTATTCGGATGGATGGCCTGGGCTGGTTGGCTTGTGGCCTCGCCCATTCCCCATCTCCGCTACTTGCTGCCGGCCCTGGCTGTGTTCTGGATCTGCATCGGCCTAGGCATCGCCTGCCTGCATTCATATGGCCAACGCAATGCCCAACCTTGGCTGCGAATCGCAGCCTTGGTGATCGCCCTGTCCTGCGCGACTTCGGCGATCGGCAGCAATGCGCGAAACATGATTCACGGCAACGGCAATCTGCTCTCTTGGGAGTGGGCCGGTCAATCCAGGGTCACGTACTTTACGAGGCTGCGTCACATGCAATACCAGATGCAGGCTGCGGAGTACTTGCGCGATACCACCGAGGAAGGCGAGGCCATACTCGCTCTTGGACTGAACAAGGAGCTCGGCTACCTTGCCGATCGTCCGGTGGAGGAAGGGCGGATTCTTGCAGATCGGGGCTACTGGGATCCTGCCAAGCTGCCGCGGCGATTCTTCCTGTCACCGGTGGTGGGGAGCTTTATCTATTTCAAAGAGGAAGCCAGGCTCTGGATCGAGAGCAACTGCTCGCTCGAGGCTCAGTTCGGTCCGTACTCCTTCTACCGGGTGGATGGATCCTACCCGGAGGAGTTCAGCTTTCTGCGCGCATCTGGAAAGGCCTATGCAGGTCACCCGATGTCGGGTGAGTATCGCTGAGGTCTGAGGTCAGGGCTGGGGAGCCTAGGTAATCTGCTGCATCGTGAAGCGGCGGAGGCCGCCCTCGAGCATGGTTCGCATGTTGCTGATGCGTTCATGGCGCCAGTCTGCATTGAGATGGGCTTCCAAGGCCTCCTGATTCTCGAACTCGGCGATCAACATGAAGACATCTTCTGCGTCGTCGCGCCGATACAGATCGGCCCGATTGCAGCCCGGTTCATCCCTGGTGTGCTTCACGAACTCTTCAAAAACCGAGGTGTCGAGTTCCTTCAGAGCTTCTTCAGTGAGGCGGAATTCGGAGTAGAGATGGAGGCTAGTCGAGATCATGGCAGGGTCCTGTTGCAGACTCGGGTAGTTATCGGTCGAATCCGTGGGCTCCCTGAGGTCCCGAGGGTCGCCTGCTACCCTTGCCGCCATGCCATGGACCGGTCCTAATGGTTCCCTTCTAGAAGCCGCCGCCGGTGCTGAAGCCACCGCCACCGCCGCCGAAACTCCCGCCGCTGCTGAACCCGCCGCCGCCGAACCCGCTGCTGCTAGAGCTGCTGCCGCCACCTCCGAAACCCCCGAATGGGCTCGAGCTACTGGTTCTGCGCCAGCTTTGGTTGCGGCGGAGAATGGACCAGGCTTGGCCACTACGCATGGCGCCGTGGAGAAGGTTTCCTAGGAGAGATCCGACATCGAAGCTGCTGCCGAACTCCGAGTTGCTCGCCTCGAAGTCCCGGCTGCGGAACTTGCGCGCCAGGTCCTCGAGATTGTCGAGGGAGTTCCGTGCTCCCTGATGCCTGCGGTCGAGTTCCACCAGTTGGGATTGTAGGTCCTCACTTTCGCTGCGGAGGGCGGCGATTCTGTTCACGACTTCGTTATCGCTGCTGATGCTGGTCGCTTCCGCGTCACGGCGCAGGGTTTGAACATCCTCGGATGCGAGTTGCGCGCTGATGGTGGCCGCTGCTTGCATGGAATAGGAGTCGCGGCCCGCATCCATTTCCACCTGATCTCGACAGAGTTGATCCTGCACTGCTTCGGCCGCTTGCAATTCTGACTCTACCCTGTTGAGCTCGAGTTGGGCCTTTTCCCAGGCTTCTCGGAGGGCATCGCCGCCGTCTTCGGCAAGAGCGGCGCTCTCCATGGCTGCTAATTCGCCGGCCTCTTCCGTGGCGATCGCGGCGAGTTCGTCCGCATGCGCTCGCAGGCGGACCGGAATCTCGAGGAGCATGCCATAGTCCCGGTGAGCATTGCCGTAGCTACAGAGCCGGGCTACCCAAGCGTCCAGGCTGCGGAAGAGGGGCATGGCTCGGTACTCTGGGAAGCCGTATCGACGCCGCCATAGGTATGCGAACAGCTTGTCGCTCTCATAGGGGATTCGCTTCTTGTCGCGATCAGCTTCGGCTTGCTTTGCTTTAGCTGCGGCGTTCGTCGCCTGCATGCGGGCGAATTCGCTATGGCTTTGTTGGGCGCGGTATTCGTCGACTTCACCGAGTCGTTGCCGAGTGGCAGCGACTTGGTCTTCGAAAGCCATCGCTGCACGGTCTCGCGTTGCAATGTCCGCGTCACGCCTCGCCATCAAAGCAGCGAGCTGCTCTGCGCCCTGGTCGATCGCCGATGATAGTCGCTGCTGCTCGCTCTCGCGCCTGGCGAGAATCTCGAGTGCTGCATGGTCGGCCGCATCCAGTCGGTCTGCGATTCTGCTGCCGGCAAGTTCGTCGAGTCGTAGCCTTGCCAGTCTGGCGAGATTTCGTGTCTCGTCAGCGCGAATGGCGTCGGAACGACTGCGCAGACTGCGTAGCTCATTGCTCAGGCGCGTCAGCATCTCGCGTGATGCTTCGACCTGCTTGCGGATATCGCGATATACCTCTTTGCCGCTGCGCATTGCTACCACTTGGTAATGTGCCCGCCGGCGACAGGGAATCGGTACTCTGCATCGCGAGCGCCGCGACGTTTGGTTCCGAAGAGGACATTGTCGATCAAGCCGTTGTCGAGCTTGTCTGCTTTGACTTGTTCGTAGACGCTTTCGGGAACGCGAATGCCGAACTTGCGCACTCTGCGAGTCGACTGATCTTCTTCGCTCAGAATTGGCAGTTTCATCCTGCGACCATCAGAATCGATGGCTTCGACGATGATGTAGAAGTTGCGGACGCTGCGGTCATTGTTCGGATGCCGCCACACGCCGCTACGGTCGTTGCGGCGAGAGACGATGCGCAACTCATAGGCTGAGTCGAGTTCGGCTACGAGGGCGCTGAGAGTCGCGAGCGTCTGTCCAGCCCGTTCCCAGTCGCCGGTGGACAGACTGGCCTCGATAGAGCTGCGCAAGGATGCCAGATCGCGAGATGCAGCGGCCTCGATGGTGACATCGGTCAAGACCGTCGCCAAGCTCGCAAACTTCTCTCTGATTTGGGATTCACGCTGACGTGCCGCATGGATGCCATCGATTCGGGAAGTGAGTGTTCTGAGCGCGGCCTCCCCGGCCTTGCCTTCACCAGCTGCGATCGCAGTTTCGATGCTGCTCTTGGCGCTGTCGATAGCGCGGGTTTCAGTGGCGGATAGACTTACGCCTTCGAGCCGTCGCATGGCCGCAGCCATGCGCAACTGCAGACTGCGGAGCTGCTCTACCGCGTCAAGCAAGCCACGGGCTACGCCAAGCGCCAGGTCTGCCTCTTTGAGTTGCTTGCTGATCGCGCGCAATCTCTCGTCGGTGAGCAGGCGATCATCGATGTACTGCTCCGAATCCGGCATTTCATCGATTCTCGGTCGCAGCTCCGTCAGGACGGCTCTGCCAAGCCTGATGGATTCGCTGGCATTGGCGAGAAGCTGGGCCGCAGCTGCTGAATCTTCTTCGTTTCCTGCGACCTCGACTTGTTGATCCAGCTCGTCTGCCTGGATTGACAGGGACTGGCTGTTGGCTTCGGTTTGGACGAGAAGAGATTGATAGCCCTCGATCAAACCCAGATCCCGGTAGTGGAGTGGCAAGGCGATCGCAGTCCAGATCATGAGCCCAGCGAGCAACACAATGCTCGCTCGCTTGGCCCACTTGCCGCGCTCGACGTAGATCTCTGCCAGTCGCAGGGCGAAGTTGCGCACCGGCGGCTCATAGACGAAGCGGTCCTCGCGAAGTGCCTGGACCCCTTCCTCGATGATTGCAGCCGGTACTTCGATGCCTTGCGATTCATAGATTGCCTGCACCCGTGTGACAAACTTCCGCTGACGGCGGTCGTCATCAAGTTCGGCTTCCACCAGTGCTCGTTGGTGGCGCAGTGTGTCCACCACATCCATGGCCAGCATGACGCGGTCAAGGGTCATGCCGCCAGCGGAGGCATCTGATTGGCTCTTGCTCACGAGGTCTTGGCTGCTGGCAATTGCGCAACTCGGTTCTGTAGAGCGATCAAGCGCTGCTTGCCGCTTTCGGTGACAGCAGTGATTTCGATCTCATTGCGGGTGCTCAATTCGCGCATTTCGTCGACGATCTGCAGGCTGCGCTCTTGGTAGCTGACGACTGCATCGACCAACTTGCCCACGGATTCGGCGCGAATAGTGGGGCCATAGCCAGCCTTGAGAGCCGCCTCTTGTATTTCGGTGCCGATCTCGCCGAGGGTCTCCAGACTCTTATTGATGCCCTCTTTCATCGCCTCGAGGGTCTGCGTGCTTTCGTGGAGCCCATGGAGGCCGGTGAATGAGGCTGATAGGGCAGTGAAGACCGTCTCGTTGGTGCCAAAGAAGGTGACGGACTGAGAGTAGACCCTCTCCTTGCAGTCGGTGATCTGCGAAATGCGCGCCATCACGACTTCGGTGGTGTTGTAGGAGATCGAGAGATTTTCAGCGAGGTCCTTAGCGATCTGGAAGCGCTTGTCCTCATCCTGCAGGGATTGCAAGGCCAGGTCGCGAGTCAGCTCGAGCTGAGCACGTTCGGCGGCATCATCCCCGGCATAGGCCGCCAGGGTTTCCGCCGAGTTGTTAAGTGCCGCCTTCTTTGCATCGAGGGATAGTTGCGCCTTCTCCAGGAGCTTGAAGCCGAGCACCTGTGCTTCCTTGAGTGCGGTACGGAAGTCGCTGTAGGCATGGAGAATCGCCTGTTCGCGCTGAATCTGGTCCTTGGTGTCTTCTGCAACCTCGAGGTATGTATTCTTGATCTTCTCGAAGCGCGCTGGAATGTCCCCACGAGTGACCTTCATCCAGACATTGGCGAGTCTCTCGAAACTGTCGATCCGATTGTCGCTCATCTGTTCGACCATCTTCTTGGCATCGTCGCGGATGGAGTCGAAGGCGTAGGTGATGGTCTGGTAGCGTTCGGCGATTTGCATCGCCTCGATCTGCTCGCGCACCACCTCGTTGAAGAGGGATGCCTGCGATAGAGTGCGGGCGATCGCTGCTGCTTGATCGGGCTGGAGGTGAGCGATCCGATCGATCAGCGCCACAATTGGGGCGGGCTTTGGATCCGACTTGATCAAGCCGAGCTTGCGAAGAACCGCGAGGGCCTTGTCGAGGTACTTGAGGGGAGTCGTCGTCGGAACGGTCATGCTTCTCCTGTGGCGAGCGAGGCGGGTTTCCTTGCTCTTGGGCATACCCCATCCGGGATTGAGCGGCAAGAATCCCGGGTATTGAAGTCAGCGAAAGGTCTGAATCTTGCTGTCTGGGCAGCATTGCTGCGAGGGCTTCCAGGACCATCCCTGGCTTCGGCAGCTTGTCCGGGTTTGGCACCTCACAATCAGAGTCTTGACTGCCCGCATAGACATGGGTCACAGCATCAGGATCTATGTAATTGCTGGTCCTGCCCTCGAGGTCTTTGCGGAAGATGGCCAGTCGGTCTTGCCATCGAAGCGCTTCCTTACTCGTTTCGACTGAATCGTACGGTCTTCGCCTCGGTCTCCCGCTGGGTTATGGTCAAGCCATGAAGTACCGCAAGCTAGGGCAGTCCGGACTCCAGATCAGCAGCGTTTCGCTTGGCAATTGGTTGACCATGGGGAAGGCCATCGACCAGACGACCAGTGATGATCTGGTGAGTACTGCCTTGGATTGTGGGATCAACTTTCTCGATACCGCTGATATCTACAATATCGGCGAGGGAGAGCTTGCCCTGGGGAAGGCGATTCAGGGTCGTCGGCGTGAAGATCTGGTCATAGCCAGCAAGTGTTTCTTTCCCATGAGCGAAGGCGTCAATGACCGTGGTCTTTCACGGAAGCACATCCATGAATCGGTCAAGGGCAGTCTGAAGCGACTCGGAATCGAATACCTGGATCTATACCAATGCCATCGCCCTGATCCAGAGACCCCGGTGCAGGAGACGGTGATGGCCATGGATGACTTGATTCGCCAGGGGCACATTCTCTATTGGGGTGTAAGCATGTGGCCGGCGGAACTGATCGAGGCTGCGGTGCAAATGGCGCGGACTCATGGCTGGCACCAGCCAATCTCGAATCAGCCGCGGTACAACTTGCTCGATCGTAGCATCGAGGAGGCTGTCATCCCGGCGAGTGAGAAGCATGGCCTGGGGCAAGTGGTGTTCTCACCGCTCGCTCAGGGAGTGCTCAGTGGCAAGTATCGACCGGGAGAAAATGCGCCTGCTGATACTCGTGCCGGTGATGAACGGGTCAATCAGTTCATTGGGCAGTTCATGACAGAGGACGTGCTCGGTCGAGTTGCCAAGTTTGTTGAGCTGGCGGCGGCGAGTGCGATGAAGCCGACGCAACTGGCGCTTGCCTGGTGCCTACGCCAGAAGAACGTGAGCTCGGTCATCGTGGGCGCAACGAGTTCTCGGCAACTGCTGGAGAACGCTGCCGCTGCTGACATGGACTTGGATGAGGGTGTGATGGCCGAAGTCGAGGCTGTGTTTGGGTAACTGGCTAGGCTGAGGTCTCTCAATTCAGGCAGCGGCAGGTAGCCAGACGACGCCGGATTTCCTCAACGATGCGCATGGTCTCTTCACCGCCAAGCCCGCCGTACACCTCCTGAAAGTCGTCGCGGGAGATCCCTTGGGGGAGATCGTGGACGTCGGGTAGGAAGTCTGCGATGCGAACTCCTGCCAGAATCTTCCGCTGCAAGGAGCGGGCTGAAGCGCGATTGCGAGTGGCGGCGAGAGCGAAGCGATTGCCCGCCGCATCGACCGCCAAGTCTGGGAAGGAGAAACCGGTTCCGCCTGGAACTGAATCCATGAGCTCCTTGGTCAATCCGACGGTGATCGATCGCCCTCTGGAATCTCTTCAGCCTCCGCCACCAACTTGCGACCGAGGACCCTCGTCGTGTTATCCAACTCGTCGTCGATGCCGGTGGCCGAACCCCAGAGGAGAAGTGCTCTCCAGAGGCTGGGCCAGCGGGAAGAGATCGGGGCTCTCGAGTTGTCTGCAGGCATGAGATCGCCGCAGAACATAGACGATCGATGTGCCAGCCGGCAGCGCCCTACTCCTTCTTGAGACCTTCAGCTGGGAGGTATCGAAACACGAAGGACTCACTCTCATAGCGCCAGAAGCTCGGCTTGCGTCCGCTGGCCTCGATTCGGCCGTGCAGGAAAGTCAAGACCCTGGGCTTGGCGTGAGATCCGACCAAGATGATCCTGCCGGTGGATTTTCTGAGGACCCGATCGAGAGCCGGGCCGAGAAGCTCAGGCTCTTGGCGGTAGCCGACAATCCCCGGGAGCACGTAGACCCGGTCTTCGACCGCTTCTACTTGAAAGCTCGTGCTGTAATTCTCCGAGGCCTCGAGCTTCGTCTCCATGCTGCTGTAGTGGCCGAAGGCGAAGCTGCCGTGCGGGTAGACGATCATCACGTCGTCGCCGCCGAAGTCTTCCTCGGCGATGCGGATCATCTCGGCCGCGGAGCTCTCCGGGGGATAGATGGGCTGTCCTCCGAGTAGCGAAGGCATCCCGAAAACGAGGGCATAGAGAAGGGCTCCTGACATTCCTGCGTACTTGGCGATTGGCCGCGGTTTCATGCCGCATAGGGACTGCATGCCGACGAGCAGGGCGAGCAGGGTGACCGGGATGGTGAAGCTGTCTGTGCGCCTCCCTCCCAAAGGAAAAACGTGGACCGCTGCCAGTGCGACCAGGCTCAAGTACATGAGGGCGATGGACCATGACCAGTAATTGTCCAAACCCTGCAGTTGACGCATGCGTGATAGGCCAATGACCACCAGAAAGGCGGTGACCAGAACGAGGGCGAGCTCCTCTGGCAGGACCGCCGTGCCCTTGTAACCAAGCACGATCTGGTCGTGCCAGAAACTGGTTACGGTGAGTGCCAGCCGGTTTCCCAGGAAGGGAATGACCTGCCCGAGACCGCCATCCCAGGGGACAAAGTAGTCCTGCCAAAACTGCGAGAGTGCGGGGTTGCGCTGATGCCTTAGGAACACCAGGTAGTAGGCGAGCGCTGTCAAGTTGTAGCCAATGACGGGGACTGCAGACCGCCAAGTCTGCGAGTAGCGCCAATTCGCTCTGATCAATTCGCGAAGCAAAAGGAGGTTGAGAAAGATTGCCACCACGATCGATGCCGAGAAGGAGAAGCTCAGGACCAGGGCGCTGGCAATCGCAGCGCGAATCATGCCCCTGCTGTTGTCCCCTGCCTGCCAGAGCTTGTGAAAACAGAGCAGGGCAAGAGTGACAAGGAATGCATCCAGGGTGTATTGCTTCACCCGCGCTGAATAGAGAATGAAGTGGAAGCAGACAGCGGTGAGGGCGGCGCCCCAGACGGCAAAGACCTCTGATCTGGTGACTCGGTAGGCCAGCAAGGCGAACAAGGGCACTTGCAGGACACCCAGAATGTACGCCGGCAGTTGGAAACCGAGTTCAGGATCGGGGATCAATCCAGCAAACAAGCCCAGGACGAAGGTGTAGCCAATGGGGGCGGAGGAGGAAAACTTGATTTGGTCGCTGAGGCTGGCGTTGGCGAGAACCGCTTGCCAGGCGTCATCCAACCAGAGCGAGCCAGGATTGAGGCAGCTACTCCGGTAGATTGCTCCAAGAACCGTGATGACGAAAATGATCGCCACTGCCTCCCAGGAGAGGCTCGGCAGGCTGTTAAACGGACGAGTTCTGGCGCCCTGCTGATTCCAGCAGGCGGAAGCATGGCCTTCACCTCTCGTCATGGTTGCGGATCAAGTTGCGGGTGCCCCTCCCCAGCTGGGAGTACTATCCGATCATCTGCTTGGCGACAAGCCGGCCAGCCTTTGCCTTCAACTTGCTCGAATCGGCTTTCAGTACTCGCCTATCTTCGTCGCCGGGGTTCTCGCAGTCTGATCGAGCAAGGCTAGACTCGCGTCGAAATGAACTCACCGACAGGGAGGGATCGGCCACGCGTAGTCATCTTGGGTGCTGGCTTCGCCGGCTTGCGACTCGCGAGATCTCTACGCGGTACGGCAGTGGATGTGGTGGTCATCGATCGGCAGAACCATCATCTCTTTCAACCCCTACTCTATCAGGTTGCGACCGCCGGTCTGGCCGCGCCGGACATCGCCGCACCCATCAGACGCGTGTTGCGCAGGAACAAGAGTCTCCGTGTCATCTACGGGGAGGTCACCAAACTCGAGCCAGACAAGAAGCGCGTATGGCTCGGTGACGAAGCTCTGTCCTATGACATCCTGGCTATCGCTACAGGCGCGGGCCATTCGTACTTTGGCAGGGATGAGTGGGCGGAGTTCGCACCCGGACTGAAGACCCTGCGCGACGCTCAGGACATCCGTAGCCGAATCCTACGCGCCTTTGAGGCGGCAGAGCGGATAGAAGTAGAGGCAGAACGTGGGCCCTGGCTGCGCTTCGCAGTCGTAGGAGCCGGTCCCACCGGTGTCGAGCTCGCCGGCGCCTTGGCTGAACTCGCGCGCAAGATCCTCCCCGGAGATTTTCGTCGCTTTGATTCCGGGATGACCGAAGTCTTGCTGATCGAGGGCGGGCCGCGGGTGCTCAGCGCCTACCCAGAGGACCTCTCGCAGAGTGCGGAACGCCAGCTCGAGAAGCTCGGAGTCACAGTCCGCTGCGATGCTCGGGTCACCATGATCGATGCGGATGGGATCAGCATCAACGAAGGCGAGCGCATCGCGGCGCGGACTACGATCTGGGCCGCCGGAGTGCAGGTCTCACCCATTCTCGAAGGCCTCGGTTGTCCCCTAGATCGAGCCGGGCGCGCTCACGTCTCCCCGGACCTCAGCTTGCAGGGGCAGCCCGACATCTACGTGCTTGGCGACGCAGCGCACGTGGAGGAGGCCGGCAAGCAGGTTCCCGGCGTCGCCCCGGCCGCCATGCAGATGGGCAAGCACGCAGCTCAGAGCATTCGGCGCCGGCTCGCAGGCAAGCAGTCGCGCCCCTTCCGCTATCGCGACAAGGGATCTATGGCCACGATCGGCCGCGCCTCTGCTGTCGCGGAGATCGGACGCCTGCATCTGCGCGGCTACGCAGCTTGGCTGGCATGGCTCTTCGTGCACCTGATCTTCCTGGTCGGATTCCGCTCGCGAATCGTCGTATTGATCAACTGGGCCTGGGCATATATCGGCTACCGACCTGCGGCGCGGGTCCTGGCAGAGTTGGCAGAGGATGGTCAGGCAGAAGCGCCCCCGGAGAAACTCTAGGCCACATGCGAAGAATCGAACTCGAGATCATCTCTGACTTTGCTTGCCCTTGGTGCTTGATCGGCAAGCGACGGCTGCAGACTGCGATGCAGTCCTGCCCCGAGATTCGCTTCGCGGTCAGCTGGCGACCATTTCAGCTCAATCCGGACATGCCATCGGCGGGACAGAATCGGCGCGCCTACTACCGCCAGAAATTCGGCGAAGAAGGCTACGGCAACCTGCGTGCGTCCCTGCAGGAGGCCGGTGCCGAAACGAATATCGTCTTTTGTGACGAGCCTGATGCGAGGGCGCCGAACACCCTTGCGGCCCATGTGCTGATGGATCTGGCCATGGAGGAGTCGGCAGTGGATGCCGATGCCTTTGCCGAGGCCCTGTTCTGTTCGCATCATGTTGCCTGCGAAAACATCGGTTCCGATGAAGTCCTGTTGCGGCTCGCGAGCGAAGTTGACATGGATCCAGACCGCGCCCGATCCGCGCTCGTCGACGCAGTCAGGACGGAGCAGGTCAGGGCTCAGATACAGCAGGCTCGCAGGGCGGCTGTGTCCGGAGTGCCCTTCTTTATTATCAACCGCCGGCAGGCAATCGCAGGTGCCCAGCCGACAGAAACCCTTGTTGCCGCCTTTACTCAGCTGGCAAGCGGCGATGAGTAGTGGTCCAGGTCCCATGCAGCAGGAAGAACGGATATGGATTGCCGGGGGCTCGGTTAGGATCAGCCGAATAGTCGAGCCTGGACGCCGCCGCGCCTACTGAGCCTTCCCCTTCGAACAAGCGGTCAGAACACATTGCCCATTTTTCTTCAAGGAGTCACCAAGCGCTTCCGCTCCCATCTCGCCTTGGATGCGGTGGATATTCACGTGCGCCGCGGAGATCGCTATGGCTTCATTGGTCACAACGGTGCGGGCAAGACCACGGCCTTGCGCATCGCTCTGGGACTGGTGCGACCGGAAGCAGGTCAGGTGAGAATCGACGGACATGATCCCTGGAGCTCACCTCGCGTCCGTTCCCTGGTTGGTGGTCTGATCGAGCGGCCGGGCTTCCATGACTCACTCAGCGGCCGGAAAAACCTCCAGTTGCTGGCAGCGCTGCAGGCTGTCATAGGCCGCGAGCGTTCAGCGGAGGTCGATCGAGTGCTCGAGTTGGTCGGCATGCAGGATGCGGCCGATAAACGCGTCGGACAGTATTCCCAGGGCATGCGCCAGCGCCTGGGTCTAGCGCAGGCTCTGCTCGGCAGCCCCCAGTACCTGCTTCTCGATGAGCCCACCAACGGCCTGGATCCGGAGGGTATCCATGAACTGCGGCGACTGCTGATTCGCTTGTCCGAGGAGGAGGGCATGACGATTCTCCTTTCGAGCCACTTGTTGCAGGAGGTGGCTGACCTCTGTAATCGGGTTGGGGTCCTGCGAGACGGGAAGATGCTGCTCGAATCGACGACTGCGGAACTTCTGGCGGGGGATGCAACGGCTTATCGCCTGGTTACTGACGATAACCTGGCCGCCGGCGAAGCCCTGCGTGCGGCCGGTATCGAACTGGGATCCGAACCTGGTGGCTTCCTCCACCTCGGCATGGCTGGTGAGGATCCGTCGCGGGCGGTCGAGATCCTTGTGCATGCGGGATGTAAGGTTCGCTCATTCACGCCAGTGGAGAACAGCCTGGAAGAGATCTATCTGGCCCATGCGCGAGGAAAGTCTGAGTCTGGCGCTGACGCAGAGAGTCGAGCACCCGGTGAGGGAGCTGTCGACTTGCAGCAGGACAGTCCTTCCGCTGCAGATGGCTTCCTTTGGGCCTTCTTTGTCAGTTTCTGTGCAGGGTTCAGAATCTGCCGCTACGAACTCTCCCGCCTGGCTCGTCCGGGTACGCTCGTGGCTCTGTTTCTCCCGGCGGTAATCGCAGCGATCGCGGTCTATCAGGACTATGCGGCGGCAGTGAGAGAGGCAGGGGAGGTCAGTGGGGGTGAGCTGTTCAGCGCTACTGGAGTTACCGCCTATAGTGCTCTGGGCTCTGCCCTGTTGACCACAGTACCTCTCCTTGCATTGGTGATGATAGGGATCGCTAGCCAAAGTTTGGCTGGACAGATCCGTGAAGGCAGCCTGCGCAATCTACTCACCCGCCCCTTCCACCGTTTTGAGATCGCCCTTGGCAAATTCGCAGCTCTCTGCGTCGTTGCATGCCTTGCATACCTGGGGCTCCTGGCCAGCGCATCTCTCGCCGCCGGCATCGCCTTCGACTACGGCGATCTGGTCGAGATGCTCAGCACCGGTGCCGGCAGTTTTCCTCTTCTCACTGCGAAAGAAGTTGATCCGGAACTCTGGCCTGCCCTGCGTTCGGCCTGCTTGCCTTTGCTGGCCTGGACCGCTCTCGGCTTTCTCGTCAGTAGCCTCACTCGGAGTTCGGCAGCTGGCCTCTCATTGAGCCTGGGCCTCTTCGTGATCCTCGAACTCTGCCGTGCGCCGGCAGAGGCATATGGCTTTGAAGAGCTGCTCTTGGGGCCATACCTTCCTTCTCCCCTGGCCGCCAACTCGCATCTCGATTACTTCACAGAGTTTGCCTCTGGAGTCAGCAACAGCAGCGAGTACTTTGCGGCCACCGCAAAGCTGGTGCCTGCGCTCTGGATCCTCCTCTGCGCTGCAATCGCCATTCTGTCCTTGCGTCGAAAGTACTTGCCATGATGCGCATCCCAGTCCTTGCACTGCTCAGTCTGGGCGCATGCAAGCTCACGCCGCTGCCTAGCGAAGCACCACCCCTGCGGGATATGGAGACGCCTTTGGTTTTCCAGAGCGAACCGGATGACGAAGCTGAGCGCCTGCTCCTGCTGCCTGGCAGCTTCACGGGCGTCTCGGTCAAGTCTGCGTGGTTCGAAGAGCCTGATGAACCCGGGCAGGCCCCGGATGCTCTCGAAGTGGTCGCCATGGTGGAGAATTCTCCAGCCATCGCCGCCGGCCTCCAGCTCGGTGATCTGCTGTTTTCTGCGCGGGTCGCTGGTGGCAGCGCGGTCGAACTCCGTTATCCGAGTCAGTGGCGCAAGCTAGAGTCGGAGGCCAATCCGGGCAGCGCCATGGAGCTCGAAGTGGATCGTGCCGGCGCCATGCTGCAGCTGAGGCTGAGTCCTGCGCCCCGTCTCGCCATGCCTGATCGGCAGGCAAGCGAGCGCTTTCGCGAAGAGCAGCGCGCGGGCATTGTCTTGCGCACAGCGACCGAAGTGGAAGCCCGCAGCGTCGGGCTCGGGGCCGGTGGGGGGGCGGTCTTGATCGGCATGGCCAGCAACAGTCCCTGGCGCAAGGCTGGCCTGCGCTTCGGTGATCTCATCGTCCGCGTCAACGAGCTGCAAATCGAACACCCCCAAGTCCTGCTCGCCTTGATCCGTACCGAGGAAGAGGGCGAGGACTTGCAAGTTGAATATCAGCGTGCCGGCGAGCTGAGCAGAGCTACAGTCGCCATGACCAGTCGCGAGCAGGAGATTTCGAGCATTTCCCTGCAGCCTCTGTACTCGTACCGATCGAGTCGGGGCAAGACCTCGGTCTCCTTCCTCCTCGGTCTCTTCAGCTACGAGAGCACCGCAGCGGCCTGGGACTTCGGCTTCCTGTGGCTATTCGGATTCAGTGGTGGCGACAGCGATCGCCTGGAAGAGGTCCGCAAGTGAAGTGCATCCTGGCCCTCCTGTGTGTAGGGACCCTACTGCCGGCGCAGGCTGCCATCGGCGAGGTCAGTGCCATCATCCTGCCCCAGGGCATGCAACTCGATGAAGTCTGGCATGCGGATCTCTCCGGTGATGGGCTGCCGGATCTGGTGCTTGCAGCCATCGAAGAGAGTGGCAGTTACGCGCGTAGCCTGCGCGTTCACTACGATCGAGGGGCAGACGCGAGCGTGTCTTTCGTGCAGGAGCCGGACCTGGTTATCGACCTGCCGCGGACTATCTCCGCCTGCGCATTCGGCGATGTTCACCCGGATGCGGGCAGCGAGGTGATCTGGTTCGGCGCCCGCGGAGTCTACATCTGGCGCCAGACTGCCAATCCGGAAGAGGCGGTAGTGAAGATCCTCGCCAGCGAGTTTCTCTATCAGTTTCCCCAGTCCGAGACCCTGCACTCCTGGCAGGATGGCCTGCGGGACCTCAATGGGGATGGCTTGATCGATCTGGTCCTGCCAGAACCGTCCGGCTTCCTGATCGCAATTCAGCGTCGAGACCCGAGTAAGGGGGTTGAGTTCACCAGCAGTCGCCTGCAAATCCCTGACACACTTCCAGAGGCTCAGGGCAGCAGCTCGATGCGTGGCGGGCGGCGCGGCCGCAGCTTCGACATCGGCATGGAGTTCTCCGGCGCCACAAAGCCGCGAGCGCCACTGG
This sequence comes from Planctomycetota bacterium, assembly GCA_021776805.1. Classification (GTDB taxonomy): domain Bacteria; phylum Planctomycetota; class UBA1135; order UBA1135; family UBA2386; genus JAJFFD01. Next base: position 16,955 of record JAJFFD010000212.1, read on the forward strand.
TATCGGTAACTGAAACCTTGCCAGCACCGCAGTTTCTTGATTGGGATGCAGACACGGATCTCGACCTGATCGTCAAGCGCGAGCAACGAGTATTGATCTGGCTACAGGACGAATCTGGGCGGTTTTCCGCTCAAGCTAGCCACGATCTCGGGTTCCCGCTCACCGAGTCCCAAACCGAACTCGATCCCAGTTACGGCGCCTGGATGACCGACTTCGACGGCGACCAACGGGCGGATGCTCTCCTCATCGCCAAGGACAGGAATGCGGATGACCTGCGTAGCCAGATTCTGTTCTTTCGTCAGGACCCGAACTCGGAGACGCCACTCTTCAACGGGGGAAGGCCCCAGCAACTATTGCTCCTCGCAGGTCTCGCTCTGCCCCCGGAGTTGATCGATGTGGATGGCAATGGATTTGTCGACTTGCAGGTTGGATCCTGGCGACTGGACGCCCTCGATCAACTAACGGCCGGGGAGAACCGTAGCCTCGAGGGTGAGATCTACGTCTACCTGAACCAGAAGGGTCGCTATTCGCGGCGTCCGGACCTCACCCACAAAGTCACGCTGCAAGGTGAGCAGCTCAGCGAAGGCAATGCCCTGCTCTTCAAGTTCTTCGCCGACGTCAATGGTGACGGCCTCCGTGATCTTCTCATCCGGGAGAAGGCGGAGGAGTTGAAATTGCAGCTCCTGCGTCGCCGCAACAAGCAGTTGTCGATTCTCGATAGGAGCATTTGGCGGCTGCAGATCGCCGAGCAGGCTCGCATAGAGATCCTGCAAGATCAGTCACGGCCAGGCTTGCTCGTGCTCGAATCAGATCGCCTTCTTCTGGTGAGGTTTTGATGCTGCGTTCTTTCTTCGGCCTGCTCCTTCTGCCTGCTCTTGTTGCGCAAGAAGGCGCCACGCTCGATTCGGGGGGGACGATTTCTCCAGACTTCGAGTTGGCCGCTTTGCAGGCCAGAGACCTCGATGGCGATGGCAGTCAGGATCTGGTCCTGCTCGGTGTAGGCGGCGAGGTGCGGGTCTGGCACTCAGCAGGAGGTGAGTTGAGTGGTGAGTTGCAGCTGCCGGAACCGGCGCGTGCATTGCTTGCTTTGGCTGCCTTGCCCGGTGATGAAAGCCTGCACCTGGTTGTCTACGACCCCAGCGGCATTCAGGCCTATCCCTATCGCGATGGAGCTTTTCGTGGCCCTGCCCGTCCCCTGGCCAGAAGGGAGCGCTTTACCCTGCGCGTCGGGAAGCCACGCTTCTCTGCAATCGTCCAGGATGTGAACGGGGACGGTTTGCCGGACCTGGTGCTTCCTGCCATGGACAGCTGCGCGCTTTACCTCCATAGCAGCCCCGATGCTGACGCAGAGCCCGCAGGCGCCCGCTTCCTTCGCGCCGGTCGCCTGTCCCTACGCGTGACGAGTTCGGCGGATACATCCGGAAACGCCCTCTCCGATAGCTTGAGCAGCAGCTTCGTGATCCCTGATCTCCGCACCGCAGATGTCAACGGGGACGGTCGTGCCGATCTGCTCGCCACGCAGGAGGATTTCCGGCTCTACTATTTCCAGGACGCAGAGGGGCGTTTCTCTGACGACCCGGATGTCAGTCTCGATCTGGCTATTTTTCGCGATACGACGCCAGAGTCCACGATCGAGTTTGGCGCGACCATCGGCATGGAGAACGCCAGCTTGCATTCTCGCGACTTGAATGGGGACACGATCCCGGACTATGTGATCGCGCACCGTCGCAAAGTTTGGCTCTTTCACGCGGACCGAGCGGGGCCTCAGTTCGAGAAGCCATCGTCCATTCTGAAGTTGGCCGAGGACGTCTCCCTCCTCCAGCTCATGCATCTGGACGAGGACGAGGACCCGGACCTCCTGCTCTTCAAGTTTCGGGTGCCAAGCCTGGGGACGCTCTTCAAGGGGCTGCTCTTTGATTGGGATGTCGAAATTGGCGCGATCGGGTATGCCAACCAGGAGGGCAAGACCTTTGCCCGCAGACCGGATTGGCGCAGCGAAACTACGGTGCGTGTGCCTTCCATCCTCAGTGTGATTCAGAACCCAGAGGACATTATCGATCGCTTCCGGGCCGTGGGTGAGAAGTTTCGCCTCGTCGTCACCGCTGATCTGAATGGTGATCGCAAGGGTGACATCTTGATGCAGACGGAGGACAAGTCGGAGCTGCAATACTGGCTTATGGAGACCGACGTCGCGAACTCCCGGGATGGCGACGCATACCTGCGCAACCTTCTATTCGAAGACGAGAATCGGATCTGGGATATCGATCGCATCCTCGCCCTCCTGCAATCTCTGGCGGAGGATCGTCGCACGCAGTTGACCTTGGACCGGGATGCGGCCGGATCCATGTCTCTGCGCGACCCGAAGTTCTTTCGATTGGAGAAGATCCTTGCCAGCGATGTCAACGGCGATGGTCGCGAGGAGATCATTGCGCAGTACCTGAGTTTGACGGACCTCGGGCAATCCGAGATCGACGTTCTGTACTTCCGGTAAAGAGGGGTCCGCGGGCCTGCCCGGTGACTGGTGCAGGATGCTGGTCGCGCCGTTTTCCTCTCCTGCTCAGCGGATTCGGTCTACCAGCAGTTCGGCGATTGCATCGGCAATCAGTCGATGGCCTTCAGGACCGGGATGCACAGGATCACGAAAGTAATCGGCCCTTGGCTTTACAAAGCGAGATGGAAGCACTGCCGGCAAGTCGACGATGGGCAAGTCGAGAGCCGCGGCGTTGGCGCGAAGCACGCTCGCGTGCAGATCAAACTCCTTGTAGATAGGCACGATGATCACTAGCTCGATGTTGCGTTCGCGACAGAAGTCGCGGGCCAGGGTCAGAAGCGGTAGTCGATCCTCTCGCGGGACGCGCACACGCTTCTTGTCGGTCCTTGTCTGCGTGCCGCCGTCTGGCTGCAAGACTCGCAGCATTCCGCGAAAGAAGTTGCTGTGCTCGGCAGTGAAGGCGGCCAAGCGATTCATGATCCCGCTGCGTTGCTTGAAGAGCTCCCAATCGCTCAAGCCGAGTTCTGCTCCCTGACCCCTGCTGCCATCGCGACCACTCAGGTAGGAGACCTTCAGGTAGTCGTTATAGCCGAAGTAGAGAGTGACCATGTCGGGCGCAAACTTCTCACTGCGGCGGAGGAGGTATTGCACACCCTGAAGGGTGGAGTAGCCGGGCACGCCGGCGTTGATCGAATGGATCGACCTTTCCGGTAGCTCAGCATCGAGCAGCTTGCCAAGGAGAACCGAATAGGTCTGCTGGTATTGGACACCGAAGCCGAAGGTTGAGGATTCACCAAGGTTGAGGATGCGATAATCCTCGGGCTCTTTGCTGCCTAGCTCCGGCTCCCGCATGCCATCGCTGTTGATCCAGCGCGTGCCGATGGGGGAGGTTGCGAAGGGTCGGAGGCTCCAGAAGAGCTCGTAGTCGTACTGCTCGTATCTGCCGATATTGCTCCCCTGCAGGGGCTGGCTTGGCCCCGGGAAGCTGCCAAAGAGATAGGATCCGAGTTCAAGGCTCGTCAGGAGGAAGAGCATCGAACCGAGTGCAAGGCTGAGCTTCACCAGAAGTCCACGCTGCTTGCGCATCGGCCCGGACTTCTCACGGGGGAGTTCCTCTGAGCTTCCTGCCATGCTGCGCAGGAGTATATGCTTGGCCTCGTCAGGCCCAGTCAGGAATACTCCAGGCCAATGCGAGAAGGGCGCTACCCAGCGAGACAAGATGGCTGACAGATTCCTCGATTCCCAGATTCCCATCGCCCGGGTCGGTCATGGGCGCTTTATCGGAAGTCTCCGTCAGGGCATTGAGGTCGCCGACTTCTCCATCGCTGATCTCGTCGATACCGGTGCGCAGGTTCCAACTCATAGTCATGAGTCCGCCCACATAGCCTTCATAGTCCGCGGTTACTACCACACGAGTGCCCGAGGCTGCGATGGCGTCTGCGCCGCTGGAACCCTCATCTACAACCCGCCGCATACCACTCATCGCGATCGCTTTGCGCAGCCGGGAGGTCGGTTCCTGGCTGTAACCCTTTCCCAGAATCTCTGCAGGGAAGTCGAGCAGACTGGCGAGCTGCCTCAGAAACCCATCGTACTGCCGGAGCATGGTAGCGGCCTGCTCGGCAGCCGTTTTCTTTGCGAGGCGAGTGAGGCGGATCAGTTTTCCAGCCTTGCCCTCGAAGGCTTGATGCTGGAGTTGCTTACTGAGCTGCGTGGACAGGAAGAGGAATTCGCGCAGCCCCAGCCAGGGTGGCTGCGTCGAGCCTGCGAATACCTCTGTGAACACAGCGGGGATAGTCTCAGTGTTCGGCAGATTGCCGCGGAGGCATCCGTGCATCCGGTCCACCTGGCGCGGGCCTTCCGTAGATACCTGCGCTGCAGCCCAGGCGAGTACATTCGTCGAGTTCGGGTTGCCCGGGCAGCTGAGAAGATCAGCACTGGTCTACCCCTGGCCGAAACTGCCTACGCCTGTGGATTCGGCGACCAGAGCCAGCTCAATAAGAGTTTCCGGCGAGTGCTCGGCAAGACTCCAGGGGCCTATAGGCGATTGATTCGGCAGTGAAGCGTCGATGTTGCATACGCACAAGACCTCTGGTCTGTCCGGGCGGCAGAATCGAACACTGTGAACAAGCCATACTGCCATTTCCTGGCTCTCGGATTCCTCTCCGCTCTCGGTCACGCTCAGGATGAGCAGGCGATTGGGAGCATCGTCCAAGCCTTTCACGAGCGCGATGACTTTAGCGGCGCAGTGCTGGTCGCCGAAGGCAAGCGTGTGCTCTTCCGCGGAGCCTATGGATTTGCAAGCCGGGAGGAGAAGGTCGACAACAGGGTCGATACCCGCTTCCGCCTGGCATCTCTCTCCAAGACCTTCAACGCGGTCTTGGTCATGCGGCTCGTCGATCAGGGCCTGATCGATCTGGGTGACAGGATCGATCTCCATCTGCCGGACTTGCCTGCAGAGTACGCGGATCGGGTTACGGTGGAGCAGCTCCTCAGCCATCGTGCGGGTCTCTATCGAGACACCCTCTCTGGATCCGAAAGAACTCGGCAGGAGCATTTGGAACTGGAGGAGCTCCTCGAGATCATCTGTGATCAGGAACTCATCGCGGAGCCTGGGGAGCGCTACAGCTACTCGAGTCCCGGCTTTGTTCTTCTCGCTGCGATTGTCGAATCCGTGACCGAGTCAGGCTACCAGCGGGCCATGCAAGAGCACGTGCTCAGGCCACTGCGACTCGAGAACACGGGCTTCGACAATGTAGGTAATGCACCGCTGGACCTGGCTACCCGCTACATCCGACTCATCGACGAGGTGGTGCAAGCTCCCGCGCAGGATCTGTCCTTTGCAATCGGTGCCGGTGATCTTGTCTCGACGGTGGATGACCTGCTGAAGTTTAGCCTGGCTCTGCAGTCCGATGACTTTCTGAGCAAGAGTAGTCGGAAGGAGATGATGCGGAGTCGAGGATCCGACTACGGGCTGGGCGTCTTCGTCTACACCTACGGTACCGGAGAGAAGTTCGGTGGGGCCAAAGGCAGGGTGATCAACCACGGTGGAGGTACTTCCGGTGTGGGTACTCATCTGAACATCTTCTTGGAGCACGAAATCACGACGGTTGTGCTCAGCAACCTGACAGAAATCGACGTGGTCGATGTCTCCAATCGGATCGCTAATGTGGCCCTTGGCCTGAGCACTGACATCCCGCTGCCCAATCGCAAGCGCGAGGTTCTGCGGGCCTTGTTGAGCGCGGATGCGCGCGGAGCAATTGCTGATCTGGGCAGACTCGAGGCCCGTGATCGCCCGAAATTCGGTGAACTCTTCCGCCTCGGTTTCGGCTTCTACGAACATGGTGATCCGGAGAAGGCGCGCAAGATTGCCGAGTTCATGAGCGGCAGGTACCCCAAGTCCGAATGGCCCTGGGTGCT
>JAJFFD010000213.1 GCA_021776805.1 Planctomycetota bacterium
GGCGGCAACAAGAGCCGCAAGATGGAGTACATCGTCGCCGCCGCACAGCAGGCCGAAGCCGACACGCTCCTGACCACCGGCTCCCTCCAATCCAACCACTGTCGCCAAACTGCCGCGGCTGCTGCGCGCTTCGGGCTGCACTGCGTTCTCCTCCTCCGCGGCGAAAAACCGACTCGCCCCAGCGAGGGCAACCTGCTCCTCGATCGTCTCCTCGGCGCCGATATCCGTTACGGGGATCAAAGCCTGGAGGATGCCGCCGAGGAATTGCAGACAGCAGGTCGACGTCCGTACATCGTCCCCGTAGGTGGCAGCAACGCCATCGGCGCCACTGCCTACGTGGCCGCTATGGAGGAGACCTTGGATCAACTACAGGCACGTGGCGAATCCGTCGACTGGATGATCACCGCCACTGGCTCCGGCGGCACCCAAGGGGGCATGGCCCTCGCCGCGCGCCTTCGTGGTTACCAGGGTCACCTCCTCGGCATCTCGATCAGCCGGGAGAAGGGCAACTCCCAGTCACGGCTGGCGGAGGTTGCCAACGAGACTGCGCTGCATCTGGGAGTGGATACCCACTTCCTGCCGACGGACTTCGAGGTCAACAGCGATTACCTGGGCGAGGGATACGGCGCCATGGGCGCTCTCGACCTGCGAGGGGTACGGACCCTGGCACGGAAGGAAGGCATCCTTCTGGATCCGGTGTACACCGGGCGTGCCTTTGGCGGCATGCTCGATTTGATCGAGAAGGGAGTCATCAAGCAGGGTGAGAGGGTGCTGTTCTGGCACACGGGTGGGACGCCTGCTCTGTTCGTGGACAAGTATGCGGCCGGTTTGGAGGGTTAGGACTTGGACGGAGTGTCGAGGTGATTAGCGCACTTCGGTGACTTCGCCAGGCACGAGCTGGATTGGAATACGGTGCAACTCTTGTCCACCGGAAGGCCCACCGTCCGTCGCGATCACCAGTGTGGTTGCAAATTCGGAGGTCTCGAGCACCGCAGAATTCCCCTGGGTCAGGTAGTAGGTAAAGCCCTCCAGGATGGACCCCGCATAGGGTCCTCGAATCACTAGCTGGCGGTCCTGATCATCGAGTACCGCGAGCATTCTCTGATTGGTGGAGGGCGGTGGGTTCTCGGGTCGATAGCGAAAACTCGCCAGGCGTCCCAATCTGACCGGTGACGCGTCCAATCCTCCGCGTGGCCTGGCATCGATCATTCGACCAGGGGATTTGAAGGTGACCGCCAAGTCAGCGCCGACGTGAGTCGGCAGCAGGACTCGGCCCTCCTCATCACTGCTGAATTCGACGGAATGGGCGACTCGCTGCCCAATGGATCCCAGAGGCTCCCAAAGCGACACAGTTACGGTAACGCCCGGGATACCTTGGCCATCTGCATCGACGATGCGACCTTTCCAGGCAGGCAGATGCCCCGCCGCTGCGGGCACGACGATCACCAGGCCCTCGCTGCCGGCTCGGATGGGTGCAGTCTCGAAACTGAAAAAGCTCGCCTCGTCGAGAACCTTGAGTCGGTACTCCCGATTCAACAGGCCACCCAGTGTGAACTTACCGTCGACTTCACTCAGCACTCTTGTTTGAGAAGCATCGCTTTCGACCGTATGGATGCCCCCCCGTGGATCCCGGGTGACAAGCGCAGCGGCAATGCAAATCCGCATGCCGGCAAGAGGCATGCCGTCCCGGTCCTGAAGCTGCCCCTCGATGCTTTGGTCGGCCGGGGCTAGGCGCAGGGTTTCCTGAGGATTCTTGTTTCCCAGAGCCCGCCAACGGTCGAGGGGCATGTCGAGGACCGCCGCACCGAGTTCAGGGTGCCAGGCGACCAAGCTTCCTCCATCCCGCAGGCGACCAAGTCCTGGCGAGATTCGAAACCTACCATCTGATTTCGAGCGGACTGCAGCATGGTGTCCGAAGGCCACCCTGGCATCGACTACTGGCCGCTGATCCTGGTCGATCACCAGACCCTCGATGACCCAGTTTCGATGGCTCGGATCGATCGCCTTCTGCCCCGTCTTGACGGCGAATTGAACTTCGACCGATTCACGGTAGACGATGATTCGCGTGGGTGCGGTCTCGAACTTTGGGCCCTCATCCTCACCAAAGAGGGAAAACGTGAACCCACCCCCCGGGTCCTGACCAAACTCGAGTTGCGTGGATTGACGGCCATCGATCCGTGCTCCAACCGAAGCACCGGGCATCCAAGGGACCAAGAAATCGAACTTGCCATCCGCATCCACAAGGAATGGCTCCGGGCCAGCGCGAAAGGTCAATTCCCCGAGGGCGTATGGATAGTCGACCGGAGTGCCATTCCAGTAGATCAGCTCCGCCCCGGGGATCGCTTGTCCATTCTCTGCGTCGACCACCTTGCCATGAATGCGCACACCAGGAGTCGCGAGGAATCGATTCAATCGGTCCGCGCGAAGCGGTGCGGCACAGAGAATCTCGAAATCACTTCCACTCTCGAGTTCGTGTTCCCCTGCTTCGAGCTCGATGGTGAATCGACCCTCGAGATCGGTCTTGGCAACTCTTCGATCATCCACGTAAAGCTCGACGTCAGGCAGGGCGCTGCCTTCTAGATCGAGTAATTCCCCCACATAGGTCACCAGGGCATTCTCCTGCACGATCGCCGCCTGGGATGCTTCCGGCGTGAGCAGCTCTTCACGTGACTCTTGGCTCTCTGTGTTTGCGGTCGCGGCAGCCTCATCCTTCCGGGCGGACTCGATCGGGCTCTCTACCGCAGCGCTGTCCATGCCAAGCAAGATGATGGGCAGGCTCACCGAACCGAGAAGAATGGCGACAAGTGCATAGGAGAAGAGCGATGATGCCAAGACAGGTGGCCGAGCCAGCCGACTGTTTGGCACGCCAAAAACAGCCATCGCCAAGTTCGCCTGCCAGTCCCGATCCTCTTTGACCAGCTTCTTGCGCAAGTTCTCGATAGCCCGGGACAATCTGCTGCGCACCGTAGCCCAAGGCTCTCCGAGCTGAGCGGCAATCTCTTTCGTAGACTTGCCATCCACGAAGTGGGCTATCACCGTGCTTCGATAAGGTTCCTCGAGGGCAAGCACCGCTTCCGCCACCAGTCGCTGCTGCTCCATCCGCGCCACCAAATCGGCAGTCGGAAGTGCGGAACTCGGTCGACCCGCGGCATAACCCTGCTCGTGGACTTCGCGCGCCTTTTGATCGCGCGCTCGACGAGCAGCGAAGTTGCCGATGACCCTCGTAAACCAAGCTGCAGGGTTCCGAATGGTAGAATCTTGCGCTCGAAACTTGATCCAAGCCTGTTGCAGGGCGTCGTCTGCATGGTCGGGACCCGCAAGGCGGAAGGCGAGAGATCTGAGCCAGGCGTCTTCTTCCAGTAGCTTCGTGATATCTGTCATCTGGGCTGAGCTGCAAAGTCTAGCGATGCTCAAGCGATCCATAAGCACTGGATCTGTTGCGGCAATTCCAACAATATGACTCCCCGCGACGAATCTGAGCGCCCCAGGCAACAAGCACATGCCCCAGCCCAACAGCGACGTAATCGACCTCGCCCGACAACTCAGCAAAATCACCGATCACTGGTCTCCTCAAACCATCGCCCAAGTCAACGAGCACCAGGTCAAACTTGCCAAGCTCAAAGGCGACTTCGTCTGGCATACCCACGAAGAAGAGGACGAGCTCTTCCTGGTTCTTGAAGGCAGTCTGAAGATCGAGATGCGCGACCGGACGGTTCAACTGGAAAAGGGCCAGATCTTCGTCGTCCCCCGCGGCGTCGAGCACCGCCCCATCGCCGAGAGCGAAGTACACATCATGCTCTTCGAGCCGGCCAGCACGAAACAGAAGGGCGACTAGACCCTAGTCATCCAAGGCCTTCAGCATGCGCTTGATGGCTACGCTACGATAGCTGTCCAGAATCAGCTCTTCGATGAGATCCCAGGCGAGATCCTCATCCACCCACATGCTCACCCATCCCTTGTGCCCCACGTAGGCGGGCACGAAGAAACGTGGATCGGTAATCAGGGTCTGCTGTTCGGGCATGGTCGACTTGACCGTGATGCAGGGTCGATCCTCGTGGTGACCAAAGCTGGCGAAGATCTTCTTGCCCGCACGAAAGGTGGGGTGGCCCCAGGCCTCGACTTCGCTGGCTTCGGGCAGCGCGAGGGCAAACTTGCGCAGCTTGGT
>JAJFFD010000214.1 GCA_021776805.1 Planctomycetota bacterium
TTTGCTCTCGGTTTCAGCATCTGCGCAGGATGCTGAGCCACCGGTCCGAGCTCCCTTCGAGAAACTCGACAGTCTCTGCGTCAACGACTGGTGGAATCGCCCACCCTCGGCCATCGTCGACCTGCGTGTGCCGCGAGACGAAGTCATCGCCTTCGGCATTTACACCGTGCATGCGGGTACCCTCAAGATCAGCGCTCAGCTCTATCCTCTGTACCCCGATGAGTCCCGTGAAGTTCGTTTGGAGTTGGCGAGGCAGGGTGAGTGGCAAGAGATCGCCCGCGCAAGTGTCAATGACCTGGGCTGGTCCGCACTCTTTCGCGTCGAAGACTGGGATCATGGTCGGGATCAGATCTACAGAATCCGACACGGCGAAGAAGCCTCCTTCGAGGGCATGATCCGTCGGGATGTGTTGGACAAGAACGAGATCGTCCTCGCGGCCCTATCCTGCAACTCGAATCAGGATCGCGGCATGCGTGCGCAGATTGTCGCGAACATCCGCCAGCAGGATCCGGACCTGATCTTCTTTGCCGGTGACCAGAGCTACGACCACCGGGAGCACACGGCGGCCTGGCTCAAGTTCGGCCTGCAGTTTCGCGAGCTCTTTCGCTCGCGGCCCGCGGTGACCATCCCGGACGATCACGACATCGGCCAAGGCAACATCTGGGGCGAAGGCGGCAAGGCTTCTGCTCTCCAAGGTGGGGCGGATGGTGGCTACACCCATCACCCGGAGTACGTGAAGATGGTCGAGCGCTGTCAGACAGCGCATCTTCCCGACCCCTATGATCCGACCGCCATCGGCCAGGGGATTGGCGTCTACTACACCAGCTTGCGCATCGGCATGGTGGACTTCGCCATCCTCGAGGATCGCAAGTTCAAGTCGGGCCCTGCGGGCAAGATCCCACAACAGGGACCTCGGCCGGATCACATCCGCAATCCGGACTATGATCCTGCTTCCGTGGATTTGGAGGGCCTGGTTCTACTCGGTGAACGACAGTTGCAGTTCCTCGAGGACTGGGGAGATGATTGGGAAGGCGTGAGCATGAAGGCGGTCTTGTCGCAGACTGGTTTCTGCGGCGGTGCTCACCTACACGGCAAGAAGGAGAACCGCTTGCATGCTGACATGGATTCAAATGGCTGGCCACAGGCCGGCCGCAAGCGCGCCCTGCGTGCGATCAAGGCTGCCCGAGCCGTGCACATCGCCGGTGACCAGCATCTGGCCACAGTCATCCAGCATGGCATCGATGACTATGGCGATGGTCCCTGGGCTTTCGTTGTGCCGGCGATCGTCAACAACTACTACGGCCGTTGGTGGTGGCCTGAGGATGAGCAGCCTGGAGCAAACCAAGACGAGGAGAGCCCGCTTCCCTGGACCGGTGATTACCTGGACGGCTTTGGCAACAAGATCAGCATGCATGCCTACGCGAATCCGGAGTCGCCGTCGAGTGGAGCTGGCTACGGACTGATCCGCTTCGATCAGGTCGAGAATTCGGTGACCTTCGAGTGTTGGCCGCGGGATGTGGATGTCGCCATGCGCACAACGCGGCAGTTTGTCGGCTGGCCCATTACCGTTCAGCTCGGCAACTAGTTAGAGCCGGGCGGCTCTATCTCCTGCGTAGGACCTGTTTCACCCGGCGCCGCAGGTACGGCACAACCTCGGCTTCGAACCAAGGATTCTTCTTCAACCAGATGTTGTTGCGCGGGCTCGGATGTGGCAGAGGAATGAAGTCCGGACGATATTCCTTCCAGGCATGAACGGTTTCTGAGAGGGTCTTCTTCTTGCGAGTTCCCAGGTACCGATCCAAGGCATACTGACCAAGTAGGAGAGTCAGTTGGATCCCCGGCATGCGTTCCAGCAAGGGTTCGTGCCAGGTCTCGGCACACTCGGGTCGTGGGGGAAGGTCCCCAGACTTGCCACGACCCGGATAGCAGAATCCCATGGGAACGATGGCGATCTGCTTCTCATCGTAGAACTGTTCGGGCTCCAGGCGTAACCAATCACGCAGGCGATCACCGCTGGGATCGCTCCAGGGAGTGCCGGTCTCGTGGACTCGAGTGCCTGGAGCTTGCCCGATGATGAGAATGCGCGCATTTGAATGCGCAGCCAAAACCGGCCGCGGCCCGAGCGGTAGGTGCTCCGTGCAAATCTCACAGCTTCGCACGTCGGCGAGGAGGCTGCGCAGGGATTGGCTTTTTGAAGTCATGGTTTGGCCGGTTCTGCGGGTCGATATAGTTCGCCCCTCGCCAACCTGGAAGCATCTAAGGCTATCGTCACCAGCCCGGGATCATGAGTAGCATTTTCTACGCGAGCCTGTTCCTTTTGGAGTTGGCCTTTATCGCTCGTGCCATCCTGCGGCCGAATCGTCAGCCGGCGGCGCGTATCGCCTGGGTAGTAGTGATCGGCGTCCTGCCGATCATTGGCATCCTGCTCTATGTCTTTTTCGGCGAAACCAACATTGGTCGTCGTCGATCGCGGCGCAAAATATTGGCTGCGCAGCAGTTGCCGCCTCTTGTCCCGGCCTCGAAGGCTGCAGCAAGCAATCTCGAGGTGAAGGTTCCCGAGAGGTTCGAAACTCTCTTTCGCAGTGCCAGGTCGATCTCGCCCTTCCAGACCTTTGGCGGCAATTCGGCCCGTCTCTTCTCTGTCTCCGATCAGATGATCGACTCGCTGGTGGCGGACATCGAGGCAGCCAAGAAGTCTGCGCACTTGCTGTACTACATCTGGCTGACGGACAACAACGGCCAGAAGGTTGTGGAGGCCCTGAAGCGTGCGGCTGGCCGAGGAGTGCAGTGCCGGGCCATGGTCGATGGTCTCGGTTCCCGCGCCATGATCGCCTCCGAGCATTGGCAGGAAATGCAGAAGGCCGGCGTAAGAATCGGCGTGGCCCTGCCAATCGGGGAACTCCTCCTGCGTGTCATCAAGGGGCGGATCGACTTACGCAATCATCGCAAGATCGTGGTGATCGACGATCACATCACCTACTGCGGCAGCCAGAACTGCGCGGATGCGGCGTTCTTGGTCAAGGCTAAGTACGCCCCCTGGGTTGACTCGGTCATGCGTTTCGAGGGGCCAATCGCCCGCCAGCAGCAACACATCTTTGCTGCCGACTGGATGAGCAATGTGGATGAAGATCTCAGCGAAGTCCTCGCCGCGCCGGTGCAGGCGACAGAGCTGGGCTTTCCTGCGCAGGCCTTTGGAACCGGTCCGACTCTGCGCCACTCGGCCATGCCGGAAATGTTCGAAGCAATGATGTATGCCGCGCGGCGGGAGATCATCATCACGACTCCCTACTACGTCCCCGATGAGGCCATGCAGAACAGCCTATGCTCTGCCGCCTATCGCGGCGTGGACACGACGGTTATCTTTCCAGCCCGCAACGACTCCTTCGTGGTCGCCGCCGCTAGTCGCAGCTATTACCCTGAGCTGCTCGCTGCCGGGGTCAAGATCTTCGAATATGTGGGTGGTCTGCTGCATAGCAAGACTTTCATTGTCGATGGCGAAGTTACGCTGATCGGCTCGGCGAACATGGATCGGCGCAGCTTCGAACTCAACTATGAGAACAACATCTTGTTCTACGATGCGGAGATGACCGGCGAGCTGCGACGCTTGCAGGGGGAGTACTTGGAAAAATCGAGGCAAATTACAGCCGAGATGGTAGCTGCCTGGTCACTGCCGCATCGGCTTTGGAACAACACGATCGCCATGCTTGGGCCGCTCTTATGAACCAGAAAATCCAGACTGCAGCATTCTCACTCGTCCTCCTTACGAACTGGCTCCCGGCCCAGGAAACCGAGCCTCAAAACTCGGATCCGATCACCAACAACAAGGAGCAGTGGAAAGCCGACCTCGCTGACCTTGGCCTCAGTCTGGAAGTAGACGCCATCCTCCTCGGTCAGTGGGCCGACAGCACCATCACCGGCAAGGACGAGTTGTTGACCCTCGACTTTCAGGTGGTAGGTGAGTTCGCCGTCTTCGAGTCGGAGGAATACGGCGATGGCAGCATCAACTGGACGATCTTCGGCGGCAACGGCATCAACTACAGCTTGAAAAGCGAGAGCCTCGCCCAGAACACGGGTGCGTTTTCCATGTCCTCCACCTACACCGCGCCAGACGACAACATCTTGGTGGACGAGGTCTATTGGAAGCAGACTTTCGAGGAAGGCAAGTTCGAGCTGATTCTCGGGCAGGTCGACATGTCGAATCACTTCGACCTCAATCGAGCTGCCAACAACGCTTACCGTCAGTTCCTATCCGGCTCGCTCATCAACAACTACGCCCTGCCCTTCCCCGCCTATGGGGGATTCGGGGCCGTGATTCGCGCCGAGATGAACTCGCAGGTCTCTCTGAGTCTCGGTGTCGGCGACTCATCCGTCAGCAAGCCCACCGCACCCTGGACTACCGCGGGCAACGATTCGTGGATGCAGCTCCTCGAGATCGGCATCAAGACGGAGATCGCCGATCTGGGGGAGAACAATCTGCGCCTCACACCCTGGCACAACGATCTCTCCGACGAGGATGGTTGGGGCTTTGGAATCAACATCGACCAGGATCTGGGTTCTGATCAGGTGATCGCCTTCTTTCGCTTCGGAGTCGGTGACGAGGACGTAATTGCGGCCGAGAACTTCATCGGCGGGGGCATCGAGTTTCGTGATCTCTTCGAGCGCGAGGGGGACAGCTGGGGCATTGGCGTGACCTGGGCGGATCCGAGTCCCGGTGTGGGCAGCCGATCGGAGACCATCTTCGAGACCTACTACCGCTTCATGCTCACCCCATCCATTCACCTCAGTCCGGATCTGATGCTGATCCACAATCCGGCGCTCCAGACTGAGGATCAGGTCTTTGCGGCCAGCCTGCGCATGGGACTGCTGTTCTAGGAAAGTCTCTGTGGCATTCGGAATACTGTCAGGCAGCCGCCGCAGCTCCGAAGCGTCGCTACTCCAAATAAGCTCTCGTGACGCATAAGACCTCCCTCGCCGCCCTCTCCTTCCTCTGCATTCCTTCACTGTCGGCCCAAGACTCGGGCTCCCTGGCCACGGCGGATGCTGCCTACCAGGTAAGACCGGAAGTGGCCGGAAACCGCACTGTCCTGCGGATCCGCATGGACTTCGCTGGTGATGCGGATGGAACAACCCGCCTGCAATTACCCAGCGGTAGCTATGGAACACCAGAGGTCTGGAACTCTTTGCGGGATCTTCAGGCCGCAGGTGTCGAAGTCAGGCGCGTGGAGGGCAAGTCCAACCTGCGTGACTTGGTTCACGAGTCCGGTGCCGCCATCAGTCTCAGCTATGCCATGGATCGCAGTCCCGAACTCGATGACGGCGTCGCCTATCGACCCGCCATCTCGGCGAGCCACTTCCACTACTTCGAGGCTCAGTGGCGTTGCCGTCTACCGGAGCGGAATTGGGAGCAGAGCTATTCTCTGAGCTTCGAAGCGGTGCCCGAGGGTTGGACCGTCTTCAGCAATCGAGGCCACGGACCTGGGCCCTATCACTTCGCAGCCAAGGATCAGGATCTGAATGCCTTCATCGCCGGTGGGGACTACGAATCGGAACTCTTCGACGTGGGTGGCAAGCCCATGGCTGTCTACGTGCAGAGGACCTTCGCGGAACCTGAGAGCATCGTCGCCACCGCCAAGGACATCCTCACACGTCAGGGGGAGCGTTTCGGTGGCTTCGACGACGAGTACTTTGTCCTCAGCCTGTCGACCCGCGAAGGCTTGCAGGCGGGAGTGGCCATCGACAAGGCCTTCGTCTGCTTACTGGATGCGGAGACTTCCAAAGTGGGGGTGGATGTGCTCATCGCCCACGAGGTCTTTCACAACTGGCTGCCGCGAACCGCGGCGATCCATGAGTGGAAGTACGGCGAGTTCATGGATCACTTCCGTCTGGACTGGCTTCACGAGGGCTTCGCCGAGTACATGGCCAGGCGCATGCTGCTGGATGCGGGGCGCATCGAAATGGATGACTACGTCGAGCGCTTCAACCGGGATCTACGCGAGCAGGCCCGCAATCCGCAGCGAAGGACGAGCCTGACGGGCATGCGCAAGGCAGCGAAGGACGCCCTGTTCTTGAACTCCCATGAGCGCAGCTCGTACTTTCGTGGACCTTTGATTGCTCTCGACTGGGAGCGGCAGTTGCAGGAGGCTGGTGAGTATCAGCTTGCGGATCTGGTGCAGGCATTCATCGCGCGCGCTTCCGCAGCGGGAGGGACCATCAAGGAAGACGAGTTCTTCGCGCTGGTGGAGGACTTCGGTATCGATGGGCGGGCTGCCTATCGCCGGCACATCGAGTACGGGGATGAGGTCATGCCCGATGCGCAAGTCTTCGGTGATGCTTACCGCTGGGAGCCTCTCGAGATCCGCCTGCGGGATGCGGGCTTCGATACCTTCTCTTCGCGGCGCGCGGATCGGGTGATCGGCGTGGTCTTGGATGGGCCGGCGCACCGGGCGGGCTTGCGGGATGGGATGGAGATCGTGGAATTGCAGACCGTGCGTTCGCCGGATGAGGAGATGCGGGTGAAGGTGCGTGATGGAGGACTGGAGCGGGTGTTTGAGTACAGGCCGGCGGGGCCGGTGGTTGGGTACGGGCGCTTTGTGCCGGTTGGGAAGGACTAGTTGGCCTACCGGGTATCAGAGCTGTGCGAAGGCGCGGAAGGGCACGTTGGGGTCCGGCAGAATCTCGGCTGAGCTGATCGAACCGTTCTTGAATTCGACGGTCACCATGACGCCGGCCATGTTGTTTCCGTTGACTCCCGTGCCCCCATCCGTATCCGCGTCAAACCCAAACTTCGCGCCATTCAGAAAGCTGTCTGGCGCGAAGTGGAAGTCCAACTGCAGGTAGTCCCCATTGGCGCTGCCATAGGCGGTTGGCCCATCGAGCGAGCCGACCCAGCCTTGCAATGCATCCGGATCACAGGGGGTATCGTTCTGCTGGGGGGTGCCCGCGAAGATCAGGCCCGTACTGATCTCCGATCCATTGCGGTAGGTGCCCAGGCAGTTCGCAAGCAGACTATCGCCACCTTCAAAGACTTCGGCCATACCCGTGTTGTCCGTGTCCCAGCGGAAGAAGTTGTCGATGAGATTCTGCGTGGTCGCCGGAGGCGCTCCACCAAAGTCCAGGTCGAAGGTAGCGCGGACGATGGACAAGTTTGGATCAGTCTCCTCGTTGATGACCTGCCAAAATCCTGCGCTCGTATCCGCGTTGAAACTGTTTGCTCCCAGGGTGACCGCAAAGGTCGTGCATAGCAGGAGTGGATCCGGGCCTCGGCAAAAACGCATCTGGTTGGTCAGCGCCAGGGGCAGGAAGGCCACGTCCTGGTCGATCCACATGCCCTGCAGGCGCAAGCAGTCGCCAATCGGTTGGATTGGTGCGGTGTTGGGAAACTCGATGCGCCACAGGTTCTGCTCAGGATTCAAAGGATCATTGCTGAGGACCATGCCGCGGCTACGCACCGCGAAGATGGGCTGGGGTACGGTCAGGATCGGCTGCAGATGTGCCAGCTCCCGGATGTTGAGCAAGTTGGATGAGGCGTTCAGGTCTGGCGCTGCATCCGGGCCGATGTTGGCGAAGATCACCGCGGGAGTTCCATTGAGTCCACCGGATCCCTGACCATCGCCCGGATTACGACTGATGTCGAACCAAGCATCGAGGGAGACCGTGGTTTGGTTGCTCCTGCATCCGGATCCTGTTCCGTAGACCATCATTCCTCGGTCGTTGATGGGCCAGAGCTCGGCATCATTGATCGTATTGAGTAGATCCGGTTCGAGGGTGCCGAGTCTTGTGACCGGTGACGGTGGTGTCCCTTCACCGGCCACGTCCAGGTGCAGCCGACGGATGCGAAGTTCGTCG
>JAJFFD010000215.1 GCA_021776805.1 Planctomycetota bacterium
TTCTCGGATCTCAAAGGCATTGCCCCAGGGATCCAGAGGTGGTTCTTCGTAGCCTTCCATATAGAAGCGACCCTTCTCATCTTCGACGATGAGGTCGTCCATGGTTGGAATGCGCCGGTTGTACATGGCGTACTGGGTGGCATGGCCCTCGATGCTCTTGATGGTGGTTTGGGCGATGCCGAGCTCGGCCTCGGATTGGCTGCCGAGCACGTTTGGAGCCACGATCGCGACCAGGAGGCCCAGGATGACGATGACCACCATGATCTCAACCAGGGTGAAGCCCCCTTGCTGGCGGTTCTTGCCTGATAATGTCTTCATAGTCTGCATTCTCTGGAGAGACGGGGAATTACGGTGCAGAAGTGTACTGCGGGTGTCGCCCCCCGGCCAGCTAACCCCGAGTCTGAGACGCTCGGACTGGGACCTTCTTCCCATAGTCCTGGCGTGCTGAGAAGCAACCTCCCTTGCTATCGCACCTTTTGCAGCTCGAGGAGAGGCAAAATGATCGCCACAACTATGCCGGCGACCACGGCGGCGAGGAGCACGATGATGAGGGGCTCCAGCATGGAGGTCAGTTTCTGGGTGGCCAGGTCGACTTCCTCGTCGTAGGTCTCGGCCACGCGCTCGAGCATCTCCTCGAGGTTTCCGGCCTGCTCACCGACACCCACCATGTAGCAGACCATGGGGGGGAAGTGACCACTCATCTTCATGGGCGTGGAGATGTCCGTGCCTTCCATAACGTGGTCGTGCACGTCATCGAGGGCGCCTGTGAGGATCACGTTATCGAGGACAGCCTTGGTGACCTCGAGTGCTTGTAGGGCGGGGACGCCGGATTTCAGCAGGGTTGAGAAGGTGGTGGAGAAGCGGGCCACCGCCTGCTTGCGCATGAGGTCGCCAAAGATGGGTACTGCCAGCTTGAGTCCGTCCCAGATGCGACGGCCCTGCTTCGAGTTGACGAAGAGCTGGAAGAGGATGGTCGCTAGCAGGATCCCAACCAGGAGAAGGAACCAGTAGCCGCTGAGGAAGTCGCTCACGGTGATGAGGATCTCCGTGGGCAGGGGCAGCTCCTGGCCCCGTGAGCGCAGCAGTTGCGTCACCTTGGGCACGACGGCGATCATCAAGATGGTGACCACCACGATGCCCACCAGGATCATGATCGCTGGGTAGATCATCGCCGCGCCGACCTTGTTCTTCAGGCGAGACTGGGCCTGCAAGAAGGTCGACAGGCGGACCATGACCTCATCGAGAGCGCCTGAGGATTCGCCGGCGCGCACCATGTTCACGTAGAGTTCGCTGAAGTAGCCCGGATGGACACTAGCCGCGTCTGCCAGAGTCAAACCCTGGGTGACCTTCTCGCGGATATCACGGAAGACCGATTCGATCTTTCGATCCGGCGCTTGCTCGATGACCATACGCAGGGCCTCGGCAAGAGGGATGCCCGCACGCAGGAGAGAGGCCATTTGCCGGGTCACGGCCGCGATCTGATCGTTGCGCTGCTTGTTGGGCGTGTCGAAGCCGGTGATGCCCTTGATGGCCATCTTGCGGCTGGCCCGGCCCTTCGACTCCTTGATGTCGGTGACGAAGAGGCTGTCATTGCGCAGTTTGAGGCGGGCCTCGCGGGGAGAGTCCGCATCGATGATGCCCTTGCGGTTCTTGTTCGCCGAGTCGACAGCCTTGTATTCGAAGATCGGCATCGGCCCTACTGCACGTCTAGCTGAGTCACGCGCAGGACTTCTTCGGGACTGGTGTGTCCGGTCAGGACCTTGTCTATCCCGTCCATGCGCAAAGTGTGCAAGCCACGCTCGAGGGCGCCACGCTTGATCTCGCTGGCGGTGGCCTTGTTGACGATCTGCTCCTGGATGACTCCATCGATGGGCATCACCTCATAGATGGCCGTGCGACCGGAGAAGCCCGAATTGAAGCACTCGTCGCAGCCAGCACCGAGGGCGACCTTGCCCTCGGGGAACTGATCAGGGGTCAGGCGCAGGTCTTCCAGATGGAAGAGTGTCTTGTCATTCGGCTTCTTCACTTCCTTGCAGTGCGGGCAGATGGTCCGCACCAGGCGCTGAGCGATGACCATCAGGATTGAAGAGGAGACCAGGTAGGGCTCGAGACCGATGTCGAGCATGCGGGTGACCGTGGACGCGGAATCGTTCGTGTGCACGGTCGAAAACACCAGGTGACCTGTGAGGGCGGCACGAATGGCGATGTCCGCAGTCTCCGAGTCACGGACTTCACCGACCATCATCACGTCCGGGTCCTGACGCAGGAAGGAGCGCAGGCCGGCGGAGAAAGTCAGCCCCTTCTTCGTGTTCACCTGCACCTGACTGATGCCGTCCAGGTTGTATTCGACTGGATCTTCGATGGTCAGGATGTTGAGGCTCGGTGCGTTGATCTTGTCCAGGCAGGCATAGAGTGTCGTCGTCTTGCCCGAGCCCGTAGGGCCGGTCACGAAGATGATGCCGTGCGAGTAGTTGATGTAGCGGTTGATCGACTTGAGGTTGTTTTCGGAGAGGCCGATCTGATCCAGGGCATAGATCTTGGTGGTCTTGTCGAGGATTCGAAAGACGATGCGTTCGCCGCTCTGCACGGGGACGGTGGAGATTCGCACGTCCACGTCGCCATCGCCGATGCGGATGGATGCGCGTCCGTCCTGCGGCAGGCGTCGCTCGGCGATGTCCATCTTGCCCATGACCTTGACGCGGGAGACAATGGCTTCCTGGGCGCGCTTGGGGATGGACTCGGTGTCGTAGAGCACGCCGTCGATGCGCATGCGCACCTGCAGCCGTTCTGCATATGGTTGCAGATGGATGTCCGAGGCGCGCAGCTTCAGCGCCTGGAAGAGCAGCATATTGACCAGCCGGATGATCGGCGCCTTGTTGGCGACATCGAGCAGGTCTTCAGATTCTTCGATCGATTCAGCGAGGCCGACGATGTCCTGTTCCTCGATGTCGACGAGGGCTTCGTCGACGCCGTCCGCCTTGTGGCGATAGGCGCGGTTGATGAGATTGGTGATCTCGGTCCGCGGCACCAGGATCGGCTCGACCTCCTGTTCCATCATGGTCGCCAGGTCGTCCATGGGCTGGACGTCCAGGGGACGGTAGGTGGCAACCTTGGTGACCTTGCCGTCGGTCTCCAGTGCGATCAGGTTGTGAGTCCTGGCAAACTGGACGGGCACATTCTGGATAAAGGCATCCGGGACGGAGACCCCTTCCAGACTCTCGCGCATCTCCATACCGAGAAAGCTGCCGAAGAACTCCAGGCAGCGGTTCTCGGTCATGAGCTTGCGGTTGACGAGGATTTCGTCGAGGGTCGTTTTTCCGTCCTGCTCCTCGGTCAGGGCTTCCGCAATCTGAGCCTCATTCAGGCCTGCAGTTCGCAGCAGGCCCTCGCGAATACGATCCTGAATCATGCTCACCTACTTTCCACCGTTCTTGCCGCCGGTCTCCAGAGGGGGACCGGTGGGGCGGCTGGGTTGGTTGTCGGGACGCTGGTAGACCGGCATGTCGAAGCCGCCGCGAGCATCCAGATCCTCGATGGTCGCGCCCGGGTCGGCGAGGGTTTCGGCGCGACCCTGTCGCCACTTCCGGTCAACGATTTGCAGGCGTCGCTGACCGATGTAGTTGCCAGCCTCGAGCTTCTTGCGGAAGCTGATCATCTCCAGGTCAGAGAAGTCGTCCTCGTCGATGATGCTCGGAGTCACGAAGAAGTAGAGGTTCGTCTTGTTGTTATCCTTGCTCTCGGAGGCGAAGAGGAAGCCGAGCAGCGGGATGTCCATGAGGAAGGGGATGCCGCTGCGGCTCTCGCTTGCCCGGTCTTCGATGACGCCGCCGAGCACCATGGTGTTGCCGCTGGGAAGAGTGACCGAAGTGGAGATCTCACGCAGAGCCTTCACGCCTGGCGTCACTGAATCCGGGTCATAGGGGGTCAGAAAGCGGCTGACCGACAATTCGATATTGAGGCGCAGATAATCGTTCGAGGAGATCGAGGGTGAAATCCTCATTTCGACACCAGCACCTTCGAAGCCGCCGAAGCCGGAAGACGTGGTCGCCGTGCCTTGGTTACTGGTCTGGGTCGGGCGATCTTCCTGCGTACTGACCGAGGCCTCTTCGTTGTTGTTCACCACCACGCTGGGCAAGCTGAGCACGTTGGCGTTGGTGGACTGCTGGAGGGCGTTGATCAGAATCGGGATGGCAAAGTCATCGCTGCTGATGATACCGCCGGTGATGCCCTGCAGAGGATTAGCGAAGTCGGGTAGGCGCGAATCAGGGATCCCGTCGTCGTCGGTATCCTGGAAATTGGATGCGCCGAAGTTGGTGAAGCCAAAGGGCCGAGTGAAGTCGTCGCCACCGATGTCGATGAGCCCGAGTTCGACACCCAGGCGATCGAGCTCGCTGGTGGTGAGTTCGACCACAGCGGTCTCGATGAGCACCTGTGGTTGCCTTTCATCCAGCTCCGAGACCATGTTCTCGAGCTGCTTGAACTTGGTCTGGGTTGCGGAGACCAGGATGCTGTTGCTCTCGGGGTGGGGGACGATCACCGTCTTCCGCGGGCGTCTGGCGCCGGCTTGACCGGCGGCGGCGGTCTGCTGCTGCTGCTCGGCGGCGAGGTCCTCATTGATGAAGTTACGCAGGGTGGTGGCCAGGTCCTCAGCCAGCACGTTCTTGAGCTGGATGACATGGATGTCGCCGCCGCCGATTTCGAAGGGCAAGTCGATCTGGGCGATGATGCTCTGCGCTTCCCAGATCTTCGACTTGGGTCCGGAGAGCAGGATTCCGTTCAAGGAGCTGAGCCCGATAACGGTCAGTTGTTCTGCCTGGGCAGCGGCAAGATCGCCGCCACCGCCCGCTTGCTGGCTGCTGCGGGCGCGTTCATCCATGACCTGCTTGAGTATGGGCTCGAGCTCTTCGGCAGTTGAGTTCACCAGGGGCACCACCAGGCTATCCGTGTCTGGCGACTCGGGCTCCACGTCGACCAGGCGGAGGAGTTGCGAGGCGCTGTAGACCTGCGGGCCAAAGCCTTGCAATAGGAGGGCACGACCGTTGCCAACGCTGCCCGGAGTCAGCCCGACGCCACCGGCGCCACCTTGGGCGAAGAAGGGACGCAGCTGGGTCTGAGCTGTGTTGGCATTGATGTATTTCAGGGGCACCGTAGTCAGGATGGTGACGCCGGTCTGATTGGCGTAGTTCTCGACCTCCTCCGGGGGCACATAGCGGGCGCTGGATGTGAGCTCCTGCCGCTTGGGGCCGGTCATGGCGACGATCTCCACTACCTCGCTATCGCCGGTGGTGCGCAGCACGCAGGCGAAGCCGCGGATGTAGAGCATGGTCTGGAAGAAGCTGAAGAAGTTTTCCCGACGTAGCTGGACCTCTCCGATGAAGGTGATGTTGCCGTTGGTCGGGTTGCTGACTTCCTGCGGGCTGTAGACAAAGACCCGATCGGTGATGGTCTCGGTGAGTTTGATGAAATCCACCAGGGCCAGGCCCTCGCTTTCGTTCACCGAGAGGGCGATCTGATCACCGCTGATGCTCAGATTGACCCCGGGTGTCTCTTGGGGCGGTGGGGTCTGGGCCTGCAGGCGACCGGTCATGGTGCCCTGCATGAGCGCAGCGGCCAGCAGCGCGAGAAGCGTGCCTCCCAGGGCCTTCGCCCCTCCCGCAGCCCTGCTGTTTTCTGTGCCTGACTCGAGAGCTGCCTGGGTGGGCTCTGGGGAATACTTCAACACGTGCCTGTTCTTTCCCATTCTGAGCTGTCTTCCTGACTGGCGAGATTTGGCTTTCGGTCAACACGAAAGTCGATGGTCGCGCCTAGTTTGAGGCCCTGAGACGGGGGTCTCCAGTCGAATATTTCGGTGCCCGTGGTTCAGGGTGAGATTCCCTTGTTGTTCCCGGGGACCGAGAAGGGGCTCTTCGGCATCCCGAGGACCCAAGGCGCCCTGGACACTAGGGCATCGACCGGGCACTTTCACCCTTTCCGTTTGCACCTCCCCGGCCTGGGAGCTTCCATACCGCACCCTCTACAGCGCCCTCTCGCATGAAGCTCTCCGATCTCTTGCAGCCCGAAATGGTCATCCTGCCCTTGGAGGCTGACGACAAGTGGCAAGCAATCGACAAGCTGGCCGACATCGGCCTGAGTGCTGGAATCCTCAGCGAGAAGCAGCTGCCAGCAGTGCGTGAGGCCCTGCAGGTCCGGGAAAAGAGTATGACTACCGGCATGGAGATGGGGATTGCCATCCCGCATGCCGCCGTCGACGAGACCGACCAGGTCATCGCCAGTTTGGGCATCTCCTCGGCGGGCATCGCCTTTGAGGCCCTCGATGGCAAGCCAGCCAAGATCATCGTCTGCCTTGTCATCCCCAGAACCAAGAAGCTCCTGCACATCAAGACTCTGGCCGGCATCGCGAAGTTGCTGTCTCGTAGCGAGGTTCGCGAAGCGATCCTCGAATGTGCCAGTAGTCAGGAGGTTGTCGAGATGATCCGCAAGATGGAGGCTGAGCTCGGATAGGACCCCGCTGCCGCGTGGGACTTCGGCATAATCAGGCCCGATGAGTAAGAACACGGTTGGTAGCTTGGCAGAACTGGTTGGTGGCCAGGTCCAGGGTGATCCGGCCTTGGAGATCACCGGGGTGAACGACCTCCGTCTCGCCAAGTCCGGGGAGATCTGCTTCGTACGCGACCAGAAATACATCGAGTTGGCCCGGAAGAGTGGCGCCGGCGCCTTGTTGGTGCACGAAACCCTGGATGTCGAAGCGGTGCAGGTCGTCGTCAAGGACGTGCATGCTGCCTTCGCGAAGATAGCCTTGCACTTCCATCCGGTCCCTCGCGCCGAAGAGCACTTCATCCACCCGAGTGCCGAGATCGATCCCGCGGCGGTCATCGATCAGCCGGTGCAGATCGGCGCCATGGCCGTCATCGAAGCGAATGTGCAGATTGGTGCTGGCACGGTGATTCGCTCCGGCTGTGTGCTGGCCGAGGGATCACGCCTGGGAACAGACTGTCTGCTCTATCCACGGGTCGTGCTCTATGCCGGCGTGCAGCTCGGCAATCGCGTTGTCGTTCACGCCGGTTCAGTCATCGGTTCCGATGGATTTGGCTACGCGAGTGATGAGGGCCGCTGGTTGAAGCTGCCACAGTTGGGCAGCGTGCTCATCGAGGACGATGTGGAGATCGGGGCAAACACGACCATCGATCGTGCGACTCTTGGTCTCACCAGGATCGGACCACGCAGCAAGTTGGACAACTTGATTCATGTCGGGCACAACTGTGACTTTGGCGCGGACAATGCGGTAGCCGGGTTCTCGGCCTTCTCTGGCAGTACGATCATGGGCAACCGGGTCAACTGTGCTGGGCATACGGTCAGTGCCGGCCATCTGAAGGTTGCTGATGACGTGCGCATCGGCGGTAACTCGGTCATCTACGGCGATGTGGAAGAGCCGGGGGACTACATCGGCTATCCCCTGCAGAAGAAGTCTCGCTGGGGGAGGACCCTGCACATTCTCAACCGTCTGGTGGAGATGCAGGAGAAGTTGCGCGGTCTGGTGCGAGACAAAGAAGAGAGCGGGAAGGGCAAGAGCGAGTAAGCCTCTGCGCCGGTCGCTGACTCCGCCAGATCAGGCCAGCAAGGCAAAGACTTCCGGAAGCCGCGCGCTGACTGCGCGCGAGATGTGGTCGCGGGTCGAGCGGTAGAGGAGTAGATCACCACCGATCGGGTCGGGGACTTCTCCGCCCGGGTCCAGGAGCTGCACCTTGTCAGCGGACTCCGGCAGCGATGTGACGATCGCTGCCAGGTGAGAAGAGCTGAGGCAGTAGATCACCCTGGCCGCGGCGACCAGGGCGGGGGTGAGGGTGCGAGAAATGTGATTGGAGAGATCGATGCCCAGTTCGGCGGCGGCCTGCAGACTGCCTTCGCTGGCTGGCGAGCCGGAGAAGGCGGAGATGCCGGCGCTCGCGAAGCGCAGCCCGCGCGCCAGGAGCTGTTCCGGCTTGATGGCCAGTCGGCGGGCGGCCTCCTTGCGAGCAAAGCCCTCCGCCAGCGGGGACCTGCAGGTGTTGCCAGTGCAGACGAAGAGAATCAGGTCGGAGGCGATTGTCAGGATTTCGCTGCTGGGTCGACTGCCCTCGCGCAGCACCTCGAAGAGCGGGGTGGTGCAGCGCAGGACCGTGGAGGAAAGGCCGAGCAGGGAGGGCCCATCATCGAATAGGAGATCCACATCCTCGCCGTAGTTCGCGGCGATTGCCTCAGGGTCGGTCAGAGGGGCGCCGCCGCTCGGGTTGATGCTGGTCATGAAGAGACTATGACCGAGGCGATGAATGACCTGCTGGGTGAAGGCCTGGGCAGGGACTCGCAGACCGAGGCTTTGCCCCCTGGCATCCTCGAGAACCAGGGTGAGGGGCCCGGGCCAGCAGCTGTCCATGAGCCGTTGTACGCGCGGGTTTGGCGGCGCCAGTAGCTGGGTCGCATCGCTCGCATCGGCAAGGTGATGCGTGAAGGCCTGGTCTGGGCTTCGACCCTTGAGGATGCGCAGAGCATGCACTCGTTCCTTCTGGCGAGGGTCTACGGCGAGGCCGTAGACCGTCTCAGTCGGCAAGGCGACAGAGCGACCGGCGGCGATGGCATCGCAGGCCAGGTTGACCTGTTCGCCATCGACTCCCTCAGGTGCTAAGTGGATCCTTTGCAGAGGCATTTGGCTGGTTTGAAACTCCAGCGCGAACTATGGTCCCGCAGGACTGATAGCGATACAGGATCCATGAGCAGAGACCAAGCGCAAGAGCGCATCCGGAATCGCCAACTTGCCAGGCTCGGGGCGCTCTTCGCCGGCTTCGCCCACGAGATCCGAAATCCGCTGTCCACGGTCAGTCTCAATCTCCAGCTCGTCAAGGAGGATCTCTCGCAGGCAGAGAATCCCCGCGACAAGCGGGTCAATCGTCGACTCTCGGTCATCGAGGCGGAAGTGAAACGCCTCCAGGCCATCCTGGAGGAGTTCCTCGGTTATGTGCGTGTTCCGAGGCTTGATCTGAAACCGGTCAAGCTCAACCAGCTCCTCACCGAGATGATGGAGTTCGTCATGCCCGAGATGGAGGAAAAGGGCGTGTCCATGCGCCTGTTCGCGGACCCGAAGCTCGCCGCGGTCCCCCTGGACCGAGAGAAGTTCTGGGCTGTCATGGTCAACCTCTTCCGCAACGCTCTGGATGCGAGTGAGGCGGGAGATGAGGTGATGGTGGCGTCCAAGCTGGAGGGTAGCATGGTCGTGGTGCAGGTTACCGACACAGGCAAGGGCATGAGCAGGGAGGTGCAGGAGAAGGCTTTCACTCCCTACTTCAGCACCAAGAAGGCGGGCACTGGCCTCGGCTTGCCCACGGCCCGGCGACTAATCGAGCTCCACGATGGCGAGCTTCTCCTGAATTCGGAAACGGATCGCGGCAGTCAGTTCGTTATCCGACTGCCGCTCGAGACGCCGTCCGACAATGATGAGGAGCAGGAGCGGTGAGAAAGGATCCGGTACTCCTCGTCGATGACGACGATGCCCTGCGCGAGACGCTCTGCGAGGCCCTGGAGCCTCTGCCAGTGGAGGTCGTCTCAGCGGCTACGGGCAAGGCCGCATTGGAGCTCCTCGAGCAGCGCAACTTCGCCGTGATCGTCAGCGATCTGGTCATGAAGGATGTGGATGGCTTCGCCGTCCTCAAGGCTGCCAAGGATCGCTACCCCGCTGGTCGGGTGGTCATTCTCACCGGTCA
This sequence comes from Planctomycetota bacterium, assembly GCA_021776805.1. GTDB lineage: Bacteria > Planctomycetota > UBA1135 > UBA1135 > UBA2386 > JAJFFD01. The sequence goes on from JAJFFD010000215.1 coordinate 9,732, forward strand.
CGGCAGCAGGGAAGTCGCTGTCCAGGCCATGCAGGATGGGGCGACCTATTACATCGAGAAGCCCCTCGATCTCTCCGAACTGCGCACCAAGGTCACCAAGTGTCTGGAGGAGCATCGCAAGGATCTCGAATTCGAGGATCTCCGGCAGCAACTGAGCAAGGGCTACGGACTCGAGGGAATCGTCGGTCAGGATCCCAAGATGCTGCGCATCATGGATGTGGTCCGGCAAATCGCGCCGACCGATGCATCCGTCTTGATTCTAGGTGAGTCGGGGACTGGCAAGGAGTTGGTGGCGCGGGCCATCCACAATCTTTCGCCCCGCCGTCGCGGTCCCTTCGTGGCGCTGAACTGCGGTGGCTTGTCCGAAGGCACCATCGAGAGCGAGCTCTTCGGGCATGTGAAAGGTGCCTTCACTGGCGCTGTTAGCGATCGGGAAGGCAAGTTCGAGTTTGCCGATGGCGGAACGCTTCTCCTGGATGAAGTGGGCGAGATGCCCATGCAAACACAGATCAAGTTCTTGCGCGTCCTCGAAGAGCGAGAGGTCTCGCGCCTTGGAGCCAACCGGGCGCGCAAGGTCAACGTCCGCGTGCTAGCCTCGACCAATGCGGACCTGGAGGCCCTGGTCAAGGATGGTAGCTTTCGCGAGGACCTGTACTACCGGCTCAAGGTCGTGACCTTGGACTTGCCGTCCCTGCGTGAGCGCAGTGGCGACGTAAAGCTTCTCATCGAACACTTCCTCGGCGACTTCAGGGAAATCCATGGTCGTGACGTGGAAAGCGTCGATCGCGATGCTCAAATCGCTCTCCTGGGGCATGACTGGCCGGGCAACGTGCGTGAACTGCGTAACGCCATCGAGAGCATGGTGGTGCGCAGCAAGGGCAACATCCTCACGGTCAGTGATCTGCCTCCGGAGATCGGCACTCCTGCCGGGGTCGAGACCGATCGATGGCAGTTTCTTGCCGGCAAGTCGGTTGAGGATGTGGAGCGGCAGCACATCCGTGTCACCCTCGAGCTGACCGGCGGCAACCGTGTGAAGGCCGCCAAGGCCATGGGGATCAGCGAGAGGACCCTCTATCGCAAGATCCGCGAGTACGAACTCTGAGTCTGGGAATTCGGGATTCCAGCTAGAGACAGCTCACTGGCCTGCGTAGTCAAGATTCCTCGAAGCGACTCATCCAAGCACTGGCGTGATCCGAAGAGATGATCGAGGATGGTTAGCGCATGATGAGACTCACAGCCTTGGTTCTCGCCACTCTCTGTGCCGGTCAGGTTTCCCTGCCGGCCCAAGATGAGCTGTACCGCTCCATGCTCGAGGCTGGTCTCGGGCATCTGAAGAGTGGCAAGCTGAACCGTGCCCGGCACGAGTTCGAAGAAGTCATCCTCGACTTTGAAGAGGCAGAGGAGGGCGATGAGCGGCCTGGCCTGGAAGTCCTGCGCGCCTGCAGGCAGGGCTTGCTGCGTATTCAGCTGACCACAGGCGAGTACGATCCTGTTCTTCAGGCCATCGATGCCCTCGACGAAGCCGAGCGCAAGGCGCCGGGATATGGGCTGCTTTGGGTCGTGGCGGCTCTGCGGCGTGGACGTCTTGCCGAAGCCAAGCAAGTTCTTGCCGAGTTGATCGACGCCGATTCGAGCCAGCTGGAGGCCATCTGTCGCATGGGCGAAGTCCTGCGGCAGACCGGCGAAGAGGCTGCGGCGAAGGCGCAGTTCAGCAAGCTGATCGATCAATCCAAGCGAACTTCCATTCGTCGGGCCGAAGATCTGGCCTGGGTTGCGCGCGCGCACATGAATCTGGGCAGCATGGCAGATTTGGAGCAAGCTTCAGCGCTCCTGGTGGAAGCCATGCGAGTTGAGCCGGATCTGCCCGCGCCACGCATCCTCTATGGCAAGTTGCGCTTCCAAGCCTACGGTGAGTGGGAGGGGCGCGAGAGCGGTGAGTCCGTGCTGCAAGAGGTGCTCAAGCGCAATGGCGAAGTGGAGGAGGCGCTGATCACTCTGTACCGGATTCGCAAGACCAACCACAAGTTGGATCCGAACAAGACCGAGTCCTACCTCCGTCGAGCCCTCGATCTGAATTCAAACTCCGTTGCCGCGATGTTGGAGCGCGGTATCCAACTCATCGACGACCGCCGATTCGCTGCGGGGAGTCAGGTCTTGGACCAGGCCCTGGCCATCAATCCAAATGACAAGGCTGTCCTCGCCCAGCGTGCGGCTGCTGCCTACCTACAAGGCGAGGATGCGCAATCCCAGGCATTCCGAGAGTTGATCAAGGGCATCGATCCAGGCGACGTCCAGGCTGACATCGCCTTGGGCGACCGCTTGGTGCGTCTGTATCGCTTTGGCGACAGTATCTCCTACTTCCGTGCGGCCCTCCAAACGCAGCCGGAGAACCTCGACGCATTGCACGGATTGGCGCGGGCCTTGATCTACACCGGGCAGGGTGAGCAGGCTGCCGACGTGCTTGCGAAGGCCGAGGAGTTGCAGCCGGGCATTGTCAATCCATGGCGCTACAACGCCATGGCAGTCGAGGCTCTACTCGATGATGAGTACGAGATCATTGAGACGGATGGCTTCCTCTACAAGATCCACCGGGATCATCGCAAGGTTCTCGAGAGTTACCTGCTGCCGGTCTTGAGTGAGGCGCTCGAAACCCTGGGAAAGAAGTACGAGTATCGCCCGGACTATCCGGTGGTCATCGAAGTTCTGCACACCTGGGATGACTTCTCAGTGCGGACCATCGGCTTCCGTGGGTTTACGGCCCTCGGCGCCTGTTTCGGGCCGATGATCACTTTGGTTTCGCCGGCGGATGTGGACTTGCGCAAGCAGGACTTCATGTGGACAGCCACCGCATGGCATGAGTTCGCACACGTCCTGACTCTCGCGCTCAGTTCACATCGTGTTCCACGATGGCTGACCGAGGGCATCTCCGTGCACGAGGAAGGAGCTCGCAATCCCAGTTGGGAGCGGGGCATGGATCGGGAACTGCTGAGCATGCACCGCAATGGTGACATCCCGCCGATTCTGCTGCTCAATAGCCTCTTTCGCGGTCCGCGGATTCTCGAGGGCTACTACCTGGGTGGGCAGATCGTTGACTACCTGAGTCGCGAGTATGGTTTCGCCAAAGTGGTGCAGATGCTGCGCTTCTATGCTGAAGATCTTTCAACGGAGGAGGCCTTTGAGCGTGCCTTCGGCATCAGCACCAGGGAATTCGACAGCGCCTTCCTGCGCTACGTTGAGGATGAGAAGCTGGCAAAACTCATCATGAAGCCGACATTCGGCGATCATGCCGTGAGCGAGTTGCTGACACGGGTCGCCGAGGATGCGGGCGACTTGCAGGCGCATGTCGATCTTGCCTGGGCCTTCCTCCAGCGCGGTGTGGAGGTCGATGCAGCCAGTCACTTGCGCGAAGTCTTGAGTCTGCAGCCAAATCACCCGGAGGGAAAGCTGGTGCATGCTGAGCTCTTCCGCAGGCGGGGAGCGGAATCAGACGCGATTGCGGCATACGAGGCTGGATTCGCTGCAGGCGCGGATGACTTCGACTCGCGAATCAATTACGGGAAGATCCTCGCCGCGAGCGGCGATGTGGACGCTGCCGCTCGGCAGTTTCAATCTGCGAAGCGATGCTGGCCCAACTGCACTGATCAAGAGGTCGCACCGTCGGTCCTTCTCGCGACTCTCTATGCAGGTGCCGGTCGCAGGACTGAGGCCATGATGGAACTCAAGACCTTCTGCAGCAGAACGGGTCGCGCCTTCCAGCCACGCCTCGAGCTGGCAGCTTTTGCCAATGCCGAAGGTGATCGTGGGCAGGAAGCCAAGCTTCTCGAAGAGGCCTTGGAGATCGACCCCTTCTCCCGGGACGTGCATCTCAGATTGGCGGATGCCTACCTGGCTCAGAGCCGCAAGGCTGAGGCCCTTCGCGAGCTCGAGGTCACCCTGGCCATCAACCCGGGCATCGACCGAGCAAATCTAGGCAAGGCGGCAGGGGAAATCCCAGGGCCGGATGACGCCACCTATCTCAGTCAACAGGCGACGATCTGCCTGAGAGTGGCCAAGCTCATGCGTGAGCTCGATCGGACCGAGAAGGCCATCGACTACCTGGAGCGAATCCTCAGCGAGTACGCGGAGACCTCGGCCGCGGACGAAGCCCGTAGCCTGCTCGAACGCTGGCGCTGAACCAAGGGCCGCAAAGCTGCAGGAAAAGCGGGCTGGCGTCGGCTGCCGAGTGGGCTATCTTCAGGCGTCCCATGCAGGCGCTCTTGCAGGAGACTTGGAACAGGATCGAGCCGGAATTGCGTGCGCGCACCGGTGCAGCGGTCTTCGATGCCTGGTTGGCAGAGCTGCGTCCCATGGCCATGGAGCGGGGCATCCTGCACCTGGAGGCCAAGAACCGTCTGGTATGTGAGCGCGTGAACCAAATGTTCGCGGGTCTCATTGCTGAGTGCATGAGCGCCGAGTTCGGAACGGCGATCTCGGTGGCTGTCGAACCGGTCCACGAGGGTCTGCTCGGCGAGCTCGAAGTGAGCCCGAGTCAGCCGATCGTCGACAATAGCAATCGCACGGCCTTTCTCGCGCTCAAGGCCCTCCTCGAGGCGCGCAGTCTGCCCTCGGCCCTCTTTCTGTTTCATGGGCAGCCGGGCTCAGGGAAGAGTTTTCTCCTGGACTGGTGGCTGGGTTTGCAGGGCAAGCGCTGCCGTCGATTCACTGCTCCCCAATTGAGCCGGGCCTATCAGGCCTGCTTCAAGGAGCACCGGGTGGCTGAGTTTCGCAAGGAGCTCTGCTCGGAGCGCCCTCTGATGATCGACGAGGTGCACAGGCTATCGGGTCAACCGCGCATCCAGGAGGAGTTCGCGAACGTCCTCGAGGAGCGAGCCAAGCTCGAGGTCCCGACCCTCATGGGATCTCGTTGGCATCCTCGTGAGATCTGGCGAATCGGTGATCGACTCCGTACCTGGCTCGGCTCCGGGATGGTTACCCAGATCGCGTTGCCCGGTCCGGAAGCACGTCTGCGCTACCTACGTGCTCTCGAGGGTCCGCCATCGCGCAACGGTCGCGCCTCGCTCATCGAAAACCTTGCCCGCGAGGTGAAGGGCTCCTATCCCGAGCTAAGGCGCGCATGGGCCATGCAGAGACATGGTCGGGGATCCCGCTATTGGCAGCTCATCGATCCACGTTCGACCTACGATCGATCCGCGAATCGCGTGGCGGATGCTCTCGGCGTGAGCGTCGAGGACATGGTCGGGCCGAGCCAATGTCGTCGCACGAGCAGTGCGCGCAAGATTCTCGCCTGGGTCTGCGTTCAGCAGGGCCTGAGCAGGGCTGAAGTCGGACGATTCCTCGGCGGCCGCACCCGAGCAGCGATCAGCTACGGAATCAAAACCCTCAACCTGCGTTTGGAGGGAGAGCCTGAGCTGCGTCGACAGGTCGAGAGTCTGCTGTGAGCTTCTATCTGGCCATCGACGGTCCGGATGCATGTGGCAAGTCAACGCGCGCGCGAGAATTGGTTGCGGCCCTCAAAGAACAGGGTGAGTCGGTATGCCACCTTCGGGAGCCTGGTTCTACCGCCCTTGGAGAACACCTGCGCAAGCTCTTGCTGGACCCCGATACTGGTGACTTGCACCCATTGAGCGAAGCTCTGCTCTTTACCGCGGCGCGGCAGGAGATGCTCCGTGCGGAGGTCGAGCCTGCGCTTCAAGCCGGGAAGGTCGTGGTAGTCGAGCGCTGCTTTCTCTCAACCTTGATCTATCAGGGCCACGCCCGACCGGAGATGGAGGGCGAGGCCTTGCTGTCAGTTTTGCGCGAGCTCAGCCAGAGAGTGCACGCAAGCTGTCGCCCGGACCTGGTCTTTGTTCTGAATCTGAGCTTTGAAAGCAGTGCTCTGCGCCTTCAGGCCGACCAGCGTCAGGATCGTATCGAGGGGCAGGGTGAGGATTATCTCCGGCGGGTGCATACCGGTTTTGCTCGGATCGCCGAGCTCGAACCCTGGCTGGCGGGATTTCTCGGCGGTTTGGAGGCTCTGGATGCGGAGCGAGACGAGGAGGAATTGGCGCAAGACCTGCTGAGGATTAGTTTGGCGGGGATGCGTGCCGGCGGGAGAAAGGATGCTCATCGCCCAGGGTGAGGACTACGCAGGCCGACTGAAGAAGGCGCTGAGTCTGCAGATGCATCACGCGCTGCTGATCAGTGGCGGGCGCGGCATGGGCAAGAGCACGGCGGCCCGAGCCTTGGCCAGCGCCTTGCTCTGCGGAGAGGCGGCTGCCGCGGGAGCCTGTGGCCAGCAGGTCGCCGCGGGTCAGCACCCGGACCTGCATCTTCTGGAGCTGCCGGAGGACAAGGTAGACATTCCCATCGAGGCGGTGCGTGGGCTGCAGCACTCCCTGGCCCTCAAGCCCGTCGCCGGTCGTGCGCGGGTGGCCATCATTGACCCGGCGGATCGGCTGAACGAGCAGGGCCAGAACGCCTTGCTCAAGACTTTGGAAGAGCCAGGCCCTGCGACCTTCCTCATCTTGGTGACCAGCCGACCGGAGAGCTTGCTCGAGACGGTCCGCTCCCGGGTCGATCGGCTGGGCCTGCGGCCCATGCCTCGGGAAAAAATACTCGAATCCCTGGCCCAGCAGGCCCTTCTCGAGCCCGAATCCTTGGATTGGGCAGCCTCAACGGCGGCCGGTTCTCTGGGTCGTGCCCAGTCCCTGGCTAGCGAGCGAGCCCAGGAGCTGGACCAGGAAATAGCCCGGTTTCTGGGGGCTCCGGCCCAGGGAAGTGATCTGGCAGGAGCCCTCCTGGCCGGTGTCAAAGGGCGTCGTGAGAGTGAGGAGAGGCTCGATTTGGTCCTCTTTCTGCTGCGATCCCGCCTCAGGGAGCAATTGCAAGTTGCCCTTGCCAACGGGGATAGGGATCCATACCTTGAAATGTGGAAAGACCGATGGGGCCTCGCCTTGGAGCAGGTGCTGCAAGCTGAGGATGACCTAGCCCTCAAGATCGGTGCTGCCCAGGTCCTTGCTGACCTCTTCCGCAAGCTTGGTAGCAACCTGTCAAGTAGTGGCCCAGTCGGTTGATCCCGATGGCTGTGCGCCGCGGTTGTCCCGGTCAGGGGGAGCTGAGGGGCTCGTTCATCGTTGCCAGGGACCGGGCCTCCTGCCTCTGAGGTCGCCTAGTCAAGGGCGGTTCAACATTGGTCGATAGATCTCTCGGATAGAGTTCGGACGCGAGTCCGAATCGTTGAACTACCAAGCATGGCTGCGATGACTGGCGACAGCGTTGAAGATCGGATCCTGCAAGTGAGACGTCGGGATCGGCGTTTTGCACGCAATGCCTATGAGTTCGTCCTCGATGCCCTCGACCGCACCATGGTCGAGCTGGGTCGCGATAGCCAGGTCGGCGCTAGTCGGCACGTTGGGGGGCGCGAGCTTCTCGAAGGAATTCGTGAGATGGCCGCGGATCAGTTCGGCCCCATGGCTTCCTTGGTCTTTCGCCGTTGGGGCATCCGTGGCACCTCCGACTTCGGGGAGATCGTATTCAACCTGGTTGATGCCGGCTTACTCAGCCGAAGGGCAGAGGATTCGCGCTTCGATTTTGTTGATGCCTTCGACTTCGATGAGACCTTTGGTCAGCTCTATCAAGAGCGGCTGTCTTCGATCAGCGAAGGAACTCGCTGAGCGCAGCCGGCGAGGGTCCTGTGAGCGCTGATCCGCCAAACGGTCCCAGCACGAAGTCCCCTCTCTGGGTTTCCTGGGCGACTTTTGTCCTGGCGATTTCCAGCATCGTTCTGGTGATCTACCTGACCAGGGACATCTTTGCGCCGCTCTTGGCAGCCGTGGCCTTGGCCTACATCTTCGAGCCCTTGGTGCAGCGACTGGTCCGGCGCGGCCAGCCACGGGCACGAGCGGCGACCCTTGTCTTCTGTGCTGTCAGCGCGATTCTGTTTGGGCTCCTTGCAGTGCTCATTCTGCAGGGCGTCGCGTTAGTGCGTTCGCTTTCCCTGGAAACGGACAGCGACATGGTGCTCGAGGGATTCAATCAGAGCATCGCCTGGATCAAGGAGCGCAGCAGGTCCCTGCCCTGGGGCATAGGCGACCAGGTTACTGGCCTCCTGGATTCGGAGAACATCCAGGCGGTGGTTGCGGGCATCCCGAAGATTCTCCTGCAGATCCTGTCCGGCGTGATCACCTCGGTGACCAATCTGAGCATGATCGTGCTCTTGCCCATCTACCTGTTCTTCATCATGTGTGACTTGGACAAGTTCTGGGCATGGATCCTCGCACACCTCCCGGCCAGAAACCGGGAGCGCAGCCTCAGAGTGCTCGGCGACATTCACCAGGGAATGTCGGCATTCCTGCGTGGCCGCATGATCATCGCCCTCTTGAAGGGCCTCTTCATTGCCATTGGGCTCTTCGTTTGCGGAACCGAGGTGGCGCTCCTGATCGGTCTCGGATCAGGCTTTCTTTCGATTCTGCCGTTCATTGGCGCCTTCCTGGGATACGTGATCGCGATGGCGGTCACGCTCTCGCAGGACTTCACGCCCTACGCAGCCATTTTCGTAAGCTCCGTCTACCTCGCGGCTGAGGCCGTGGAGGGTTTTGCTCTTACCCCCTGGGTGATGAAGGAGGGAATCGGCCTGCATCCCCTGCTGGTCCTCTTCTCGGTGATCTTCTGGGGTTCGATCTTGGGCCTCTTCGGCGCGCTGCTGGCCATCCCCCTGACCTTGGTGATTGCGATTCTTATGCGAGAGTACGTGCTACCCTCGGTCAATCGGTTGGCGACACGCGAAGTCACCTGAGCGAAGGGGGGGGCTGCTCAGACCTTCTTGGCCTTCGCGGTCGTTTTTGGCTCGTCAAAGGTCAGTTCGAGGAGGCCTTCCAGTTCGGGTAGCTTGCGTATATCGCCGCCCTGCTCCTCGAGCAGAATGCGCATGGCTTCCTGCAGCTGTGAGTCTTCTTGGAAGTCGCCGAGAGCGCGACGACCCGGGTAGATTTTGCCACGGATGTCCGGGATCTTCTCTCGGAGGAAGTAGCGAATCCAACGCCGTAGATCGTCGCGGCTGAGGCTGGTTTCGAGGCTCTGGTAGTAATCTTCGAAGTCAGGGTAGCGCTCGTAGCTGCCAGCATCGGCTTCTGCCAACTCGAGGAACAGGTCCGTGTAGTCCTCGATGCGCTCATCCACGTAGGTCGTAAAAGCCTTTTCCCGGAGGAGGCGCACGAGTTCGTTGCTCTCGAAGGCGTCCTTCGGCGTGACGCCGATCATCTTGATTTCCGCGTCGGGAGTTACGCCCCAGTCCTCATTGAGGATCTTGCCGTCGGCATCAATTTCCTTGTGTAGACTCCGGCCGCTGGGCAGGTGGTATCGGGCGACGGTCAACTTGATGTGTGGGCCGACGTCGTACTTGTGATTGCCGTTCTTGTCTTCGAACTCCTCCCAGTCATCGCGCTGTCCGTTGCGATTCTCGTCTTCATAGACTTCGTGCGGCCTGGTTGAGAGGCTGAGGAGCCCTTGCACGCTGCCCTTGCCGAATGAGCGTTGGCCGACAATGGTCGCCCGTTCATAGTCCTGCAAGGCACCCGCTGCGATCTCGGAAGCGGATGCTGAGAAATTGTTGATCAAGACTGCCAGGGGCATGTCTGGTGCGCTGGCTTCGCCGTCGCGGGTATAGAGGTCTTCGCGATCATCTGCGCGGCGCCCCTGAGTGTAGACGACGAGCTTCTTCCCCTTCACGAATTGCTCGACCACATCGCGGGCAGCGGGCAGGAAGCCGCCGGTGTTATTGCGCAGGTCCAGGATGAGAGAGGTTGCACCCTGGGCGCGGAGCTCCTGGATGGCCTTGCTCATCTCCTGCCCGGTGCTGGAAGCAAAGACCACGAGCTCCATGTAGCCGATCTGGCCGGGAAGCATCTCCAGGTTGATGGAGGGGACACGAATCTGTTCGCGCATGACCGAGACGTCCTCGATCTCATTGGTGCCAGGTCGCTGAACCTGCAGGATCACCTGAGTATCCGGCTTGCCCTTGAGGTTGCCGATGATCTCGTCGATGTCGTGTCCCTTGGTGTCCCAACCGTCGACTTTGAGGATGCGATCACCGGAGCGCAATCCGACTCGATAGGCTGGGCCGGAGTAGATCGGTCGAACGATTGAGAAGATGCCGTCCTCGTCGAAGTTTACGTAGGCGCCGATGCCGCCGTATTCACGATCCAGGTCGAAGTAGAAGCGTTGAAACTCATCCGAAGTGAAGAAGGCTGAGTGCCGGTCCAGACTGCGCATCAGGGACTTGGCGCTGTTCTCCACGAGCTCTTCGTTGTTCAGGTACGTAGCTCTGGGATGCTTTGCTCGGATCTCTCGGACGATCTCTTGCAGTAGGTCGAGGCCGAAGGGGGGGATATTTTGATCCTCCTTCATCTTCTCGCTGAGCCGGTCCACTTCCTGGAGGTAGCTTTCTACTCGCCCCCGTCGCTCGATGAGGACTGCTGCCTCGCGACCTTCATCACTGGGAATGCCGGCGATACGTTCGAGGATCGCCCAGCTCCTCAGCTCTGTGCCAAGCTCGCTACCCGCCACCAAGGCGAGTGCAGATTGATTGCGGAGGGTCAGGTCTTCGCCATCCAGCAGGGCACGGAGAGCCTGGCGCGCACGATACTGTTCCGCCGAAGTCCCCATGGTCAGCAGGCTGCGGGCGGATTCCAGGCGGAGCGCGGGGCTAGCCGCATCAGAATCCATGGTTGCCATCAGGATGATGCGCGCCTGCTCGCGCTGATCAGCATCGAAGAGCCTGGGGTTGCCGAGGATGCCGATGGCAGCTGCGCGGGCTTCGCTTCCACTGCCCTCAATGGCCGGCTGGAGGAGCTCGAGAATCGATGCACCCAGGCTGTTGTCCTCGCTGAGGCTGGCGAGACTGCGCGCGGCCGTCAGTCGACCCACGACGCCGAGCTCATCGGCGGCGGCCCGAATGGCGCCGGCGAGCTCCGTCTTGGACCCAGGCAATCCGCGGAGCTCGAAGCTAAAGTCCCAGGCGCCGTCGAGGGTTGCCTGGTCTGCGCGAACGAGAATCTCCGAGACTTGCTCTTCGAGACCTTGCTGCGAACTGAGTTCGACGCAAAAGATGCCGAGGAGGAAGGGGGCGATGGTCACTTTCTTGATGTATTGCATCGACTTGATTCTCCTCAGCCGTTCTTGGCAGCCTTCTTCTTGGCGGAAGCCTCGAAGTCCAGCTTCAAGATCCCTTGCATTTCCGCTTGCTTGCGAATGTCCTCGCCAATCCCCTCGAGGATGACACGCATGCCTTCCTGGAGTTGTGGGTCTTCCTGGTAGTCCCCGGCGGTGCCGGTGCCTGCGAAAGCCTTACCGCGCTGTTTGGCTACGAAATCACGGATACGAAGCCGCAACCAGCGACGGATGTCGTCCCTGCTGAGGTTGGTTTCGAGCTCTTCGTAGAAGGGCTCGAAATCCGGATAGCGCTCCGTGCGGCCCTGATCACCGCCAGCCAGCTCTGTAAAGAGCTCAGGATTGCCGTCAGCGTGCTTTTCCACGTAGTCGCGGAAGACTCCCTTCTTGGATAGCTCATAGAGCTCTGCGTTCTTCCATGCGTCCTCGCTCTTGATGACTTCGAAGTCGATCACCCGGTCGGGACGGATTCCCCAGTAGGGGTTCAAGGGCCGGCCGGTGATATCGAACTCGCGTTGCAAGCTACGTCCACTGGGCAGGTGGTAGCGAGCGACGGTGATCTTGATATGGGCGCCGCTGTCGTATTTGCCGTTGTCGTTCCGGTCCTCGAACTCCTCGCCCTCGTCATGTTGACCATTGTTGTTGGCGTCTTCGTACTCTTCATCCGGACTGCTATTCAGCGGCAGGATGTCCTGGATGGTGGCTTGGCCGAGGGTTTGCTTGCCGACGACTGTTGCCCGTTCGTGATCCTGGAGTGCGCCAGCTGTGATTTCCGCAGCTGAGGCGCTGCGCTCGTTTACGAGGACAACGAGGGGGATGTCGGCTGCGACCGCTGCGTTGCGGGTCATCAGGTCTTCGCGATCCTCAGGCTTGCGCCCTTGGCTATAGGCGACGAGTTTTTCGCCGGCGAGAAACTGTTCGACCACGTTGCGGGCCGCGGGCGCATAGCCCCGAGTGTTGTTGCGCAGGTCCAGAATCAGGCCTCTGGCGCCCTGCGACTGTAGGTCAACGATGGCGTCATTCAGCTCTTCACCGGTCTTGGCGGCGAAGGTCAGCAAGTCAATGTAGCCGACCTTGCCGGGCAACATTGCCCAGTTGGCCGATGCGGTGGTGAGGGCGCTACGTTGGACGGTCACCTCTGCCGGTTCCTGCATCCCTTGACGAACGAACTGGATCTTGACGCTGCTACCGGCGCGGCCCTTCAGTCTGGAGAGAATCTCGTCGCTGCTGCGGTTGCTTGTGTCCCAGCCGTCAATCTGTCGGATTCGGTCACCCGGCTGCAATCCACTTGCATAGGCCGGTCCAGAATCCAGCGGGCGAACGATGGCGAACATGCCCGCGTTGTCGAAGTCGACAAAGGCGCCGATGCCGGCGAAGTCCTCGCCCTTGCTGGTGAAGAATCTCTCGTATTCCTGGGCCGTGAAGAAGGCCGAGTTTTGATCAAGTGACTTCATCAGTCCCTTGGCAGCTTCTTCAATCAGTTCCGCATCCTCGAAGTCTTCGCCGCGGATGTGTAGAGCGTGTGCCCGGATCATTAACTCTGTGAGCAATGTGTACTGGTCGCTCGCACCCTTTTCTGCCCGGTCCATTTCGGCATAGACCTTGCGGAATCGACCTTCCCAGAGGCGAGTCTGTTCTTGGCGACCGAGAAGGCTGCGTGCCAGGCGTCCCTCGGCAGTCGGTTGATCCGCAATCTCCCGGATGATTTTCCAGCTGGCGTCCGAGTCCGCGGCATTCATATCGCCGGCGAGAGTCAGTGCAGCGTGCACCTGCAGTTGACGCTTGCTGGAGAGGAGGAAGTCCCGCATGGTGCCCTTGGCCGCGGTCTTTTGTTCGTCGTTGCCGATCTTCCAGAGTGCTCGTGCCGCCTCGACGCGAAGACTCGGTTCCGCCATTTCGGAGCTGGTCGAGGCCATGAGAAGGTCTTGAACTTCTGACTGGCTTCTTCGGTCGAAGAGATTCTGGTTGCCTAGCAGGGAGTAGGCGGCGGCCTTCGCTGTGGCGCTACCCGATTCGCAGACCGGCTTGAGGATCTCCAGGATCTCACTGCCGAAGACCGGACCATCGGTCAAATCTCTCAGTCCCGCGGCGGCAGCGAGCTTGCCATTCTCCTTGGCGCCAGCCGCGGCACTGGCGATGGCCTTCGCCAGAGCGTCTTCCTGGCCATCTAGGTCGCTGAGTGCGAGGCCCAATTCCCAAACGGCGTCGACGCTACCGGCATCCGCTCGGCGGAGGATTGCGGTGACATCATCTTGCAGTGTTTCCTGGGCCTCAGCGGTGCTGGCCAGGAAGGTGGGAAAAAGGAGCAGGGAAAGGAGGGTTGCGGGGTGTCGACGCATGTAGGCTCCGGTGCCCGTGCACGGGCAGGTAGTCATATCTCTAGATCGGTCCATGTCAGCCACGGCATCAAGCCCTGTCGCAGATCGCGAATGGGGGGATTTTCGACGATTTCAGCATGCCATGGGCGGGAGATGCCCATCAAATCGCATTAGGCTACCTTCACCCCGCCAAAACGAGCATGACCGCAGAAAAAGGACGCCAAAGTGATGTCGAAAACTCCCTCTCCCATCTGGACGAGGAAGGGAGGGCGAAGATGGTCGATGTTACAAACAAGGCCTCTACGCAGCGCCGTGCTCTGGCGCGAGGCTGCATCTCGCTGACTCCAGAAATCAAGGCGAAACTCCTTGCAGGGGATCTCCCGAAGGGCGAGGGCCTCGCGGTTGCTCGTCTGGCCGGGATCCAAGCCGCCAAGGAAACCTCTCGACTCATCCCGCTCTGCCATCAGATCGCACTGAGTTCTGTGCAGATTCACTTCGCATCCGTGAACGAGGCTGACCTGGAACTGCGGGCGGAGGTTCGTTGCCAGGGCCCCACAGGTGTGGAAATGGAAGCCTTGACGGCGGTGAGTGTCGCTGCACTCACCATCTATGACATGTGCAAGGCCATGTCGAAGAGCATCAGCATCGGGTCCATTCAACTCCTGGAGAAGTCCGGTGGGCGCTCCGGTGACTGGCGGCGAGGAGATGCGGAGTAATGAGTCGGAGGCTGGGGATCGTCGGGGCGACTGGAGCCGTGGGCAAGGAGCTGCTCGGAATCCTCGAGGAGCGCGAGTTCCCCTGCGAGGAGGTCAGATTGTATGCCTCCGCAGCGTCGCTGGGCAAGACGGCGGTGTTCCGTGGTCAGGAATTGAAGATGCAGGAGCTTGGGCCGAACTGTTTCGCGGGCCTGGACACGGCTTTCTTCAGCGCCGGTGGCGAGTTGTCCCGTGAGTATGTGCCGCAGGCGGTTGAACAGGGAGCGGTCGCCATCGACAACTCCTCTGCCTTTCGCCTCGATCCCGAGGTGCCTCTGGTCGTGCCTGAGTGGAATGCGGAGACCCTTGCCGCGCAGCCGAGAATCGTCGCCAATCCAAACTGCTCTACGATCATCATGGTCATGGCCATCGCGGCCTTGCATCGCGAGCTGGGAATCCGGCGGGTCAACGCGGTCACTTATCAAGCAGCCTCCGGTGCTGGCCAGCGAGCGCTTGAAGAACTTCGCGCTGCCAGCCGTGCGGCCTTGGCCGGTGAGGCCTTCGAAGCGAAGGTGCTGAGCCATGATATCGCCTTCAACCTGCTGGCCAGAATCGATCGATTCGGGGCTGACGGCTACACCGGCGAAGAGGACAAGATGCTCAACGAGACGCGCAAGATCCTGGCCAGCCCCGAGATGCAGGTTGAAGCAACCTGTGTTCGCGTGCCGGTGGAGCGATGTCACAGCATGAGTCTCAGTCTGGACCTGAGCTCGCCATGTTCTGTGCCCCGGGCTCGTGAGCTGTTGAGCTCGGCCCCTGGCCTGCTGCTTCAGGACTCCCCGGAAGACGATCTCTATCCCCAACCCGCGGATCGGGCTGGGACGGATGCGGTGGCCGTCGGCCGCATCCGTGAAAGCCGCTGCTATCCTGGAGGCCTGGTTCTGTGGGCGGTGGGGGATCAACTGCGCAAGGGTGCCGCCTTGAATGCGGTGCAAATAGCAGAAGAGCTCCTCTGACAGGCGGGCTTTTTGCTTTCGAGGGCTCCGGCCAGGAAGTTACAGTTCCGCCGCAGCGGCCTGGCCAAACAGGCGGGAATCACGCAAGACCCCGATCATGGCAGCAAAGAAGAAGAAGAAGATGGCCAGCAAGGCCAAGAAGAAGACCACGTCGAGGCGCCAGAAGCCTAGCGCCAAGAAGGCCGCCAGGCGGAGCGGCGGAGACGATGGGTCTGCCGGCCGCGTAGCCGAGATCCAACGGCTCATCGACGTCATGGTTGCCGCGGGCGCGGTTGAGGTCGAGATGGAGGAGAACGGCAGTCGACTTCGTGTGCGCCTGAAGGAGGACCCGCCGCTTGCAGTCATGCCCTACGGGGCACCGCCTTCTGGGGCAGTTGCTCCGGTAGCGGCGGGCGCAGTCCTCGGACAAGCGGCCGATGTGCCCGCGTCCCCGGCGGCGGACAGCGATACCTTCGTTTTCAGTTCACCCATGGTGGGTACCTTCTACCGCGCACCTTCACCGGAAACCGAGGCCTTCGTGCGTGTTGGCCAAGAGGTCACCGCTGACACGACCCTCTGCATCTTGGAAGCCATGAAGGTCATGAACGAGATCAAGGCCGAGGTTGACGGTGTGATAGTCGAGGTGCTCGCAGAGAACGGCGAGTCCATCGAATTTGGGCAACCACTCTTCGTCCTGAGGTCTGTTTAGGCAGTGTTTCGTCGCATCCTGATTGCCAACCGCGGCGAGATCGCGCTGCGGATTATGCGTGCTTGCAAAGAGCTCGATATCGAGACGGTCGCTGTCTACTCGGAGGCAGACCGTGATCTACTCCATCTGCGCTATGCGGATGAGACCGTATGCATTGGTCCCGCCCCGAGTGTTGACAGCTACCTCAATATTCCGGCCTTGATCTCTGCGGCAGAGATCACCGATGTCGAGGCGATTCATCCCGGCTATGGCTTCCTCTCCGAGAACGCCCACTTCGTCGAAGTTTGCCAATCCTGCAACATCAAGTTCATCGGTCCATCCGCTGAAACTATCTCCTGGGTGGGAGACAAGGTGGCCGCCCGCGATCTCGCCAAGAAGGCAAAGGTGCAGGTGGTCCCCGGCAGCGAGGGCCCTGTGGAAACCGAGCAGGAAGCCCTGGAGGTTGCCCGTGAAATCGGTTTTCCCGTTCTGATCAAGGCTGCCTCCGGTGGCGGCGGTCGGGGCATGCGGGTTGCCCACAACGAAGTCAGCATGGTGAACGGCTACCACTCGGCGCGCTCCGAAGCCGAAACAGCCTTCAATGATTCGCGAGTCTATGTGGAGAAATTCATCGAGAGACCGCGGCACATCGAGGTGCAGATTCTCGCTGACCAGCACGGCAACATAGTGCACCTGGGCGAACGTGATTGCTCGATCCAGCGCCGTCACCAGAAGCTGCTCGAGGAGAGCCCATCTCCCGTGCTCGACGACGAAGCACGCCGGGAAATCGGTGCGGCAGCTGTGCGCATTGCAAAGGTTGCGGATTATTACTCAGCCGGAACAGTCGAGTTCATCCTCGACCGTGAGGGCAACTTTTACTTCATCGAAGTGAATGCGCGCATCCAGGTAGAGCATCCGGTTACCGAGGAGGTCACGGGTGTGGACTTGATCAAGGAGATGATCAAGATTGCGGCTGAGGAACCATTGAGTTTGCGGCAGGAAGATATTCGCGCGCGCGGGCACTCCTTCGAGTTTCGTATCAATGCCGAGGATCCAGATCAGAACTTCAAGCCCTGCCCTGGCATCATCGAAAACCTGATCGTCCCTTCTGGGCCTGGCGTCCGCTGGGACTCACATGCCTACCAGGGCTACAAGGTACCGATGCACTATGACTCCATGGTTGGCAAGTTGATCGTGCATCGCCCCAGCCGGAAGGAAGCGCTGCGAGTCGCGCGGCGGGCCCTCGAGGAGCTGACCATCGAAGGGATTGCCACTACTAGGCCTCTATTCCTGCGGATTCTGGAGCACTCGGACTTCATCAATGGCGAAGTGGATACTGGATTCATCGATCGCTTCTTCAGCCAGCACTAACGCGGAGCGGGCCGTCAAGCCGCGATCGATTCTGCTCAGGGTGAGGTCGGCGTGAGGAGACTCTCTGCGCAGCTCCTCCTCGGCGCGAACCTCCTTGCCGCCAATCTGGCTGCGGCCTTCTTTCTTGCCCTCTTCATCAGCCCGGGCTCCTTCAGTCAGGCTGAAGGCGGGGAATTTGAATTGTCGGCGAACATCCAGTCCCTGCCATTCCTGCAGCTCACCTTCGCTGCGAGCCTGGTCCTGATACTCGCGAACGTCCTGTATGTGCTCTACGGCCGCCAGGAGAAGGATCCCCTGCGCTATGTCCTGAGCGATGCTCCGGGTGGGCCGCTGAGGGTCTCGAAGGATGCCCTCGAGACTGGCCTCAGGCAGCGAGGGGAGAGTTTGCCAGAGCTGTCCCGCCTGAAGGTCGCCATTCTGGCTGGCGGGGTGAAGCGTCTGCGACTTCAGGCCCAGTTCCACTGCCCAGAAGGGGTCCGGATTCAGGAGCTCAGCCGCAAGCTCAGGGGCGTCTTGGAGGCCAAGTTCTTCGAGCTGGTCAAGCTGACCGATGGGGTCAAACTGGCCACTGAGATCGAGTTTTCCGGCTTCTCGGGCAAGTTGGCCAAGCGGCAAGCCGAGGAAAAGGTAGGCTCGGATGAGCCAGGCCCCTTCACCGGGCCGAAGTATCCTATCGACGACGAGGATCCATTCGAGGCAAAGGCAGACTCTTGACGGGAAAGAAGATCGCCAAAGTACTGCTGGTGTTATTCGCCACCCTCCCGCTAGCGGACTACGCGATGGCGCAGGATCCCTTGCGCTTGCCGCCCATTCGCCGTTGGCAAGCACGCCTCCTGGATCGAAACCAGCCCGAAGCTCAGCGGAAGATGCCGGCGGTCGTAGACCCTGGAGACACGCCGCTTCTGGAATTGGATCCTTCGGTTCTGCTCAAGAGCGAGTTGCCGCGGGGATACGAAGGCATCAACCGCAACCTGCGCATCTTTCAGGGCTTCCCGAACTACCCGCCAAGCTGGCCAGGCTTCGGTGGCTATCCTATGGGCGAAGGCATGCCGATGCCCTTCGACGGGGAGCCTCTGCCTGTGCCCCTGCCACGCAGCATGCCTGCGCGACCGGATGATTGGCCCAGTTGGTTCAGCCGCTCTGCTCGTGGCGGAGAGGGGGCCTTCCTCTCGGACATGGCTCTGCTCGTTCGGTCCAGCGATCGCGTATGGTACAAGGCTCACGACGAATTCGTCTATGTGCCGCTGACCTTCTATGACAAGGGTCGGGTCATGCGGGTGGGCTCAGCGGTCGAGGTGCGCCACAAGGGGGACTACGAGCTGCATTTTCATGGCGGCGGATACTTGCGCTCCCGTGGCCCCTGCCGGGTCGAGTTGCAAACCCTTACCGGGAACGGCAACGAGATCAAGATCGACAGTTACTACGAAGCATGGATGGTGACCCGCCTGCTTCCCCTGCGTGCGACCCTGCCCAATGGAGCCGTGGTCGAAGTGCAGGGAAACTCCATGTTGCGGCTGGAGCAGGCCAATGGCATCGGCATCCTGACCCACACCGGCGAAGGCTCCGTGACCTATCAATCGGAGGTCGGCAGCGTCGAGATTCCGCAAGCCCACCGGATCAGGTTCTTCCTCAAGCCGAAGGTCTCGCCCCTCATGCCACTCAATCTGCAATTGGACAGCGGGCTGCGAACCGAGCGTGACGGGCGTGTGCTGAAGGTGAATGGGGGAGAAAGCGGTGGCACGGTGATCTGGGGTGGGATACGCATTAGCCTGCAGCCAGGACAGGAGATGCGCCTGGACCCCCTCGCAGGAGGGGGTTTTCCCGAAAACAACCCCAAATCGAATGACTGAAAGCTTGCGCGCCCTGGTCACTGGCGGCGCCGGATTTATCGGCTCCCATCTTTGTGAACGTCTCCTCGCGGATGGCCATGAGGTCATCTGCATGGACAACCTGCTTACCGGCGATCTCGCCAATATCGAGCACTTGATGCCCGAGGCGAAGTTCACTTTCGTTCATCAGGATGTTACCGACTACATCCACGTCGCTGGTCGACTCGATTGCATTCTGCACTTCGCCTCGCCGGCCAGCCCGATCGATTACTTGGAGCTGCCCATTCAGACCTTAAAGGTCGGCAGCCTTGGCACGCACAAGGCACTGGGATTGGCGCGCGCCAAGAACTCGCGCTTTCTCCTGGCCAGCACCAGCGAAGTCTATGGAGATCCTTTGGTGCATCCGCAGACGGAGGACTACTGGGGGAACGTCAATCCGGTTGGTCCGCGCGGCGTCTATGACGAGGCCAAGCGCTTTGCGGAGGCCATGACCATGGCCTACCAGAGGTTTCACGGAGTCAGGGCGCGCATCGTGCGGATCTTCAATACTTATGGACCACGCATGCGCCTCGATGATGGTCGTGTCCTACCGAGCTTCATGGGGCAGGCCTTGAAGGGCGAAGCACTCACCATCTTTGGTGACGGCAGCCAGACACGAAGCTTCTGCTACGTTGATGACCTCGTCGAGGGACTTCTCCGGCTGCTGTTCAGCGAGGAGGAGATGCCGGTCAATCTCGGCAATCCCAACGAGATGACGATCAAGCAGTTCGGCGAGGCGGTGCTCAAGGCCACTGGTTCCAGCTCGCAGTTCATCGAAAAGCCGTTGCCAGAAGATGATCCAAAGGTTCGTCGACCGGACATCTCCAAGGCGAAGCGAGTCTTGGACTGGGAGCCGAAAGTCGATCTCGAGGATGGTTTGGCCAGAACCACCAGGTACTTCAAGGGCAAGCTGAGCCAGCAGGCTTGATGCCGGCATGGATACGATTCTGATTACGGGCGGAGCTGGATTCATTGGTTCCCAGCTCTGTGGCCGGCTTCTCGCCGAGGGCAAGCGCCTGCGAATCCTGGACAATTTCGATCCCTTCTACGCGGAGGGGATCAAGCGCCGGCGCCTGAGCAAGTTTGGCGACGGGGCCGACGCGAATTGGGAGCTCTACGAAGGCGATATTCGCAAGCCCGAGGATTGTGCCCGCGCAGTCGAAGGGGTCTCGGCCGTTGTCCACCTTGCGGCCCTGGCGGGAGTGCGACCATCCATTGCCAAGCCAAGGCGTTACATGGACGTGAACGTGACCGGCACCCAGACCTTGTTGGAGGCGCTGCAGAATCGGCCCGAGGTACCCTTTGTGTTTGGCAGCTCATCATCGGTCTATGGCGGCAACAAGAAGGTGCCCTTTGCCGAGAGTGACCCAGTGGACCGGCCGGTCTCACCCTACGCGGCTAGCAAGAAGGCTGGCGAAGTGCTCTGCCACTCTCACCATCACCTGTATGGCAATCCGATTACCTGCCTCCGCTTCTTCACGGTCTATGGGCCGGGTCAGCGTCCTGAGATGGCGATCCACCTTTTCTCTCGCAAGATCCTCAACGGGGAGCCCATTCAACTCTTCGGCGATGGCTCAACCAGCAGGGACTATACCTTTGTTAGTGATATCGTTGATGGCCTGCGCTCAGCATTGAGTCATGCGGCGGGCTATCGGATCTACAACCTCGGCGGCTCAGCGAACACCTCTCTCAGCGAACTTATTCAGATGATTGAAGCAACCCTCGGCAAGAAGGCGATCATCGAGCGGCGGCCAGAGCAGCCTGGCGATGTGCGCAAGACCTACGCCGACATCGAGCTCGCTCGTACTGACTTGGGCTACGAGCCTAAGGTCAGCTTGGAAGATGGACTGCGGGAGTTTGCTGACTGGTATTCCAAGGAACGTCAGGAGGGGCATCTGCCGTGAGTCGATACTTGGTAACCGGCGGCGCCGGGTTCATTGGCTCGCACTTGGTCGACAGGCTCTTGGCTCAGGGCGACCGTGTGCGTGTCCTCGACGACTTCAGCACGGGGAAAACGGCCAATTTGGGCGAGGATCGCAAGGGCCTCGAGACAGTGCAGGCCTGTGTAACCAGTGAGCCGGATATTGCCGCCGCAGTGGTTGGGATCGACGGCATCTTTCATTTGGCAGCTCTGCCTTCGGTGGCGCGCAGTGTGGTGGCTCCCTTGGAAACCCATCACATCAACGCTACCGGTGGATTGAACATCCTGAACCAGGCTCGGAAGAGTGGCGTGAAGGTGGTCTTTGCCGGCTCGTCCTCGGCGTACGGGGATCAGGAGGCCGAATACAAGAGTGAAGAGCTACGCGAAGACCCTCTGTCTCCCTACGCCGCGAGCAAACTGGCCGGAGAGCTCTACTGCCGGTCATTCGCTCGTGTCTATGACTTGCCGGTAGTGGTCACGCGCTTCTTCAATGTCTACGGACCGCGGCAGGTGCCGGATAGCCCCTACTCAGGAGTGATCGCAGCCTTCTGCCTGGCAATGCTCCGTGGTGAAGCGCCTCGCATTGACGGTGATGGTCGGCAGTCCCGTGACTTCACGTATGTCGAGGACGTCACCCGCGCCATGACAATGGCGATGAAGAAGAGCTTTGCTGGACCTGTGACCATGAACATTGCCTGTGGCGAGAGTCACGACCTTCTGGAGATGCTTTCGATCCTGAAGGATTACAGCGGTAGTTCGCGCGAACCAGAGTATGCGACTGCTCGCACTGGCGACGTCCGGCATTCGCTGGCAGACATGGCACTCGCAGAAAAGATGCTGGACTTCAAAGCCGAGGTGAGCTTTCGCGAGGGACTCGAAAGAACCTACGACTGGTACAAGAGGGAGTATTCATGAAAGGTGTCGTCCTCGCCGGTGGCCTCGGAACCCGGCTGTTCCCCTTGACCAAGGTCACCAACAAGCACCTGCTGCCAGTCTATGACAAGCCGATGGTGCACTACCCGATCCAATGCCTGGTGAACGCCGGCATTAGCGACATCCTCATCGTTACCGGTGGTAACTCTGCTGGCGACTTCTTGCAGCTGCTGGGCAATGGCGCCGATTTCGGCCTCAAGGATTTCAACTACACCTACCAGCAAGGCGAGGGCGGGATTGCTGATGCACTCAAGCTTGCCGAGCACTTCGCCGACGGCGAAAAGATCGTGGTAGTTCTCGGTGACAACATCATTGAGGGGAACATCAAGAAGGCCGTGGACGACTTCCGAGCCCAGGAAAAGGGCGGCAAGATACTCCTCAAAGAAGTGTCGGATCCTGAACGATTCGGCGTCGCGACGGTCGATTCCGCTGGCAAAGTGGCCAAGATCGTCGAGAAGCCCAAGGATCCGGAGAGCAATCTCGCGGTGATCGGGATCTACATGTACGACAGCACTGTCTTCGAGTTCATCAATGGACTGGAGCCTTCCGGCCGCGGTGAATTGGAGATCACCGACGTGAATAACCTCTACATCAACAAGGGCACCATGACCAGCGAGGTGCTCGAGGGTTGGTGGACCGACGCCGGGACCTTTGAATCCCTGTTGCGTGCAAGCAGCATGGTGGCCAAGGGCGGGGCCAACAAACTCGAGCTGCAAGGATGATTCGAGTATGAAGATCCTCGTGACCGGAGCGGGGGGGCAGCTCGGTCGTGCGGTTCAGGTCACAGGCCAATACCTCGGCGGCCTCGAAGTCAAGGGCTTCGCCCATGGGGAGTTGGCGGTTGAAGATGCAGTGCAGGTGCGGGCTGCAGTCGACAGCGCTCAGCCGGACCTCGTTGTGCATTGCGCGGCTTGGACCGAGGTCGATGCCTGCGAAGCGGACCCGGCCCGAGCTGATCTGATCAACGGCGTCGGCACTGAGAATGTTGCGGATGCCTGTGCCGCCGCGAACGCTGGTCTGGTTTATGTGAGCAGCGACTTCGTTTTTTCCGGTGATGCAGAGAGCCCCTACAAGGAGACTGCCGCAACCGCGCCGGTCTCAGCCTACGGCCGATCCAAGCTCTTGGGAGAGGAGGCCGTCCTCAGTCGGGGCGCCGATCGTTTCTGGGTTGTCCGGACGTCTTGGGTTTTTGGCCCGGGCGGAAAGAACTTTCCACGGGCAATTCTGAATGCCGCCAAGGCGGGCAAACCCCTGCATGTAGTGGATGATCAGTTGGGCTCGCCGACCATGACCCTAGATCTGGCGCGAGCCATCCTCGACCTGGCCAGTGCGGAAGGTGAACCAGGGGTCTACCATGCAGCAAACGAGGGTGCTTGTTCCTGGTACGACTTTGCTCGTGCCACCTTAGACTTGTCAGGGATGGCCGAAGTGCCTGTGGCGCGCATGAGTTCGGCTGATCTGGATCGGCCTGCCAGGCGACCTTCCTATTCGGTTCTGGACTGTTCTCGTCTGACCAAGCTCAGAGGGCAGCCCATGCCTCACTATCACGACGCCCTCAAGCGATACCTCGATCAGGAACTGGATTCTCCGTGAGCAAGATTCTCGTTACCGGCGGTGCCGGCTTTATCGGGTCCAATTTTGTCCGCCTTCTCTTGGACGAAACGGATCACGAAGTCATCAATCTGGACGCTCTCACCTACGCGGGCAACCTCGAGAATCTGGCTGACTTGGAATCCAACCCTCGCTACAGCTTTGTAAGGGCAGATATCTCCCTGCGCAGCGAGGTTGAAGCGGCGTTCTCCAGCGCGCCTGACAAGTCTTCTCCGGAAATGGTCGTGCACTTCGCAGCGGAGAGTCACGTCGATCGTTCGGTGTTGGACGCCAGCGCGTTCGTAAATACAAATGTCCTGGGCACACAGGTGCTGATCGACGTTGCCCGGGCTCGGGGAGTGGAGCGCTTTCTGCACGTCAGTACCGACGAGGTCTACGGGAGTCTGGGGGCTACTGGCAAGTTCACAGAGCAGACCCCGCTACAACCGAATTCTCCGTACTCGGCGAGCAAGACGGGCAGTGACTTGTTGGTGCGAGCCGCCCACCACACCCATGGCTTTCCGGCGATGATCACGCGCTGCTCTAACAACTATGGGCCCTATCAGTTTCCGGAGAAGCTGATCCCTCTGATGATCGCCAATGCTTTAGAGGGTCAAAAACTACCGGTCTACGGAGACGGCCTGAACGTGCGCGACTGGATCTATGTCGGCGACCATTGTGCTGCTCTCCTCGCAGTGCTCATGCAGGGCAAGGCCGGTGAGGTCTACAACATCGGCGGCAATGAAGAGCGGGAGAACATCTGGGTGGTGAAGACCATCTTGGAGCTGCTCGGCAAGGGCGAGGAGCTCATCGAATACGTCAAGGATCGGCCTGGCCATGATCGTCGCTACGCTATCGATGGCAGCAAGATTGCTCAGGAGCTGGGGTGGAAGCCAGCACACGACTTTGCTGGCGGTCTTCGCGAAACTGTCACCTGGTACTTGGATAACAAGGACTGGTGGCAACGAGTGCGTTCCGGGGCCTATAGGGAGTACTACAAGCGTCAATATGGCAGTGACTGAGTTCTGTGGCGAATTCCGACAGTCCGTCGGCGCCTCGTCGGGAGATGCTATCCCTCACTCGACACAACAATTGTCCTTGGATCCCGTTAGGAAGGGTGGGTCGAGATCCCGATACGATACCTGTGCAGGTAGCGACAACTGGCGTGGAGCTCGGGTGGTGGACTTCCCAACTTGTCCCCCAAAGGCGACCACCTAGCATGGATCCCCATCGATGATTGATAAGAGTCGGAAAGCAGCAGACCAAGGCGCCCTTCTTGTGCGCCTCTGTTCGAGCTTGTGCCTGCTTCTCCTTGCTACCGCCTGCATCAATGTCGAGGACAAGCGCCTTCGCCAATTGCTCAACGAGAAGGGTTTCGGCGGTCGGGCCGAGGGTAACGCCAACGTTGAGAACTACGTGGCAGGTCGTGACCTGGTTGGCTTCGCTCTACGGCCGGAGATCTACCAACAGCCAGGGGCGGAGTCTCTCTTTCTCCTGACAACGCCCCAGCCAGTCGGTCTTGACGGGACGATCCTGGTGCCTCACGTGGGCCCGGTGTATGTGCTTGGACTAACCGAGCGCGAGATCAAGAACCTGATCGAAACTCAGCTTGGTGAGATCTTCAATTTCCCCATCACCTTGCAGCCGAGGATCATCAGC
Organism: Planctomycetota bacterium; assembly: GCA_021776805.1. Lineage (GTDB taxonomy): Bacteria > Planctomycetota > UBA1135 > UBA1135 > UBA2386 > JAJFFD01. The sequence goes on from JAJFFD010000215.1 coordinate 34,915, forward strand.
CTTGGCAAGGTGATCTATCTGTTTGGCGAGGTGGCCGGCCCGAACAAGGTGCCGCTGGCCGAGGCCGACATGACCCTGTTCGAAATGTTGGCCACAGTTCCCCTGACGCCCTTGGCAAATTGGGGGCGAATTCAGCACATTCGGCCCGACGCCGAAAACCCCATGGTGTCGGTGATCAACATGCGTGAAATGGTTCTCACCGGTAACACCACCTACAACATTCTGCTGCAAGACAACGACATCATCTACGTCCCACCGACGTTCTTTGGACATCTAACACGCTTCGTTGAGAAGCTCCTATTACCCTTGAGAGTGGTGGTTCGCTCCCTGGTCGGTTGGGCTACTGCCGATGCGGCCTACGATTCTGTAGTGAACGACGAGCCCTTCTTCTTTGGTGGGCGCTCCTTCTGATTTGACGTGACTCAGCTCGACATACCGCCGATTTCGTTTGCACGCTACCTGGAGCTGCTCAAGCGCCGGCGTTGGCAGGTGATTCCTGTCACGATTCTGGGACTGCTCTTGGGGGCGATGGTGGCCTTCTTGATCCCGCGTTACTACGTCGCGGCGACCGAGTTTACCTTCCACGGTGAGCTCATCGACGCGCCCATCGGGTCGAGCCAGGAAGACCCCATGCGCGCTGTTGTCGACAGCGCCAAGGTGCTCCTGCCCAACACGGTGCCTGCTGTGCTCGAGTCGCTGGCCTGGCCTGAAGCCAAGGATGAGGATCAGAATCGTCGGCGATCTTTCATCGAATCGGTTAAGGACCGTGTGACTGTCGAAGACCCGCTCGGTGGCTATCGCGACCAGCTGATCGTCAACCTCAAGGTCAACTACCGTGACACGAATGGCCAGCGTGCGGCGGATATGGCCAATGGTCTCCGCGATCTCTTTATCAGTACCCAGCGTGCGCGCCTGATTGCCCGGGTGCGAAAAAGCCTGGATGACGTGCAAGAAGAGGTTGAGGCGGCAACCCTGGCGGTGGAGAACGCTTCCACGGACCTGCGGAACCACCGAAGCGAGTTCGGTATCGACCCATTGTTCGACCAGATCGGTGACATCGGTGCGGAACGAGGGCTGCGGGAAGACTTGCGGAATGAGGCTGCCAATTTAGCCAAGTTTGACGGTCAGTTGGCCGCCGCGAGAGATCGCCTCCGGGGACGAAAGGAGATGATCAGCAGCGGCAAGGTGAAGCCGCGACGGCAGGTCGCGAGCAGTGACCCACTGGTTCAGGAGTTGGCAAGCGAGCAGAGAGCGGTGCGAAAGCAGGTTCAGCTCCTCCAGCTCAGGCTCAGCAATCTGAAGCCTGCGCATCCGGATTATCGCCTCCTCGAGATGGAGATCGAGAGATTCAGCACTCTGCTCTCCTTGGACCCGAGCGGGACGCGATCACAGATTCTCACCGAACCCAATCCACAGTACATCCAGCTGCAGCTGGATATCTCAGAGCTCGAGAGCACGGTCATCGGTTTGGTCGGGATCCAGGCCCAGCAGCAGCAGGTGGTCATTGATCTGCAGCTGCGGCTGGACGAGCTGCCGGAGGTTTGGGGGCGATACGATGCATTCAAGAACGCATACAACGAGGCCCTCGCGGACAAGGAGAATATTCGCGAGCGGGAGAATTCCCTCCTGGAGCGTTTCGATGCGGTGGACAACGAGGACGCCTTCGAAATCCTGTCCTACGCCACCGTGCCGCCGGCACCCACCGAGCCGAGCATTTTCGTCGTCGCGGCGCTCGGATCTTTGATCGGTCTGGTTCAGGCCATCGCGCTGATTCTCTTGGTGGACTTTTTGCAATCGACCTTCAAGACGGTCGACGATGTGGAGCGAGGCTTGAGTCTGCCAGTTCTGGGTGGCATGGCGTATCTGCAGACTCGCGAGGAGAGAGTCAAGGCAAAGGAGCAACGGCGCAAAGTAGCCCTGATCTCCACGGCATTCCTGGTTCTCAGTCTTGCGGTGATTCTGATCTACTACCTCTCACCGACCAGTCTGCCCCGCGTGGTCTACCAGGCCATGGACATGGTTCTGGGCGGAACTGGCTGATTCGGAGCGAGGGCCATGCGCGACCTGCTCGTCATCGGCATCGTCCTGCTGAGCCTGCCCCTGGCCTTCCGCCGGCCCTTCATGGGTATGCTGCTCTTCAGCTGGCTGGCCTACATGCGGCCACAAGATCTCTGTTGGGGTTTTGCGCGTGGCATGCGCTTCAGCTTCATTGTTGGCATCACCATGGTGGTGGGTTGGTTCGTGAACGAAGCCCATACCAGGCCCTTCTTTCGCCCCGATCTGCGCGCCTTCCTGATGATCCTTCTGGCCCTGCTGATGAGCATCAGTCTGGCTCTCTCCGCGGTCGTCGATGAGAACGTCACGCGGTACTACCTGGAGTTCATCAAGATCATCGTTGTGGCTCTGTTCACCATCGGTCAGGTTGATTCAAAGCAACGTCTTCGCATGTTGCTTTGGACCATCGCCTTGAGCCTGGGTTTCTATGGGTTCAAAGGTGGCCTCTTCGGCCTGCTATCAGGCGGTGCGGTCATCCTCCGTGGACCAGGTGGGATGCTCGAAGACAACAACGACTTCGCTCTCGCCCTCGTAATGAACATTCCCCTGCTCTTCTATCTGGGTAGGAGCGAGAAGCGCAAGGAGATCAGGACCTTCTGCGATATCACCATCATGCTGAGCATGATCACCATCTTGCTGACCCACTCGCGAGGTGGATTCCTCGCGATGGTGGGGGCGCTGCTGGTGATTGCCTGGCGATCAGGGAGACTCACTCAGGCGATTTTCGCATTGCTTGTCTTGACCCTCTGCTTCTTTGCCTTCGCCCCTCAGCACGTGATCGATCGCATTATGTCGATCGGTATTGAAGGCGCGGACTCTTCTGTTCAGGCACGTTTCAATTCCTGGACCATCGCTCTGCGGATGGTGGCAGACAACCCCTGGTTTGGTGTCGGCCTACGAAACTTCCAGGAGAACTTCTTCACCTATGGTGAGGACCTGATCGACCCGCGGGCGCGCTTTGCTCATGTCGCACACAATTCGTACCTGCAGATATGGGCCGAAGGTGGGACCATTGCCTTCCTGGTCTATCTCAGCCTGCTGTCGTCAGTTTTTGTCAGTTGTTGGCGAATCCGACGGGCCGTGCAACAGCGCAGCGACATGGCTTGGGCCTTCGACTATGCACGCATGATGGAGGCGACAACCGTTGGCTTCATGATCGGGGCGATGTTCCTGAATCGTGGGCACTTCGACCTGATCTACCACTGGCTGGGGTTGGTCACCTGTCTGGTTCTGGTAGTGAATGCGCAGCTGAGGGTCATTCCAGTTGCGGAAGGAAAGAAGGCCGCAGGAATTCACCTGCGCTGGCGGTCAGCCCAATCCGGTCCCCGGATGCTGCCCACCTGGGGGCGCTGAGTCATGTGTGGCATTGCCGGAGTGTTGTCCAGCGATCGGGACGGGCGGGTCGAGCAAGACCTGCTTCAGCGCATGGCTGATAGCATCGTGCACCGCGGCCCTGATGGCGAGGGCTTTCGTCGGGGGCCGGGCTACGGCCTTGCCCACCGCCGCCTGGCGATTATCGATATCGCCGGTGGTGCGCAGCCCATGAGCGACGGCGGAACCCTATGGGTGACCTTTGGTGGCGAGATCTACAACCACCTCGAGTTGCGCCGGGAGCTCGAGGCAGCGGGGTATCGGTTCAGGACGGCTTGCGATACTGAGGTTCTGCTGCATGGCTACCGTGCCTGGGGAGAGTCTCTGCCCGAGCGACTGCGTGGAATGTTCGCATTCGTCATCGTAGATGAGGCCACCGGCCATGGCTTTGCTGCACGTGATCGCTTGGGAAAGAAACCCTTCTACTACGCGGAGGTGGCGGGTGATCTGCTCTTCGGCTCCGAACCGAAGGCACTTCTCGCCGACCCTCGTCTGAGTCGCGAGCTCAATCCTGTGGCGGTCGAGCAGTTCTTCGCTCTGCGCTATGTTCCAGAGCCGCAGACAGCATTCGCCGGTATAAAGAAACTACCTGCAGGAAGTCGACTGAGTTGGCGCGATGGCAGGCTGAGCATTGCGCCCTACTGGCGACTGAGTTTTGCCGAGCAGAGGCTGGGTACCGTGGAAAGCCTCGGTGAGCAGGTTTGCGAGATCCTCGATGAGGCGGTGAAGATCCGTTTGATGGGTGAGGTCCCCATCGGCGCCTTCCTCTCGGCGGGAATCGATAGCTACGCCATCGTCGAGAGTATGTCCCGGGTCAGCACAGCTGAGACCCTCACCTGCGCCGTGGGCTTCGACAATCCCGAGTTTGATGAGCGCGCCGGTGCACGCCTTGCGGCCCAGGCTGTCGGTGCCAAGCTCTTCGAAGAGGTGGTTTGCGTGGAGGACATGCTCGAACTGAATTGGTTTGCGGAGACCTTCGACGAACCCTTCTCCGATGTCTCAGCAATCCCGAGCTATCACGTAAGCAGGATGGCCCGGCGTCATGTCACCGTCGCACTTTCCGGCGATGGGGGTGATGAGAGCTTCGCTGGTTACCGGCGTTATCACTTTGATCAGCTGGAGAATGGTTGGCGCAGCATTCTGCCGGCCATGTTCTGGCGCTGCCTGGGAAGTATCTATCCGAAGGCGGACTTTCTACCCCGCTACCTCCGCTTCAAGCGAACCCTGCAGAACCTGGCCCTCAGTCCATCCGAGGCATACGCCCGATCGGTCAGCGCCGTGCTCCCCGAGGAGTTGGTTCCATTGCTGCGTCGATCAAGTGCAGCTGACCCTCTGGAACCGATCCGGCAGGCCTATGAGGAGTCGGATGCTGTCGACAGTCTGTCGCGATGCATGGCGACAGACTTCAAGACATGGTTGCCTGGTGATGTTCTCCAGAAGGTCGATCGTGCTTCCATGGCGGTTTCCTTGGAAGTCCGCTGTCCGCTGCTCGATCATCAGCTTGTGGAATTCGCCGCGGGTATTCCTGCGGCGATGAAGCTCGCCAATGGGCAGACCAAGGCCTTCTTTCGCCAGGCTCTGGCGGGGCGTCTCGACGCGGAAGCTCTTGGCCGACCGAAGAGGGGATTCACCATGCCGGTTGGGGAATGGCTTCGCGCTAGTCTCGGCGATTGCATGGCCGAGATCCTCGACGACGAAATGCTGAATGAGTATCTGGATGGCGCCCATCTGCGGCGCCTTCTTGATCAACATCGCGCTGGCCTGCGCGACAATGCTTCCCTGCTCTGGGGCAGCCTGGTCCTGCATGGGTTCTTGCGCAGATGGGCATCGTGAAGGCGCGTCTCATCAGCTTCACAAACCTCTTTCCTTCACAGCAGAGGCCTTTTCACGGACTCTTCGTCCGCGATCGCATGTCTCGTGTGGTCGCTGCGGCTGGTCTGGATTGGCAGGTGGTCTCGCCGCGCCCGAAGGTTCCTTGGCCACTGAAGCGCCGAATCGATCGGCTGCATGCGGCGATGCCGGAACAGGAACTTGTGGCTGGTGTGCCGGTATTCCATCCGGCTTACTTCCATCTTCCCGGAGTTTCTACCCGTCGCCAGGCTGGTCGTATGGCCAGGGCGGCCTTGCCCCTGGTGGCAGAACTGGCGGCTGCCGGTCCCTGCGTTCTCGACGCTCATTACGTCTACCCGGATGGGGTAGCCGCCTTGCAGATCGCCCGCCAGCTTGGGATACCCTGCATGGTGACTGCCCGCGGAACCGATCTGAACGTGCTTGCAGAGCACGAGTCGATCCGCAGTCAGATTCGCGTGGCTGCCCGCCACGCCTGTGCCCGCCTGGCGGTGAGTCGCGCTCTGGCTGAGCGTTTCGAAGTGACGATGGGCGGTGAGTACCAAGTGCAGGTCGCACGGAACGGCGTGGATCTCGAACGCTTCCGGCCAGGTGATGCCTTGCTCGCTCGTCGCCAGCTCGGTCTGCCCGAGCAGGCCAGATTGGTTCTCGGTGTGGGCCGTCTCGTGGACGGCAAGGGTTTTCATCTGATGGCCAAGGCCCTGCGCGATCTCGATCCCTCTGTGCATCTGGTTTTGGTTGGCGATGGACCGGAAGCGCCACGCATTCAACAGCTGGCTCCGGAAGGCCGGTTGCATCTGCTCGGTGCCCAAGCGCCGGAGCAGGTTGCGCTCTGCTATCAGGCCTGTGATCTCCTGGTTTTGCCCTCTGCCCGCGAAGGTTGGCCCAATGTGGTGACCGAGGCCCTGGCCTCCGGTCGACCAGTGGTCGCCACCTCAGTGGGGGCCGTTCCTGACATGCTCAGCTCGCCCCTGGTCGGTTCCATGGTGCGGGTCGGTGACAGCCAGAGCCTCGGGCGGGAGGTGGGGCGTTGGTTGGCCAGTCGCCCGGATGCAGCGGTCATCCGGAAATTCGCGGAGCGGTTCTCCTGGCAGGAGACCGTAGACCTGCATGTTGATCTCATTGAGCGAGCCCTGTCGGCGAAGAAGCATGTTGCCGCGGAGGTGCAGGAGTGAGCGGGCTGCGGATTCTGTACCACCATCGCATCCGCGCCGACGATGGCCAAGCTGCGCATGTTCGGGAATTGATCTCGGCCCTTCGCGAGGCTGGCCATGAAGTGCAGGAATGCGCCTTGGTACCGAAGGCCGAGCCGGGGAAGGTCGACAAAGGTTCGAGTTTCTGGCAGGGTCTCAAGATTCCCCGGGTCGCCTTGGAGGGCTTGGAACTGTGCTACAACAGGACCGGTAGCAAACGGTTGATCGAAGCGAGCAGGAAGTTCCGACCCCATTTCATCTACGAGCGGCACGCCTTACATTGTCGTGCCGGTCTGATGGCCGCGCGTGCCTGTGGGCTACCGCTTCTCCTCGAAGTCAACTCACCCATGTGCGAGGAGATGGAGAGACTCGGTCAACTCGTCTTTGGTCATCGAGCAAGGCGCAGTGAGCGCGAGGTCCTCTCCGCGGCCGATCTTGTCTTGCCCGTAAGCGAAGTCCTGCAGTCCAAGTTGATCGCCGCCGGAGCCAGTCCAGCGCGTTGCCGAGTGATTCGCAACGCGGCAGTTCCGGAGCGCCATGATTCTCTGCCAGTCGCTGCGGGTATGCGTCGACGCCATGAGCTCGGCATCCCGGAACAGGCCATGCTCATGGGTTTCATCGGCTACATGCGACCCTGGCATCGCCTCGATCTGGCTCTCCAGGCGATAGCCAGCGAAGGACTCGAGAATGTGCATCTGCTCCTGGTCGGTGAGGGTCCGGCCTTGCCGGAGCTGGTTGCCGAGGCGACCCGGCTTGGTGTCAGCCAGCGTCTCCACCTGCGTCCAGCAGTTCCGGCGCAGGAGCTGCCGAGCTGGGTTGCGAGCTTCGATCTCGGTCTGATTGCGGCGATCAATTCCTACGCCTCTCCCCTGAAGCTCTTCGACTATCTGGCCGGCGGAGTGGCGGTCCTCGCGCCCCGGCAGCCAAACATCGAGGAGTTGGTTCAGGATGATGTGAACTCGGTCTTGTTCCAGGCCGGGGATGCGGCTTCTCTGAGAGCTAGATTGATGGCCATGCAGGAGAATCGCGGCAGGCTGCAGGAGATCGGCGCGGCCGGAAGGGAGCATCTCGTTAGCCAGGGCTGGACCTGGGCAGAGAACGCCGCCCGCGTGGTCAAAGCCTACGAGGGGATTGCCGGATGAATTCTGGACTGGCCTTCTTCCTACCAGTCGGCCTGGCCTATGCCACCGCTCTCTGGTGGGTCTGGGAAAGTTGGAATCTCGAGGAGTCTTACTACGCCCATGGGCCGCTCATGCCATTCGTGGCGGCTTTCATGATCTGGAGCTGGCGAGATCGATGGGGGCAGAGCAATCGCGAGACCGATCTGCGTGGTTGGCTACTCCTTGGACCCGGTCTGTTCCTGCATCTCTGTGGTGCGGCATTGACTATCGATTCCATTTCGGCGGCCAGCCTCTGTCTGAGTATCCCAGGGGTTACTTTGCTTGCCCTCGGGTCCGCGCGTTTTCAAGTCCTCTCGCCGGTGCTCTTTCTGACCCTCTTTGCGGTGCCATTGCCCATGTTTCTGACCGGGGCGATCGCCTTCGAGATGAAGGAGATCGCAACCGACTCGGGCCTGGCTCTGGCCCGGCTCTTTGGTTCGGGAGCTTTGCGTACTGGGGCGAACATCAGCATTCCGGGTCAGTCGGAGCAACTCTATGTTGCAGCGGCATGCAGCGGCCTGCGTTCTCTCGTCTCCCTAGTTACGCTTGGCTACTGCATCGCCTTCTTCATGGGCAATCAGTCTGGCCTGCGCCGCTGGATCCTCTTGCTGTTGGCTGTGCCGGTGGCTGTGGTCAGCAATATCCTGCGGATTGCTTCCATCTGCGCTGTGGCTGAGATCTGGACTGTCGAGGCAGCGACCGGCATCGTGCATGACATCCTGAATGCAGGCGTCTGGATTGTCGACCTGGTCATCTTGCTGGCTATTGACGCTTGGCTGACCCGCTGGGGAACAGGGGGGAAGCCATGAAAGCTCGCACTCTTTCCGCTGGTCTGGTTTGGCTGCTTGCTCCGGGACTGCTATGGCTGAGCCTCTACCGGCCTTTCATCCCATCCAGTGGCCGGGCAGTCCAGTTGCCCCTGCAAGTCGGTGACTTCACCATGAGTGAAGATCTCGCCCTCAGCGAGAAGGAGTTCAGTCTCCTTGGCACGAACGACGCCGTCTGGCGGAGCTATCGACAGGAAGATGGTGGTCTCGCGCGCGTGGTCGCGGTCTTCCATCAGCAGAATTGGAAGAGCGTGCATCCACCGCATATCTGCTTGCGCGGTTCCAACATGGTGATCTTGGAGGATGAGAGCGCCAAGATCACACTGGACTCAGAAGAATTGACTGTGGGCAGGATCCTTGCACGCAGCAAAGACTCCGGTGACAGCTACCTGAATCTCTACGTCTTCGGCGCGCCTGGTTTCACGAGCGAGAGCTATCTCGGCTTCTTCCTGCATCATGCTCCGCTCGCTCTCTTGCGTGCGAGCGTAGGCGGCTTCTTGCTGCGCGTTGAGGTTTGGATCGATCCTGTTGATCCAGCGGGCAGCGAAGCGCGCGCCCAGCGCATGCTGGCGGCGATCCTGCCCCCTGCCAGGGCCTTGGTGGAAGAATGAGGTCGAGTTGAGTCAGGAACTCGCCCACGCCTTGTCCATCGACGTCGAGGACTACTTCCAAGTGCTCAACCTGCGCAGCTCCGTGCAGCGCGATGACTGGGACAAGATCGAACTTCGCTGTGGTGATAGCACCAGGCGCATCCTCGATCTACTCGACCGACACTCGGCGAAGGCCACCTTCTTCTTCCTTGGTTGGATTGCCGAACGAATGCCCGAGCTTGTACGTGACGTGGCTTCGGCCGGTCATGAGATCGGCAGCCATGGCTACGACCACAAGTTGCTTGGCGAACTCGGACCTGATGGCTTCCGTGAGGATCTTCGTCGCACGCGCAAGATCCTGGAAGAACTGACCGGCAGCAGACCCGAGCTGTTTCGTGCCTGCACCTGGTCCATCGCTGCCGACACCCTCTGGGCCCTGCCCATCCTGCATGCGGAAGGCATTCGGGTGGATAGTTCTATTTTCCCAGTCTCCCACCCGGACTACGGCCTGCGGTCGGCCCCGACTCGCCCCTATCGGATTCAACTCGATGGCGGTGCTGAGTTCCGCGAGTTTCCACCTCTGACCTTGCAGCTCCTCGGCAAACGCATCCCCGTTGGCGGCGGCGGCTATCTACGACTCTTCCCACTTTGGTTTATCACCAAGGCCATCGAGCAGTCCGCCAGGGAAGGCCTGCCGGCTTGCCTCTACCTACATCCTTGGGAAGTGGATCCGGACCAGCCGCGCTTCGATCTGTCGGGCCTGCGCGCCTTTCGCCACTATGTGAATCTGCGGCGCACAATTCCCAAGCTGGAACGCTTGTTAGAGCGCTATCGATTCCTCGGCTTGCAGGCCGCCCTCGATCAGTGCGAGAGCTGGTTTGCGAAGTGTCCCGCATTGACTGCGAGCGAACTTTCCGGATAGTTGCTGGTCAGGTCGAGGAAGAGCTGGCGTGCAAGGTCCGGCTTGGCGAGTGCCAGATTTGCCAAGGCTCGATAGTAGAGGGCTGCGCCATCTGGTTGATCCAGACTGGCAGCGAGGAGGCGGTCCGCATCGCGGTAGCGAGCTTCGCGAAGGGCGATCATGCCACGGCTGAAGAGGCCGGGGGGAGAGTTGAGCATTTGGTCCGGAAGCTCAGCCAGCATCGCGCTGATCTTGCGCAAATCCACATCGCCGCTCCTTGCTGCCAGTTCGGCGACCGTCAGCACAGCGCGAGATTGGGGGGCAAACTGGAGAATCCCCTCTAGTCCGGCCAGGCCGCGTTCAGAAAGGCCCTTCTCCGCCAGCCAGCGCGCGCGCAGCATCCAGAGTTCTGTATTGCTGGGATCCGCGGCCAGGATGCTCTCAATCGCTGCGACTGCGTCATCTCTGGACTCGAGTTGGGCCAGCAAGCGCATGCTTACTTCCATGCCGAAGGCGTTGTTGATCGAGTCCTTCCCCGCGGCCTGCAGATGTGTATCGATCCAGCCAAGAATCCGTTCTGTCCGTGCGAGGTCCAGGCGCTCCCCCAGGGGCCCCGAATCCAGCTGGTCTTTGGCGATCAGGAACTGCACTGATGATGCGACAGCCCGATCCTTGCTCAGGTTTGCTGTGGCGTCGGCCTCGACACCTGCGAGGAGTTCGCCTTGTGTGGGATCAGTGAAGAGCTCTGTAGCCGCTCTGAAGTAGGCCCGCCAGAGTTCTTGATCGCGGCTGCCAGAGGCGGTCAAGGCTTTGCCGAGCATAGTGGCTCTCGCAGGCATGCCTACCGCAACGAGAAAATTCACCTCGGCGACACCGAGATCATCGCGTCCGGCGATGCGGATCCAGTCATCGCCAGCCAGTTCGATGAGTTCGCGGGGGATGACTTTGAGAATGCGTTTGTAGTCCGGGTCGATGGTGATCCCGGGTACAGAACTGGCCTGTCGCGGGAACAGCTGCAGATCGCGCCCCTTCTGCCCGGCGATGCGAGCTGCCAGGCGGATGCTGCGCATGTACGAGGGCGCGAATTCTCGATTCAGATTGATGGCGAGGGCATGGGTCCCCAAGGCCCGCCGTTCAGCGCCGGCGGCGGCCAGGGCTTCCGCATAGAGGTAGAGTGGCAGCGGCTCCTCCGGGAACTTCTGCATCAGTTCTCGGGTGTTTGCCAGGGCCTGCCCCTCGAAGCCATCGGCACTCAGATTGATCAGGGTCTCGAGTACGTCCAGTGGGGCTGCGTCGATCACCGGCTTGATCCAGGGTGATCCTTCTGACTCTGGATCGAGAATGGCGCGGAGAATGCGGGCCTCGAAGTCCAAGGGGTTTCTTGCTGCCCAGGGGCGGGCCCACTTGCTGGCAGTATCCGGGCGGCCCAAGCGGGCAGCCAGGCTAGCGGACAATAGATTGACTGCGGGGCCCTCACCGAGGGCTTCCAGGGCTGCTGCGCCGTTGTTGAGCCGTAGGTGCAGCACGGCCAGATTCAAGTTGGCGCTTTGCCCCCCGGCGAAGCTGCGCGCTGACTTCAGGTGGGCGATCGCATCCGAGTTGCGGGCGTCACGGATGGCAAGCCTGGCGGCCAAGAGAAAGTGGACCGCCGAGCGAGTTTCCGCCATGTCCGGGCGAAAGATGATCGGATCGAGGAGTTGGGAGGCCTCTGCCGGGAATCCCAAAGTTGCCAGGTCTCCGGCCAGTTCAGTTGCCAGGAGTGGGAACTCGGTTGCCGCTTCGAGCACGCCTGGGAACTCGTTCTCGAGCTCACGATCCCCATTCGTCAGCAGATTGAGGAGGAATGACCGACAGATGGCGTAGGCCGCGACTTCGTCGTTCTTGCCGCTGGCCAGTTCGACAATCCCTGCCAGAGTCTGTTGCGCAGCCTCGACCTGCCCTTGGCGGTACTGCATGGCCGCAAGGCGATCGTAGGCATGAAGATCCTCCGCTGAGATCCGGAGAATGGTCCGAGCGAGTTGTTCTTCCAGATCCGGGTCGTCGCGTTGCTCGGCGAGACTGAGCAGGGCACGGGCCATGTTCTCATCCTGTTCGCCGATGAGCAGAAGTCGGAAGAGCAGGTCTTCGGTAGGCAGGCCGGCCATCTCCCTGGCCCGACGTAGAGATCTTATGCCTTCTGCATCATTCGGATGGAAGGCGAGCAGGGCTTCGGCAGCCTGGATCGCCTGCATGGCCTTACCGTCTTCGAGGTATGCCCGCACGAGCAGGTGCTTGGGCCAGCGTGCCCAATTGAATATCTCGCTGGCTTCCAAAGCCGAGGCCTGGGCGATGGCGTAATAGCCCTGATCGATGGCCAGCTCCACCAAGGGCATGAGTAGGTGGTGATCGGTAATCACCTCAGGCACCAGTTGCTCGAGGCTGATGCAGCGCATGAGCAGATCCTGGCTGCCTCGACGAGACTGGTGATAGAAGGCGTCCGCTGCCTTGGCGTAGGCGGCGAAGGACTCTTCGTCGTGGTTGTTGAGAGCCAAAGCTCTCTGCGCGGCTGCGAAGGCGCTGGCGTACTCTCCGAACTCCATCAAGAAGGTCGCGTACGCCA
>JAJFFD010000216.1 GCA_021776805.1 Planctomycetota bacterium
CCGATGCTCGCCGCCCAGCCGAAGTCGACGATGCCCGCATCCCGGGTCCGCAGCTGGATGAGCCAGAGAATGAGCATGAAGGCTGATGCAGCCAGCCAGCCGTAGATGAGCAGGCTCCAATCCACGCTCGCGAGCGCTGCAAGTGGCATCGAACTGGTCCCCAGTGTATTCATCAGGGCCTACTGATCGCATCCTAGAGGCAGGTGGATGCAAGCAATAGGGCCGATTCGCTCTGCGGCGGAATCCTGCATCCGGGGAACTTGTAACAGCGAAGGTTGCCGATATGAGCGCAAGTCCCAGTATCAGGCCGTCTACCACCCGCAAGCGCGGGTCACTGGGGATACTGCTTAGCTGGTTTGACGCGCAGTCCAGCGCTTCAGGCCAAGAAGATTCCGAGGGGAGGCGCCAGGTGGACTGGCCCAGAATCCTGCCCTTCATCGGCATCCACCTGGCGGCCCTCGGCGTCTTCTGGGTCGGCTTCAGCTGGACTGCCCTGCTCATCTGTATGGCTGCCTATGCAGTCCGCATGTTCGGAATCACCGCCTTCTATCACCGCTACTTTTCCCACCGGGCATTCAGCGCCTCCCGCCCAGTGCAATTCCTCGGCGCTCTGCTCGGCAACGCGGCTGCTCAACGGGGGCCTCTCTGGTGGGCAGCCCACCACCGCAAGCACCACAAGCATGCGGACACGGCTGCGGACGTGCACTCGCCCTCGCGAGATGGCTTCTTCTGGTGCCACGTTGGTTGGTGGACGGATCCCAAGGCCTGCACAACCGATCTGGATCAGGTCCGGGACTTTGCCAAGTACCCCGAACTCCGCTGGCTCGATCGCTTCGACGTTGCGGCGCCGATCGCATTCGCTGCCGCCATCTTCGGGCTCGGCTGGCTGTTGGAAGTCCTCTGGCCAGCCCTTGGGGTCAGCGCCTGGCAGAGCCTGATCTGGGGCTTCTTTGTCTCCACCGTCCTGCTCTACCACGCAACCTTCACCATCAACTCGCTCTGCCACAGCTTCGGATCACGGCGATACGCGACCAAGGACCAGAGTCGCAACAACTCCCTCCTCGCCCTGATCACCTTCGGGGAAGGCTGGCACAACAATCACCACCACTACCCAGTGGCCGCCAGACAGGGATTCTTCTGGTGGGAGTTTGATCTGTCCTACTACGGCCTCCGGGTTCTCGAGGCATGCGGTCTGGTCTCTCGCCTGCGCCCGGTTCCGGCGGAAGTGCGTCGCGGCAACGGCCGTAGAAAGGAGGCGGCCTGAAGTGGGAGCAGGCGCGCAACGAAGAAGCGGCCGCCAGCGCATCGCAGTCATCGGTTCTGGAATCTCAGGCCTGGTCGCAGCGCGACAGCTTGCCAGCCAGCACGAGGTGAGCATCATCGAGGCGGCGCCCTACATAGGTGGGCATACCAACACCATCGACGTGGAGCACGCGGGCTCGCGCTATGCGGTGGACACGGGATTCATCGTTTTCAACGACTGGACCTACCCGAACTTCATCAGGCTCCTCGATCAACTGGCCGTGCCCTCGCAGGCAAGTGACATGGGATTCAGCGTTCGCTGTGACGAGACCGGTCTCGAGTACTGCGGATCCACTCTCAACACCCTCTTCGCCCAGCGACGGAATCTTCTCCGCCCCTCTTTCTACCGGATGCTCCGGGACATCCTGCGCTTCAATCGCGAAGCCCCCGGTCTCCTGGATGATCCGGATGAGGGCCTGACTCTGGCGGAGTACCTCGCCCGTGAGAACTACTCCAGCGAACTCATCGAGCATTATTTGATCCCAATGGGTGCTGCTATCTGGTCAGCCAGGCCGGAAGTCATGTTCGAGTTCCCGGCCGCCTACTTCGTCCGCTTCTTCGCCAATCACGGCATGCTATCCGTAGAGGACCGACCCACCTGGCGCGTGGTCCAGGGTGGTTCTCGGAGCTACGTCACTCGGATTCTGGAAGAGTTCCCGGGCACCGTCAGGACTGATTCGCCAGTGGAATCAATCCGGAGATGGGCTGATCGAGTCGAAGTCCGGGTGCGTGGCGAGATGCCTGAGACCTACGACGCGGTGGTGATCGCAACCCACAGCGACACGGCTCTCGGCATGCTGGCAGACCCCAGCGAAGCAGAACGGAATCTACTGGGAGCGATCCCCTACCAGAAGAACGAGGCGGTTCTGCACACAGATGAGAAGCTCATGCCCCGTCGCAAGCGCGCCTGGGCCGCATGGAACTACCATTTGGACAATGCCCCCGGCCAGCCGGTGGCACTGACCTACAACATGAACATCCTGCAGGGCCTTACAGCGCCAGCACAGTTCATGGTCACTCTGAATCGCAGCGACCAGATCCGCGAGGACAAGATCCTGCGCAGGATCACTTATCACCACCCGCTCTTTACCCGCGAAGGGGTTGCCGCGCAGGCACGAGTCGACGATATCAGCGGCATCAACCGCAGTTACTACTGTGGCGCGTACTGGGGCTTCGGCTTCCACGAAGACGGCGTCAAGAGTGGCCTGGCAGTAGCAGCCAAGTTCGGGTTGGCGAGGCAGTTCGCGGCATGATCAAGAGCGCGATCTACCGTGGCCGGGTCGAGCATGCGCGCCGCAGTCCCATGCGACACAACTTCGGCTACCGCCTCTACATGCTCTTCATCGATCTCGAAGAGCTGGATGAACTCTTCGCCAAGCCCTGGTTCTGGAGCCGCGAGAGGTTCAACCTCGCTTCCTTCTACCGTGCCGATTATCTGGGCGATCCAGAGACTCCTCTACGCGAGGCAGTTCTCGACGAGGTAGAGAAGGCGCTCGGACGGCGCCCGGAGGGCGCCGTCCGCATGCTCACCCAACCGCGCTGCCTCGGCTTGAGCTTCAACCCCGTCACCTTTTACTACTGCTACGACGAACAGGAGGAGGTCGACGCAGTGCTCGCGGAGATCACCAACACTCCCTGGAACGAACGTCACTCCTACGTTTTAGGTCGCGACGACAAACGGGCCCTCGCCAAGAGATTCGACAAGGCCTTCCACATCTCACCCTTCATGTCCATGGATCAGGAACATGAGTGGATGTTCTCGACCCCGGGCGAAGAACTGAACGTCCGGATGCACAACTTGGAGCGCAAAGGCCGCATCTTCGATGCCAGCCTGCACATGGAGCGACGTCCATGGACGGCGGGGGAACTCGCCAAGACCCTGCTCCTGCATCCCTTCATTTCCGCCAAGGTGATGATCGGCATCTACTTTCAGGCTTTGCGACTCAAGCTCAAGGGAGCGACCTTCTTTGCTCATCCAGCTCAGGCTGCCAAGGAGACTTCATGACAGCAATTCAGCCAGATCTCTTGCAACGCCTGGCTAGGAAACTGGTGCATGCCAAGCTAGGACAACTGCAGTTTGGAGAACTCAGCCTGCAGGACAGCTGGTGTGATCAGACCAAGACCTTCGGTCCCGGTGAAGCAAGTGCACCCTGCGCGAGCATCCGCGTCGATGACCCGGCTTTCTACGTCGACCTCATGTGCCGCGGCAGTATTGGCGCCGCCGAGGCATGGACGGAGCAGTCCTGGAGCAGCAGGGATCTCATTGCGGTAGTCCGCCTTCTGGTACGCAACCGGGAGGTCCTCGACTCACTGGAGGGCGGCATCGCCAAACTCACATCCCCCCTGTTGCGCGCAATCCACTCTCTCCGTCGCAACACTCGCGGCGGCAGCAAGAAGAACATTGCTGCCCACTACGACCTCGGCAATGACTTCTTCGAGCAGTTCTTGGATCCGAGCATGACCTACTCGAGCGCCATCTTCACGCGCCCGGGAATGAGCCTCGAGGAAGCCTCCACGGCGAAACTCGATCGTCTCTGCCGCAAGCTGGATCTACAACCAGAGGATCATCTGCTCGAGATTGGCACGGGCTGGGGCAGCATGGCGATTCATGCGGCCGAAAACTATGGCTGCCGTGTGACCACGACGACGATTTCGCGGCAGCAGTATGAACTAGCTAAGGAACGCATTCGATCACGGGGCCTGGAGGCTCGTATCGAACTCCTCAAGCGCGACTACCGGGATCTCGATGGCGAATACGACAAGCTCGTCTCGGTGGAGATGATCGAAGCCGTGGGCCATCAGTACCTCGGCGAGTTCATGGCAACCTGCAGCAAGCTCATTCGCCCCGAAGGTGCCATGGCCTTGCAAGTGATCACCATGCAGGACCAACACTACGATCGCGCCAAGAAGGAAGTCGACTTCATCAAGAAGTACATCTTCCCCGGGAGCTTCATCCCGTCGATCACCGCCATTAGCGATGCCATGACCGCGCGCAGCGACTTGCGCCTCTTCCACATGGAGGACTTCGGCCCACACTACGCGGAGACTCTGCGTTGCTGGCGCGAGAAGCTGCAAGCCAATCGCTCCCGAATTCTCCAGCTCGGCTACGAGGACTCCTTCCTTCGCCTTTGGGACTACTACCTGGCCTACTGTGCCGGTGGCTTCGACGAGAGATTGATCGGCGTAGCCCAGGTCCTGCTCACCAAACCACTATGTCGAATGAATCCCATCCTGCCCTCCCTGGAAGATCAGGCGCAGGCAGAACTACTCCGAGCCTGAAGCAGCAACCCAACAGCGCTGGCAAGCTGGCAAACTTCGCGATGTTCCAGATCTCCTGGATCATCATCATCTTGAGTGCAGCGGAACAGAGTCCTTGGATTGGCATCCTCACGGCTCTTGGCTGGGTCATGCTCCACCTTTCTGTCAGCGGCAGGGCGGTCCAAGAGCTAGGCCTCATCGCCATGGTCACTCTCGCCGGAGTGTTCATGGATCAGTTGGCGGTACTCAGTGGCACGCAGAGTTTTGCCGAAGGCGGACCATTCATCGGCTACGTCCCCCTCTGGATCGCCGGTCTCTGGGCCATCTTCGCCACGACTCTCAACTCTTCCCTAAGCTGGATGCAGGGCCGCTACCTCCTGGGAATGGTCTTTGGGGCAGTCCTTGGACCACTCGTCTATTCTGGAGCTGAGAGTCTCGGCGCTTTGCAGCTCGGTGATGATCCGCGCTGGCTGGCCCTGGGAGGACTGGCCTTGGAATGGGCGATCATGATGCCGCTGGTCCTTTGGCTCGCTGCTAGGAGCAAATCTAAAAGATGATCCCGTAGGGAGTAGTCAACTTCACCCGACCCTGAGAATCCAGGATCGCACCCTGCAGAGTGAAGGCCAGACCGACGAAGCGACTGCCAGCTGGGGGCGGATCGAAGATGCTCTTGCGCTTGTGAATGTTCGGCTTGAAGACCGGCGGCAGGGGCATGTCCTCCAGTAGTTCGCTGGCACCGGCCCCCTCCGGCGGACCCAGGTAGATGATCGTGATGTCGTTCGGGTTCAGGTAGAAGGTGCCTTCAGGGAGAGCGAAGGGCTGAAATGCGGTGCTGGCTGCCAAAGCCAGCAGACTCGGCGTGCTATCGGACTGCAGCCGGATCTGCATGCGATCCTCGGCCAGGGCATCATCCAAGGCCACGACATGCTCGGCTTGACCCGCCTGGCTAGCGCCACTGAGTTCGATACAGTCGCCCATGCTCGGATCACAGGTCGGCAAGAAGCTGGCAGCCTTGGACCACTGCAGAGTGCTATCGCTGATCTTCGCCGCTGGGAGCAAGGTCGATTGGGAGACGCCACGGATGACTTCCGTATCGACGAGAGTCACCTCGGAGTTGCTGGCTGTCAGCGCGATGCCATCCTCGCCATGAATCGAGCCGCGAGAATGCACCGCAGTGCTGTCTTTGATGTCCACCTGCACTGCCGCCACTCGATCGAAGTTGACATAGATGCAGTTCGCGACCCGCACCTTGCTGTAGACAAAACCCAGGTAGACATTTCCCGTGCAGTTCTCCGCAACGAAGTTGTCCCCGGGCGCATCCACGTCGAACTCCATATCGGTGATCACGAAGGAGTTGCCGGCCTGCATGTTCAGAACCTGCACCTTGTCCGTGATGCGCACGATGTCGTCCGGACCGGCGCCTCGTGGGTCCCCGAGCAGACGAATACCCAAGGACACGGTTGCCCCGCTGTACTCCCCGTGCCGCACCAGGATGATGTCGCCGCGAATGGCCAGGTCGACCGCGGGTTGGATCTCGGTAAAATCACCGCCACCGGCGGCATCGACGATGAAGCTGCGCTGGGCAGCGAGCGGCGAGACGAAGACGAGAAGGCCGAGAAGGAGCGAGGCCGTAGCTCTCATTGAAGTCCTGGTTGCGAATCCTGGGTGCGGCGGGGGATTGTAGGATTCGGCCCATGGCACCGCTAGAGGGGCGCCGGAGCATCACCCGACTCATTCACCGAAACCCAGAGCCATACGCACCGCCGCCTGCACCGGATCGATGATCGGGATGCCAAGTGCCTTCTCCAATCGACTCCGATAGGCACTCATTCCGGCACAACCCAGGACGATGGTCTCGGCCCCCGCCTCGCAGAGCGACTCGGCGCAAAGACGCAACTGCTCCTCGGCCATCGGGTTATCAACCAAGTCCGTAACCTCCATGGCAAGGGCGCGGTCCGCCACAATCTGATCCCCTATCTGCAGCTCCGCGTAGAGTCGATGGTGCCGGCGAACCGAATCCTCGGATACGGAGATCACTGCGATCTTCTCGCTCAGGCTGCGAGCGGTGAAGAGCCCCGAACGAGCGATTCCCAGCACGGGACAAGTCAGGGAGCGACGGAGAAGAGCCAGACCAGGATCGGAGAAGCAGGCGATGACGATCGCAGAAGCTTCGTCCTGGAAGCTCCTGGCAAGCTGCAACAGAGGCTCTTCCACCGCCAGGATCTGCGCATCGCTCTCGATGCCCGGTGGACCCTCGGCCAGAGTCAGGCACCGAATCTCCGCCGCAGCTTCGCCACGCATTGCCTGCAGCGAGCGATCCAGTTCATTGGTAATCGCCTGAGTCGAGTTGGGATTGATAACGATGATCCGGCGCATCAAGACTCAGACCCTTCTGCCTAGAGATCTCGAACTCGCCGCCAAGGAGCGCTCGCAGGCCAGGAACTGGCCGTAGCCGGGGCTGACCTCTAGCTCACCATTCTCCTGCACGACTTCACCGCGGCAGATTGTGATCACGGGCCAACCCACCACCTTGCGACCCTCGTAGGGCGTGTAGTCCATGTTGTCGTGCATGGCCTCGACGCTGATCTCTTGCTCACGCTCCGGATCCCAGATCGCCAGGTCCGCATCCGCACCGACAGTGATGGTGCCCTTGCGCGGGTACAGGCCATACAGCCATGCAGCATTGGTGGAGGTCAGCGCCACGAATTGTTCGAGGCTCAACCTGCCGCGACGCACCCCTTCGGAGAAGAGCATGGGCATGCGGATCTCCAAGCCGGGGACGCCATTGGCCACCTTGTCGAAGCTCGCGCCTTCGCCGTGCTGCTTCTTGCCTAGGGGATCTTCATAGCGATAGGGCGAGTGATCCGAAGAGAAGACCTTGAAGACTCCGCTCTCCAGCGCGCGCCAGACGACTTCCTGGTTGGCCTTGTCCCGCGGCGGCGGGCTGCACATGTACTTGGCGCCCTCGAAGCCTGGACAATCCAGATCATCCGCTTCGAGAAAGAGGTACTGCGGGCAGGTCTCGCCGTAGATGCGCAATCCACGCCGGTGGGCCTCTCGAATCTGCTCGATGGCCTCGCCACCGGAAACATGCACCACCAGCATGGGTACATCAACGACTTCGGCGAAGGTAATGGCGCGATGGGTCGCCTCACGCTCTGCCGCTGCAGAATGAGCGATCGCGTGATAGCGCGGATCACGCTTGCCCTCTGTCAGGAGCTTCTCGGTGAGAAAGGCAATGACGTCGTGATTCTCCGCGTGCACCATGACCATGGCTCCGAGATCCCGGGCCGCAGACAGCACTGCGAGGATCTGCCGGTCGTCGAGCTTCAAGGCCTCATAGGTCATGTAGATCTTGAATGAAGTGCAGCCCTCTGCCATGAGCTTGGGCAACTGTTCGCCGATGACCGCCGGCGTTGGATCCGAGATGATCAGGTGAAAGGCGTAGTCGATCACCGCCTTGCCCCGGGCGCTGGCGTGGTACTCGCTCACCACATCGAGCAAGGAATCCCCACGATGCTGGGCTGCGAAGGGAATGATCGTGGTCGTTCCACCGCAGGCAGCGGAGATGGAGCCGGACTCGAAGTCATCCGCGGTCATGATCCCGGAGGAACTGCGCTGGGCGATGTGGCAATGGCTGTCGATACCGCCAGGCAAGACCAGCTTGCCCTTGGCATCGATTACGCGCTTCGCGCCGGACAGGCCTTCTCCCAGAGCAACGATGCGTCCATCTCGGATGCCGATATCACAATGCGAACGACTGCCGGCATTGATCACTTCGCCGCCACGGATCAGTAGATCGAATTCAGTCATGAGCGAGCGCCCTAGGGAGCCTGGATGTGGCCACCGTCCACGCGAATCATGCTGCCGGTGACATAGCTGGCCGGCTCGCTGCAGAGGAAGGTCGCCACCGCAGCGAATTCTTCTACCTTGCCGTAGCGGCCCATGGGAATCGTCCCCCGCGCCTGGGCCGCCACCGCTTCGACGGAAATGCCCTGTCGTTCGGCCCGGCCCGCATCGAGCTCATTTACCCTTTGCGTGTGGATCCTCCCGGGAAGAATGCAGTTGACCGTGACTCCGTCCGCCGCCACTTCCGCCGCCAGGGTCTTGCTCCAGTTGTTGAGAGCGGCACGCAGACTGTTGGACAGCCCCAGATTGGCGATGGGTTGGACCACACCCGAGGAAGTGATACTCAGGACCCGACCCCAACCGCGCTCGCGCATGCCGGGCAAGAGACCCGTGGTGATCTCGACCAATCTGGCCACCATGCGGTCGAAGTTAGCCCGCAGGACTGCGGGATCCAGGCTGGCCATGGCTCCAGGAGGTGGGCCACCGCCGTTGTTGATCAGGATGTCGACCCCGCCCAAGTCCGCTTCGACTGCAGCGATGATGGCCGCGCTACTCGTAGGCTCCGAGAGGTCCGCTAGCAGGCCGCTGGCCTCACCAGCCTTCTGCGCATTGATGTCGGCGACCGCCTGATCGAGCGCCTTCGCGTCGCGACCGTTCACCAAGACTCGACAGCCCTCGGCGGCGAGAGCCTTGGCGATGCCAAGACCCAGGCCACGAGTTGCGCCGAGCACCAGAGCACGCTTGTTCTTCAGTCCTAAATCCAATTCTCATGTCTCCTGCGCGTGCTGTACGCGCTCCAACATTCGGTCGAGTTCGGCATGGTCCACAGCCTGCAGGCTCGGGCCGGGGGTACGGGTCTTGGCCGAGGCGATCGCACCCCGGCGACGCAGGATCTCCTTGCGCAGAGCGAGGCCGAAGCCGGGCTGCTGTTCGTAACGGATCAAGGGCAGGTAAGCGTCGAAGAGATCCTCCGCGGCGCCTTCGTCGCCCGCCGCGAAGCGCTCACAGACCTGCACCAAGACTTCGGGGAAGGCAAAGCCCGTCATGGCCCCATCCGCCCCACGGCCGAGCTCTAGAGGAAGATAGAGTCCACCATTGCCGCAGAGGATGCTGACCCGACGCAGGCCCTGCTCGACAGAACGTTCCCGGATCGTGCTCAGCTTGCTCAAGCCAGGACAATCCTCATGCTTGAGCATCACCAGCGAGGGAAGCTCGGCAACCATGCGCAGGAAAGTAGCGGCGGACAGATGCACGCCGGTGGACTGGGGATAGTCCTGGAGGCAGAGGGGGACAGCCGGACCCAGGCGCGCCGCCAAGTCGCGGTAGTAGGCAATGAGTTGCTCCTCCTGCTTGATGCTGGCCAAGGGGGCCACCATCACCCCGGCTGCCCCCGCATCCATCGAAGCTCGAGAAAGCTCGACAAGATGATCCGTGCTCGCATTGCTGACACCCACAACCACCCCAACCCGGTCGGCGACGCGCGCCAAGACCCGACGCATGAACTGCAGGGACTCGTCGACGCTCAGCTTGGGTGCCTCGCCCATCATGCCCAGGATGGTGATGCCCTGAACGCCCTTCTCCAGATAGAAGTCGACCAGGCGATCCGTACTCTGCAGATCCAAGGCGCCGTCATCGGCGAAGGGCGTGGCAGAGATGATGTAGACACCACGCGTGGACTCGTCGAGCATCCGCTTGGGCTCAGGCATGGCTTCATCCTAGCGAGGGCGCCGCCGCGGACGAGGGAAAGCCGGAGCAGAATCTAGACTGCTCGCGGCCGCGACAAACCCAGCTTCTTCACCCGCGATGCCAATGTCGTGGCCTTCAAACCCAGTAGCTCCGCAGCGCCGCCCCGACCATAGATGCGCCATTCGCTGCGATCGAGAGCCGCGACGATGTTGTCCCTCTCCAGGCTGCGGATCTCTCCATCCTGAAGAATGCCTACCTCAGCATCCGAAGAACTGACCCGAGTTGCCGCCACCCTGGATCGTTTGAGCGCGTTGGGCAGGTCGAAGCGCGGCCGTCCGCCCCTCGCCGTAATCGCCGCCCGTTCGATCACGTTCTGCAGCTCGCGCACATTGCCCGGCCACTCATAAGACTGCAGGGCACGAAACTCAGTCGGCGCGATCGGCGGAAGCAGCCGCTTGAGATCCCGCGCAGCCTGCTGCCAGAAACTCTGCGCCAATAGCTTCAAGTCCTCACCCCGCTGCCGCAGGGGAGCAACCTCGATGGGAAAGACATTCAGGCGGTAGTACAGATCCTGCCGAAACTTGCCGCTCCCTGCGTCCTCACGCAGATCGCGATTGGTCGCGGCAATCACGCGCACATCTGTCCTTCGCGTCTGCTCCTCACCGACCCGCTCGAACTCCCCCTCCTGCAAGACCCGCAGGAGCTTGCTCTGCATCTCCAGGGGAATCTCCCCGACCTCATCGAGGAAGAGGCTGCCCTTGTTCGCTAGCTGGAAACGCCCCGCTCGATCCTTGATGGCACCGGTGAAGGCACCCTTTACGTGGCCGAAGAACTCGCTCTCGAAGAGTTCCCGCGGAATGGACGCACAGTTCACCTTGATGAGCGGCTGAGCTCGGCGAGGCCCGGATGCGTGGATGGCACGGGCGACGAGCTCCTTGCCCGTGCCAGTTTCGCCCGTAATGAGCACGTTGGCGCTGCTCGGCGCCACAGTCTCGATTGCCGTGCGCATGGCCTGCATGGGCAGTGACTCGCCGATGATCTCATGGAAGTTGTGCTCGGCGCTGATCTCCTCCTGCAGGTAGTGGTTTTGATCTTGGAGCTGGTTCTTGAGCGCTGCGACTTCATCCATCGCCCGCCGCAGATCCTCGTCGGCCTGACGCCGCTGGGTGTTGTCGCGGAAGACCACCACCGCCCCCACCGGCTTACCCTTCTCCAAGATTGGCGTACTCGTGTACTCGACGCAGAAGCTGCTGCCATCCTTGCGCCAGAAGACCTCACAGTCCACGCGATGCACCCTGCCATCCTTGAAGGCCGCATAGATGGGGCACTCGCTGCGGGGGTAGGGCCTGCCATCCGGCCGCGTGTGGTGATGGTTGGCGTGCATGGGCTGGCCGATGAGTTCTTCTATGCTCCAACCGAGCATCCTGGCTCCGGCCGGATTGACGAAGCTGGCCTTGCCCTCCGCATCCAGGCCGTAGATGCCCTCGCCGGCAGAGGTGAGGATCAGTTCGTTCCTGCGCTGCAGGCGAGCCAGTTCGTCACGGACGCCAGAGAGCTCATCGGGCCTGGTCATGGGCGTAGATTAGCACGAACTTTCGTGAGTTGATCTCACGAGTATTCGTGTAGCACGACTTTTCGTGTACTGCTTCGCGCTCGAGTTCTCGCCAGAAGAAGATTTTATCCTATTGCCAATGCGGAGCTTAGGGCAGCTCTCTCGCGACCTCCTGGGGCCTTGGCATGATCCATGCCTAGGCTGGGCCAACAAGGCCTGATCACGGGCCTGCATGTAACCAAGAGGAAAGAACTATGAAGCGCCTGAATCCAATCCCAGCCCTGGCAGTCACCGCCGCCCTCAGCGCCGGCCTGGCATCCCCACGTAACGAGACCCAGCAAGCTGAGACCCGTAGTACCGCGAGCAACCTCAGCAAGACCCTGCATCGTACTGTCGAGATCGATGGCCTGGACATCTTCTATCGCCAAGCCGGCGACCCAGCGAAGCCAACGCTCCTGCTTCTGCATGGCTTCCCAACCTCCTCGCACATGTTCCGGGATCTCATGCCGGCCCTGGCAGACCGCTTCCACCTGGTCGCGCCGGACTACCCTGGCTTCGGCAACAGCAGCATGCCCGCCCGCGAGGACTTCGATTACAGCTTCGACAAGCTCGCCGACATCGTCCTGCAATTCACAGAGAAGCTCGAGCTCGACAGCTACAGCCTCTACCTCATGGACTATGGCGCACCCGTCGGCTTCCGCCTCGCCACCCGGCATCCGGAGCGGGTCGAAGGTCTGATCATTCAAAACGGCAACGCCTATGTGGAAGGGCTCCGCGAATTCTGGGATCCGATCAAGGCTTACTGGGCGGACCAAAAGCCCGAGAATCGCGAGGCTCTTCGTGGCCTGCTCAATATCGAAGCGACCAAATGGCAGTATGTGCATGGCACCCGCGACGAAGCGGCCATCAGCCCGGACAACTGGAACATTGATCAGCGCCTTCTCGATCGCGATGGCAATCAGGAGATCCAACTCGATCTCTTCCTGAGCTATGGCAGCAACCCGCCGCTCTACCCGGAATGGCAGAAGTACCTGCGCGAGAACCAGCCACCGACCCTCATCGTCTGGGGCAAGAACGATGTCATCTTCCCCGCCGATGGTGCCCTCCCATACAAGCGCGACCTGCAGAACTTGGAGTTCCATCTCCTGGATACAGGGCACTTCGCCTTGGAAGAGGACGGCCAGGTCATCGCCGAGCTCATCCGTGACTTCCTGAGTCGCAGTGCTGGCGGAGCTCAGCGATGAGAGCTCCCGTGAGCGATATCGCCTTCACCCCCGCGGTGAAGGCGATTCAGGAGCGGCTGGGATCACGCCGCTCTTACGCCAGCATGGACGCACGCGGCGGTTGGAGCGCGGAGATCAGCGAAGATCTGGCAGCCTTCATCGCCGAGCGCGACTCCTTCTACCTAGCCACTGCCAGCGCCGATGGCAGACCCTACATCCAACACCGCGGCGGACCGGCGGGCTTTCTCAAGGTGCTCGACGAGAAGACCTTGGCCTTTGCCGACTTCAGCGGCAACAAGCAGTACATCTCCGCCGGCAACCTCAGCGAGAACGGGCAGGCATTCATCTTCTTGATGGACTACGCCAATCGCCGCCGCATCAAGATCTGGGGGCGAGCCGAGTTCGTCGAAGATGACTACGAACTCATGGAGCGACTTGCTGACCCGGAGTATCGCGGCCGCCCAGAGCGTGTCCTGCGCTTCCACGTGGAGGCCTGGGATGTGAACTGCCCGCAGCACATCCCGCGCAAATTCTCCGAAGATGATGTCAACGCACGCGAGCTGGCCATGCGCGAGCGCGTGGTCGAACTACAAGCGGAGAACGATCGCCTGCGGCGACAGCTGGAGGAGGCTCAACGGTCAGGGGCCAACTTGACGTAACGCTCGGTCGCCGACTCGATGCTCCTCCGGCTGAAGAGCACCGGAAAGTATCTTCCGTCTGCCCACATCTGGAAAAGGTCCGCATAGTGCGCATTCGCCGGGTCCCCGGACTGGCCCGGGTTGTTGCTGCCGAGCGAGGCATCCCAATTGTCCGTGTCCGCGATGATGCGAAAGGAAGCACCGGAGCGCTGGTTGCCAGTACCGGTTTGGTTGACCGTCGAACCACTGCCGCCTCGAGCTAGGGGACCGAGATCCATACCCGTAGCGAACTCGGGCTTGAGCAAGTCGCTCAACTTGTGCCGCATCCTGATGTGATGCATGCGAGGCTGGCCGTACTGCCAGTCTCCCATGTTCTCTCCCAGGCGCTCCCGCAGCTGGTCGACAGCAGTCTCGAGGCTGTCGATGAGCAGGCGATCCCGGGCGGCGAGGGGATCACTGCCAAAGCGGCCATCGGGGGCAACCAGCATGGCGATTGCCTGCTGCAGGGAAGGTCCGCGGCTCGTCTTCAAATCGGCTGCATGGATCTCGCGCAGTTGACCAAGCAGAACTCCACGCCACTGGGAGAAGATGCTGGCTGCGATCGAATCGACGGCCATCACATGGTTCCAGTCACGCAGGACACCTAGAGCGATCCTGCCGAGATCGCTGCGCGCCTCGAGCTTTCCCAGAAGAGCGGTCAAGCTCCGCGCCGGCAACGAAAGCTCATCGAGCTGCAGCTCCATCATGTCGAGCATGGTGAACTTTCGACCGGAGCCGAGGACCTCCTGGATGCGCATGCTCCGCGATGGATCGGACCAGGAGTAACCCAGACGATGTGGATAGCCGAGGGGCAGGTTGTTCTCGTTGGCCGTGGCGATGTAACCCACCTCCGGATTGAAACTGCTCGGCAGACTCTTGATGGGAAGAAAGCCATCCCACTCGTAGCGCCCGTCACCGGGCACCGGAAGGAGGCCATACCAATTCGGGCGCAGGGGCGTGATGCCCACCGCCTGCCAACCGATGTTGCCTTCCACATCCGCCCAGACCATGTTCTCAGAAGGGGTGTGAGAAAAGCTGCAGGCCTCACGAAACTCTTCCCAGTTGCTCGCTTGGTCCATGCGCAGACTGGCTAGGTAGGGCGCACCACCGATCTCGAGCCAGGCAGCACGCAGGGCATAGGCCCGGTTGTTCTCGGCATCCTCGAAGATCACGGGCCCGTGGCGGGTGAACTTCAGCTTCGCCTCGACAGCCTCCTCGCCCTTGACCGGAATCAGCTCCCGCTCGATGCGCATGGACTCCCAAGCATCCTCGTAGCGATACTGCTCCGGATCTCCCGGCTTGGTTTCGTAGACGTAGAGATCCTCCTGATCCACGCTGAAGATGGTCAGACCCCAGGCGCCGTGCTCGTTGTGACCGATAGAGACTCCGGGCAGAGAGGGTTCACCACCGCCGATGACATTCCAGCCCGGAGCATTGAGGTGCACCCAATAACGCAGAGAAGGGACCTGCTGCGAACGGTGCGGGTCATTGGCCATGATCGGGCGCCGGGAAAAGGTACGAGCACCGCTCACCACCCAGTTGTTGCTCCCCGGACGCATCTCCGCTCCAGGCTCCTCATCTTCCATGTCCGGAGTTTCTTGATCCGGATCCTCAGGCGACGGCAGGTCTCTGCCCCCCTCCCGACGAAACTCCGCCAACAGATCCTCCCTGCGAAACCGAATCGACGCACGAGCCGCAGACTGCAGACGCGTGACCTGATTGCTGATCAGGTCCAGATCCAGGCCCTCGGGGATCTGTACGTCAGGAGTGATCGGTTGGAAGTCCCGGCTGGCCAAGGTCGCCGCCAGGCCATCCGCAAGCACCGCCTGGGCAAGGGAGATCTCAGAGCGCAGATTGCGGTACAGACCATTGTGCCGGGAGACCACAACCTCCGGCGTCCAGTGCCCCGGCACTAGGCCGAGGGCGCGGAACTCGATCGGCAAGAGCTCCGGGTGCTGGCGCACATGATCGATCCAAGCATTGATACCCCGCACGAAGGAATTGACGATCTCTTCTCCGTCCGCATGGTAGTGACGCAACTCGGCCTGCATGTCCACGCGCGCCCGCAGCAAGCGGACGCCGATGTCATGCTGCAGAGCGCGCGGCCCGAGGATCTCCGCCACCGTGCCCGTCGCCCGACGCCGCCAAAGCTCGAGCTGAAACAGCCGATCCCGCGCCACGTTGACCCCTTGTGCAAAGAACAGGTCGCGCTGGTTCTTGGCGTAGATGTGCGAGATACCCCAGTGATCTTTGAGAATCTCGACGGGCTCATCCAGGCCTTCCAAGACGAAGTCCTGGCCCTGGATACGCGGGCCGAAGGAGAGACTGAGGAGAAGACCGAGAACTGGAGCGAGGGAACGTGAATGGAAAGCCATATGCATATTCCTCAGCCCGCAGGCTCACTCTTCTCTGACAGTCCGCCCCCCTGATGCCAGGCCTCGAAGCCCCCGCTCATACTGCTCACATCCTCGAAGCCCTGCTCCTTGAAAAAGGCAGTGGCACCGAGACTCGAGTTACCGTGATAGCAGTACACCACGATCTTCGCATCCGGATCCGTATCGCGCAGGAAGGCCTGCACGGAAGTATCGTCCAAGGTCAGCGCCCCGGGAATGTGCCCAGCCGCGTAGGAGTCTGGGTCCCTGATGTCCACGAAGGTGGTGCCGCCTGTTTCGTGAAGTTCTCGCGCCTTGGGGACATCGATCTCTGGTATCTGCATTCGCTTCTGCTCCGCGAGGGAGAATATCCCAGAGCACCTTCAGACTGTAGTTCTCCGCCCACGAAAGCGGATTCAGCGTCAAGCGAGCGAAGCCCCGCTACCTGAACCGACTCGTCGGCAACCCATCCTCGAGAATCGTGCGGGCCAGGCGACGATCTCCTCCGCTGCCTTCCCCATCCGCGACCAGGATCCCCGCATACTGCAGGAGCATGACATCGAAGCTGTCGGCTTCAGCCATATCACCCAGACTCAGGCACCAGTCTTCACATAGAACCTGCAGCTGCTCCATGCTCGGCAGAGCTTCTTCAAACTGAAGCGAGGCCAATTCGAAACCGGCTTCGAGAACCGTCAGCCAAGCGCCAGGGACCTGCCCCAGGGCCAACATGTCGCGAGCGGCATTGAATCGGGAGTTGGTCTCCAACAAGAAGGTCTCTGTGGAAGATCCCGCCGGGGCACTGGGAAAGATCGCACGCACCGCCGCTTCGATGCGGAGCATCTCCTGCTCGATCAGGCTGGGATCGATCCTCCGGGTCGGCTCGGCAGCGCGTATCTGCGAGCAGAGTCTGGCGAAGTCGAGATGCTCTCGCGCCCGTGCGATGTAGAGCTCGGCAATATCGACGCCACTGATCCTGGCAAAGGGATGCGCCGAACGCAGGTAGGGTTCGACAGCCTGCAGACTCTGTTGCGCCACCGCCATCACCGAGACCGGAACCTGCCCTTCGGCTCTGCGCAGAGCTCTACCAAGATCGCTGGCCTCCTGCAGAATCTTACTGGAGACCTGCTCCCAACGCGCGTCGAAGGCGATAAGCGACTCCTTGGCTGAGACCGCCTGGCGCGGCATCGCCTTGCCCATGGAAGGTGTGGCAAGAACCTCCTCCAGCTGGATGAGTTGTTCGGACATGGCATAGAGAGCGCCGAGCCACTCACCTTCCATGGCCGCCGTTTCGTACTTCTCGAGCTCGCGAGAGAGACCTCTGGTCAAGGCTCCGCGCTTGGCGAGGAAGTCCTCGCGCAGGCCCTGCACTCGCCTGGCGATCAGATCAGCTGGGTCATCGAAGTCGACAGGCAGAAGAACTCCCTCCTCCAGAGCTGGCGTCAATGGCAGGGTAGCTGCGACCTCCGCCTCGCTCAGGTTCGCCAGGCGATCTTCCTTTGCCATCTGCGTCTGAATGGCCAGGCGCAGGTCATCGGCATAGCGCTGGCGGCTGGCAACACTGGCCCAGGGTTGGTAAGGGCCACTGCGCATGACATCCCAGGCATGGAAGTCCGTGGGGCCGGCGAAGAGTTCGCCGTCGACAAAGATCGCCGGGTAGCGAATCAATCCCTCTCGACGAGCGAGTTCGGAGCTGGCGAAGTTCTCCTCGCTGACCCGCACTCGCCCTTCAAACTCGGCGGCGACGGTCTTGGACAGGATGCTGGCCGGGTCCGAGAGTCGGCAAAGGAAGGGCCAACGCACCACCACCACTTCGACCGGTGCCTGGGCGACCGATCCATCGCCCGCGGAGAAGACCGCGAAGGGAACGACGATGAGCAGCTGAGAGAGCATGGCTGCCGCTGCCAGGGCAAGCAGGCTTGGCCCAAGGTGGATCGGACCTGGAAGGTCGATGCGCAGGGGGTCGATGCCCAGAAGTGGTGCCGCCCAGGCCAGGCGATCGCCGAAGTCTCGATCCATGCCTTCGCGCAGCTTGCTCAAACCCCGGCGCAGGCGGGTGCGCACGGTCTCGGTGGAGACCTCCATCTTCTTCGCGATCTCCGCATAGGAAAGGTCTTCGAAGAAGCGGAGGGCGAGGGTCTTGCTGTAGATGTCGTCCAACTCGAGCATGGCCGAGACCACGGTCCGCTGCATGTCGACCTGCTCGAGGACATCGATCGTACTCGCGGCAGTCTCCTCCTTCGCCACCGCCTGTTCGCGCCGAACCCGCCGCTGCTTCTCCCGATGAGCTTGCAGGGCGCCACGCTGAACAACCCGGCGTAGCCACTTCTGGATGGCCCAACCGGAGTCGGGAGGATTGCGCAGGGCCGCCAGCATGGCGTCCTGAGTGAGGTCTTCGGCCGTATCCATGTCCGTGACCAGGCTGCCGGCGAAGCGCCTCAGCCATTGGGTCTGCGCAAGCAGCAGGTCAGGGTCGAAGATCTTTGAACTCATGCAGGAGGTACCGGCTTGCTAGATGCCAGAGGACTGGTCGCCGTGTTCAGGCAATTGAAAAAAAACCATCCTGCCCCAGGCTACTGGTTTTGAAGCATCTGGCCGAAGCTCTCGATGACCTTCAAGTCCCCCGATCCTTCGCTGGCAGTGGCGTAGATGATCTCACCTCGCAAAGGGGCATGACTGAAGCTCGGGGCATGCAGGTAGCGATCCATCCCACAGAGCACCCTGGTTTGGCGTGACTCCAGGTGCATGGAGCAGAGCTCAACCGAACCCCCATTCCAGCGAGTAAAGATCAGCTCCTCCCCGACCAGCTCCCAATTGCCGCGGAACTTCGGCGGGTGGTCCTCGGTGAGCAGTTCGGCTGGACCGCCAGTCATGGCCTGCCGCCAGATCCCCGAACGATCCGGACGGGAGAAGTACAGCCAGAGGCCATCCGCGGATTCCTTCGCCATAAGCGCCGGCTCGTCGAGCGCCCGCAAACTCTCGCCGGTTTGGAGATCATGACGCCATACGAACCAGATCCCATCCTGCTGTCCGGCGTAGTAGAGCTTGGAGCCCTTGGATGACCATCCACAGAGCAACTCGGCTGCTGGCTCGACCTCGAGGGGACGGGCAATCCCGCCATCCTCCGCGACCAGCCAGAGCTTCTGTCCGGCAGCATCACCTTGCTGGAAGGCGATCCATTCACCGTCCGGGGACCAGCGTGGTGCGGCGACCCGGTCCCTTCCCGATGCGGTGATGCGCCGCGCAGACTCGCCTCTCGCATCCGAGACCCATACTTCGAGATCACCCGAACGATCGGAGATGAAGGCGATGCGACTGCCGTCCGGGGAGAAGTAGGCTTCCCGCTCGCGCTGCGTCGTTTGCAAAATGTTCCGCCGACCTTCACCAGCAGGCTTCTGCAGATCGATGCAGATCAAGTCCTGTGTCGGTTCCGCCTCCTCATAGACCAAGGTCTTGCCGTCCAGCGAGAGGGAGGGATAGCTGACCCACTCCTCGCGCAGGGGAACCTCCTGCAGGCTGCCGTCCGAGAGCGAGAGACGGAAGAGCTGGGTCCCGTAGTCGGCTTCGGCGGCGAGCAGGAGTTCACCCGGATCACCGGCCCATTCGATGCCTTTCACCACTCGCGTGATTGCGCAGACTGCGGTCTCTTTCCCACTCGCGATCTCCAGGAGTCGAATCTGGTTTTCGGAGCCAGCCTGCTGAGAACGGACAAAGGCCACCTGCTTGCCGTCCGGCGAGAACACCGGCGAATGATCCGCGAAGAGCTCCGGGGGACTGGTGAGTTCTTCCCGGCTGCCATCGCCCACGGCGATGCTCACGATGCGCAGCAGCCGGCGAGGCCCCACCAGGGCGGAGACCAGGGTCTTGGCATCCGGTGACCAATCCAATCCCGAGGCCCAGGCCCCCAGCTCGACGATCGGGAGCACCGGCCCACCCTCAGCGGGCACCCTACAAAGCAGGGAACCATTCTCGCCATTGCGAAGGAAGGCGATGCTACGCCCGTCCGGAGACCAGCTTGGATGCACATCCCGCTCTCGGCTCTCGGTGAGACGGAGCAGCTTGCCGTCCCGGCGATTCTTGACGTAGAGGTCGTAGAGATCGTCATCCGCTCCACCCCAGGAGAAGGCCACCCGTTCGCCATCGGCGGAGATCGCCGGATCGGTTTCACGTCCGGGCAGACTGCTGAAGGGAACAGGCGCAGCCATGCGGCTCTGGCTCGGGAGATGGGCTGGAGAGTCGGCCGCAGACCACCAGGCGATGCCAGCCAGCAAGAGGACCATAGCCAGGGCGAGGCGAAGGCGAGAAGGGCTCTTGGTCACGGCAGCCAGCTGATCGAGCTGCCGAACTTCCGCCACCAATCGGTAGCCGCCCTTGCGGATGGTCTCGATGTACTCCGGTCTGGCCGGGTCATCGCCGAGGATCTTGCGCAGCTCAGAAACTCCCCGGGTGAGAGAGTCCTCCGTGACCATGACGCTCCCCCAAACCTGCTCGAGGATGTCCTCGCGCTGGAGAACTTCTCCAGACCGCTCCACCAGGCAGCTCAAGAGCTCCACCAACTTTGCGCGCAGCAAGACCTTCTCGCCCTTCCTATCGAGACTGTGCAGAGACGGGTCGAAGACCCAGGCGCCGATCTGATAGCTAGGACTCATGGGATTTCAGCTGGAATGGAGCTTGCCCGCAAGTGGCAGGTATGGGCTCAGGGACTCTTGGGAGAGGGAATCCCGGCGATGCGCAGCTCGCCGAAAGGATTCCGCAATGCCCAAGTGTCCAGGAGCGGGCGGCAGTTGCCAGCCTTCCTCCAAGCCAGTCTGACGATTCCCTAGTTGCCCTTCCGCCGCTCCCTGAGCATGGGCAGGAGTTCATCGAGAATGATCTTCGCCGCCAGCAAGTCCTCCGCAGCCGGCTCCTCCCGCTCCAGAACGCTCCCGGCCTCCTCGCAGAACAGCCGAGCCAGACTGCTGTCACCCTCGGACAAGTCCAAGGCCTCGAGCGCATCCTCCAGCGCGAGCAGCAGCTCATCCCCGGATGCCCGCTGCCGATCGCGCTGCACGATGCTCGCCAACTGCAGCCGCACGCGCAGCCCCTGGTAGATCGCTCCCATGCGACGTCCGTCCTTCAACAGGGAATGAGCGGTCTTCAGATTGGAGTTCAACACCAGCAGCGCGCGATCCTTGCGCTCGACATCGGAAGACGAGCTGAACAAGCTCTGCGTCTCCGCCTCCACCGCCGCGATGATGCTCGCGGGATCGAGACTGGCTTCGAGGGAACCCTCGGCGAGAACATTCAAGCTCCGGCAGAAGCTGGCATAGCGCAACTGACCCTGAGCTCGACCGAGATAGAAAAGCCCCGAGTCGAGACTGTCGACCTCTGCATAGAGCCTTGCCGACTCGGCGTAGGGTCGAGCAGCTGCCCTGGCAAGTTCTGCCATACCTTGCAGAGCAGCAGCACCAGCAGAGGACATGGCTTCGAAGCTCTCCTCCTCTGCATACATCCGATCGCTGACCTTCTGCCAGTGAGCGGTGAAGCTCTCGAGATCTTCGATACCGGCTGCCACGGTCTGCACGTAGCTGAAGCCACGGATATCCACCGCCGGCGGCATCAAGGCTGCGACCGCTGCATAGATCCGATCCTCCGCGAGCAGGGCGTCCACCGCATCGAGCTGCGGGGATACCCTCTGCTGCTGTTCCGCCGGCAAGTTCTCTGCGAGAGCACGCAGCTCGGCGAGCTCTGCCTCGATCTGCTTCCCGGCACTGGGCGCGTTGGCATCCAGCTCCGTCGGCAGCAGCTTGCTCAGCAGACGCTGCAGCTTGACGTGCACGTCTGGCGCAGCACCGATGAAGGTCCCCACCAGGCGCTGTTCCGCATCGAAGACGTAGAGGGTCGGCAGGGCGGTGACCGGGCCAAAACTCGCCTCGAGAGCCTCGTCGGCAATGACCCAGCGCATCGGTGAATCAAAGCCTGCGGCATAGGCACGCACCTTGTCTTCTGGTGAGGTGAGTGCAATCGAAAGCACCTCGGCCCGGCCGGCGTAGCGCTTGGCTGCCTCGGCAAGCCAGGGCACAGTTCGCTTGCAAGGCACACACCAGGTCGCCCAGAACTCGATCATGCTGACCTTGCCGGCCAGGTCGCTGCTGGCCATGCGTTCTCCGGCCAGATCGGCCAAAGCGAAGTCGGGCATGACCACGGCATCGACTGGCCTTGCTGCGACCTTTGGCCGCGATGCGCTGGCCTCTTCTCCCGATAGACGAGCGCGAATGTACTTCTCCAGCTCGGCCTGAAACTGCTCCCTCTTCTCCGTTTCTGACCATGGCCCGAACTTGGGCTGCACATCCTTACCCCAGGCATAGAAGTCCGTGGGTCCAGCAAAGAGATCCCTGTCGACAAAGAAGGCCGGGTAGCGACTGATGCCGTGATCCGCCGCCAGCTTCGAACTGGCGAAGTCTTCCTCCACGAAACGCACCTGCTCTGGAAAACGCGCGACAACTTCCTTGGCCAGCAAACTTGCTGGATCGGAGAGGCCTCAGGTATAGGGCCAGCGGATCAAAGTGACGTCGATGGGCTGGTTCTGGGCCTGGAGGGCCGGCGCTGCGGACAAGAGGAGCAGGGCAAAGGCGCGGGAGGCTGGCTTGAACATGCTCTTCTAGATGCCAGGCCGCAGGGGCCGTGTTCACAGTCTCCAGGAAAGTCCGAGCCGCTGTCTGCACCGAGGCGGGCGAAGATCAGCTCCACATAGGCGCGTTTAGCAGCCGGCGGTAACCTTCCGTCACCTGGCAAGGACCTCATCCTGACTAAGAAAACCCAGATCACCTGTCGCAGCTACGGAGAAACCGGCCCCTGGCTCATCCTGCTCCACGGTGGCCCCGGCTGCCCAGGCTACCTGCGAGAGCTGGCAGAGCGGATGCAGGACTCCTACCGGGTGCTCGAACCCTACCAGCGCCGAAGCGGTGAGCAGGCGCTGACCGTAGCCGGCCATGTGGAGGATCTTCGCCAACTGATCGCCGAGCGCTGCGGCAGCGCAGTACCCATCATCCTCGGTCACTCCTGGGGAGGCATGCTCGCTCTGGCCTTCGCCGCAGAACATCCCGACCTGCACGGCCCACTGGTCTTGGTCGGCAGTGGTAGTTTCGATCTCGAGTCGCGGCGGAAGATGCATGCCACGATCAAAGAACGCCTGGATGCGGGCTCACACGCCAAACTCGACGCCCTGCCGGAGGACTTTCCTGATGGCGACGAGCAGATGGCGGAGCTGGGCAAGATCCTGGTGCCGATCTACTCCGCTGACCCGGACTTGGGCACTCTCGAATACGCCCACTGCGATGCGCGCGCCTACAACGAGAGCTGGAACGACATGATGATCCTGCAGCGGGCAGGCAAGTATCCCCGGGCCTTCGCCGCCATCAAGGCGCCGCTACTCATGCTGCATGGTGCGGTGGACCCTCACCCCGGGGAGATGATTCGCGATGCGATCGCCCCCTACCTTCCCCAACTGGAGTTCCACCAGTGGCCTGACTGTGGCCACTATCCTTGGCTGGAACGCGGCGCCAAGGAGGCTTTCTACAGCTACCTGCGCGCCTGGCTAGGTCAGGCTATCTCTCGGCGATGCAGTAGAGATAGTCCTGACCACGGATGAAGATCTCATTCCCGACGATGGCAGGGGTGGCATCGATGGCGTCGTCGAGCTGGTTGGATGCCAACTCGCCGTACTCGGGGCCCATCTTGATGACCTTGGTCAATCCATCGCGGGAAGTGATGTAGATCCGTCCGGCGGCGGCGACCGGTGAGGCGTACACGGAGCGCACGCCACCGAGCTTCTGACCCTCGTACTGCACTTCGCCGGAGATGGCATCGACGCAGGAAAGCACGCCGTTGTTGCCGCGGAGAAAGTAGTACAGGCCCTCATAGAGGATGCCCGAGGGCACGTACGAGGTATTGCGCGTGTGACTCCAGAGCAGGTTTTCACTCTCCGCCAGATCACCCGCAGCGCCTTCCAGGAGCACAGCCTGCAACATCTGACCGCGGTAGCCACTCATGAGGTAGGCGACTCCCTCGGAGACGATCGGGCTGGGGATGCAATTGACAGTCATCCCCGCCAGGGACCATAGCTCCTCGCCGGTCTCCAGATCATAGCCCCGGGAAGCGGAGGTAGCGTTGATGACAACCTGTGGCCGTTCGTCCACTTCGACGATGACTGGCGTCGCCCAGCTGGTGACCTCCTCGCGCTCGCGACGCCAGCGCTCTTCCCCGGTCTTCCGATCGAGGGCCACGATGAAGGAGTCGCCCTCATGATCCCAATTGACCACCAGCGTCTCTCCATAGACCGCCGGTGAGGTTGCCTCACCGTACTGCCGCCGGGTCAGCATGGTGCCGAGCTGCTTCGACCACTGCAGCTCGCCGTCCATGTTGAGGCAGAAGAGTCCCCGCGAACCGAAGTGGGCGTAGATGAACTCGCCATCGGTAAGTGGGGAACCGGAGGCATGGCTGTTGGTGGAGTGGCCACCCTCGTGGGGCACTGCTTCGGTCACCTTGGTCTGCCAGATGACCTTGCCGTCGGCTGGGTCGAGGGCGAGGACAAGAAACTCGAAGAACACGTCCGGGGGCGGCACTGCGCGCCGATCCGCTGGCTCGAGGGCGGTGATCTCACCCTTGCGATCGGTCTGCACTGCGCTGGTCAGATACAGGCGACCCTGCCAAAGAATGGGCGAGGAACTACCCAGGCCCGGGATCGGCACCTTCCACTTGATGTTTTTGTCCTCGGACCACTCGCTTGGTGGGTTGCCGCGGGCGGCCGCACCAGTGCCCAGAGGGCCACGCCAGTTATCCCACCAGTCCGCGCGATCGACCGAATGCGCGGCCTCGGTCTGGGCCA
>JAJFFD010000217.1 GCA_021776805.1 Planctomycetota bacterium
CTGCGCGTAGCCTGTCGAGAGCTCGGGCAAGGCGAGTCCGCCCCGTAGAGGATGGGACCGCCATGCGCCGGCTGAGCTCTTCGATGCTGGAACCTTCGAAGTAACGCATTAGAACCGTGTCGCGATAGACCTGCGGCAGGCGCATGACTTCATCCAAGACACGCTGTTGGATTTCGGCCCGATTTACCATGTCATGGGTGGAGGGAGTCAGCTCATTGTGAGCGGCCCTGGATTCCACCCGGGCTCGCTGTGCCGCACGCTTGCCTTGGCGTCCGGCGAGATTGCCGGCGATGCTGCGCAGCCAGGCGCGGAAGTTTCCTTGCGGCTCAGTTCGGGTCGACAGCGCCGCCAACCAGGTGGCTTGAGCCAGGTCTTCGCCATCTTCACTGGCCAGGGACCGAGTCAGGCCCAGCAGCCATTCCGTATGGCTGAGTACCAGATCAGGGTCGATGGAAGAACTCTCGTGCATTGCCTGCTAAGAGACATGAAGCGGAGAAGCGTCCCAGAAAATTTGACGAAGGAGACGAGTCCTGCAGAGGCTACCCTGGCGGCGAGGACCTCCGGAATCCCAACATGAATCTACGCAGAACCTTCTCCATCCTGGCAATGGCCGCCTTGCTCCTAGTCCCTAGCTCTTGCATTCTCGCGGTTGATGCGAGCGGGAATAAGGGCCGCGACGCTCGCGAGCAGCGTGCCGACAGCATTCGCTTGCTGGTTGAGAAGGTCGGCTATCTCCGTGAGATCGAAAACCACCTCGCCGAGGCTGCTCATCTCAGCCACGCTCTTCGCGAGCAGGGGAGAAGCTCCGAGGCGGAAGTCATGGCTGCCGAGGTGCGTCTCCTGGAAGCGCGCGTCCAGCGTGTCGATGCGGAATTGGAACTGGCAGGCTGGCGTCGTGCCCGGTCTTCTGACGACGACGACGACGACGAGCACGAGGGAGAAGGCAAGCGCTAGCCTCAGACCTGCTGTAGGGATTGAAAGGACCTAGTAGCTGGCCTCACCGAGCCCAAATCCGTTCTGCAGCATCCTGCAGTGATCGAACGCCGATGGAGCCAAGAATAGTTTTGCTGCGGGCTTGAGCCTGTTTCCACAGTGGATGAGCACGCTCGAGAATCCGTCTCCCCTTGGCCTGGAGATTCAGCTCCAACCCGCGACCAGATGATCGTTGCTTGGCTGCTACCCAATCGTGAGAGCGCATGCGTTCCAAGTTTCGGCTCAGTGTGGATTTCTCCATTTGCAGGGTAGCGGCGATTTCGCTCTGAGGGAGCGGCCCACGATTGGCGATGACCACCAGGATATTGAGCTGGCCAGTGGTCAAGCCGATGGGGCGCAGAGCCTCGTCATAGATGGAGGTGATCTTGCGGTTCAGCAGGCGAACGCGAACTGCCAGGCAGTCGCTCGCGATTCGGCTGGCGATTGGGTCCCCTTGCTTGCGTGCTTTGCTCATGGCTGGGCTCGACAAGTTGTATATACAACTTGTCGGAGCTCGAGTTCGGTTTGATCCAGATTTTCTTGCCCCGGAGTTACAGGACCTGGTCCCGAGCTTGTCAATCGCCCCGCTAAGGGAGAAGCTCCAGACCGAGGATAGCGGAACAAGCGATGATCCCCAAGCTCAGCCCAGCGCAAGTACGATGGTTCCGCATGAAGCGATCCGGCCTCGTCAGTCCCTTTGCTTCGCCGGAGGATACGGCCGGGAAGGT
Source organism: Planctomycetota bacterium (assembly GCA_021776805.1). GTDB lineage: Bacteria > Planctomycetota > UBA1135 > UBA1135 > UBA2386 > JAJFFD01. The sequence goes on from JAJFFD010000217.1 coordinate 1,701, forward strand.
GCTCGGCGTGCAGGCTCAACTCGCTCCGGCTGCCGAACTTGCGTTCTGGAATCGGAGCAAGAACTGCAGCCGCGAAGGCTTGCAGGACTGTCGTTTCGAAAAGCGGAGCCTGCTGCGTTTTTGGGGACAGCGCAATACGGTGCACATGTTTCGCTGCGAGGATTGGCCCCTCTTGCACAGCGCTTTCGCCCTGCGGCAAGTTCCGACTCATCGCAAGCTGGAGAAGGTTGGGTTGTTGAAGGAATTCAAGCGGGTTGTACGGCGCATTCGAGAGCGCCTGGTGGCCGGTGAGGAGCTGACCTACAAGGATGTGAAGTCCAAAAAGCTCTCCGAGGAGCAGGACAAATGGGTGGTCTCTTACCTTGTCTTCATGCAGTTGGTCCGTGAAGGGGTCGCCTGCACCGGACCCGATCGAGGCAACCAGACCAGTTTCGTGCATCGTGAACACTGGCTGCCAGACCTGGAATGGTCGCCGCCTGATGAGGCCGAGGCGCATCGCGAACTAGCGCGACGCTATCTGCAGGGCTATGGGCCAGCTGAGGTGCAGGATCTCGCCTTCTGGTACGGAGGTAAGGTCGGCGACGCCAGGGCATGGATCGCATCTCTCGGCAAGGACTGTCATGAGCTGAGCTGTTCTGATCGTAGCCTCTATTGCCTCGCGGAAGATCTGGAGGAACTGCGATCCAAACCCCCGGCTGCAAGCGCATGGCCCATCCGATTGCTCAATCGCTTTGATCCCTTGCTGCTGGCCTGCAAGGACAAGTCCTGGCTGATCGACCGGGAGCAGTACAAGCGAGTCTGGCTGCCCTCCGCCCACGTCGCTGCTGTCATTCTGGTTGGCGGGCGCATTGCAGGAACCTGGCGTTACGATCGCAAAGGCAAGGAGCTGAACATCGATCTCCAGCCCTTCGGCAAGTTGAGCTCCGCCGTGCGCAAGGCCATAGCGGCGCAGACTGAGGCCGTCTCCGCCTTCTTCGCGAGGTGAGAGCGAGGAGCGAGGCCGCAAATAGCCATTTTTGGGCGAGCGGGGTCAGGTTCCTCACCCGCTGTACTGCTACGGTTGCGGCGTGAGTGGTCCCCAGCAAACCATCCTTCTCGTCGACGACAATCCTGGCAATCTCGAGGTGCTGAACGGGATTCTGTCCGATTGCGGCTACCGCCTCCTGGTGGCTACCGACGGCGAACGGGCGCTCAAGATTGCCCGTGAGCAGCAGCCTGACCTGGTTCTCCTCGACATCATGATGCCGGGGATGGATGGCTTCGAGGTTTGCCGACGATTGTGCGCTGAGGACAGTACCCGGGATTGTGCGGTCATCTTTCTGTCTGCCCTCGATGAGACCAAGGACAAGGTGAAGGGCTTCGATGTTGGCGCGGTTGATTACGTCGCCAAACCATTTGAAGCGGAGGAAGTGCTCGCCCGTGTCCGCACGCATCTCGAACTCAGGCGCTTGCAACAGGACCTGGTCGAAAAGAACCGGGATCTCGAGCACGAACTACAGGTTGCGCGAGAGCTCACCGAGCAGGCCGGGGCGCGCGTGGACGGGGCTTTGATCGGCGATAGCCCGCAGATTGCCAGTTTGCGGCGTGGTATCGATGCGCAGGCCGAGAGCGATGAAACCCTCCTCATCGATGGATCTCCAGGATCCGGTCAGGAGGCGGTTGCTCGTGCCATCCATCATCGTTCTGCACGTAACGAGCGAGCGTTCATCTACGTCGATGGCCTGGCCATGCAGGAGAAGGACGCTAGCCGGATCTTTGGATCGAGCGCTGGCGCGAGCCAGCAGAAGCGTGGCAAGTGGGGCCTCGCCCTGGGTGGGACCTTCTGTCTGGATAACGTCGACATGCTCTCTGCGAACTTGCAGAAGAAGCTGGCGGACAAACTTGCCGAACACGATGCAGAGCGTGCGGCCGGCAGCGAGCGTGCTGACCTGCGCGTCACTATGCTGAGCGGTGCCCGTTTGTCGGCCAAGGACTCCACCGAGCTGCCTATGGAGCCGGAACTCCTCGCCAGGCTGAGCAAGAACCTACTGACGGTGCCGGATCTGCATTCACGAACCTCGGACATACCGGCCCTCGTCGAATCCATCATGGCACGCAAGGCGGCCGGTATGGAGCGGGCGCCTGAACGCATCTCCCCGGATGCCTTGGCTTTGTTGGCGGGCTATTCGTGGCCAGGTAATTACGAAGAGTTGCAAAACGTCATCGAGTGTGCCCTTCGCAATAGCGAATCCACGGACTTGGAGATTGACCCTGCTCTTCTCGAGGCGGGCAAGAGAGTCGGGCACTATCAGTTGGTTGAGAAGATCGGTGAAGGGGGGATGGGCGAGGTCTGGCTCGCCAAGCACCGCCTCCTGGTGCAGCCGGCGGCGGTCAAGTTGATCCGTCGCGGATACCTGGATCAGTCCCGTTCGATCGAGGCTGCTATCAAGCGCTTCAAACTCGAGGCCCGTGCGACTGCATCTCTGCAATCGCCAAACACGGTCCGCCTCTATGACTTCGGAACCACGGACGAGAATGCCTTCTACTATGTGATGGAGTATCTGAAGGGCATGGATGCGCGCAGCATGGTAGAGGAGTACGGGCCGTTGCCTGCTGAAAGGGTGATCCACTTTCTTTGCCAAGCCTGTGGTTCACTCGCCGAGGCCCATGATGCTGGCATGGTGCACCGTGATATCAAGCCGGGCAACCTCTTCATTGCCGTGCTCGGCCATGATGCGGACGTGCTGAAGGTCTTGGACTTCGGCATCGTCCGCGACAATTTTTCCGAGCAACCCCAAGACCTGACCGGTGCCGGTAACGTGGTAGGTTCGCCGGCATACATCGCCCCCGAGATGGCCATGGGGGAGTCCAAGCTCGATGGTCGCGCGGACATTTACTCCCTGGCATGCACTGCCTTCTTCATGCTCACCGGTCGTAGCGTGTTCTTGGCGGATAATGCCCTCGCTCAGGCCGTCCATCACACCAGCAAGCCGGCGAGCCCTCCCTCGACGGTTACTAGCAACCCGATCCCCAAGCAATTGGACGAACTCCTGGTCCAGTGCCTGGCCAAGACCAGGGAAGAGCGGCCGCGCTCCGCGCTGCGCCTGCGGGAGTCTCTCGAGGCGATCGAGGTCGAGAAGCCCTGGACAGGCAGGCGTGCGTCCGAGTGGTGGGCGACCAAGGCTCTGAGTCGAAAGTCGCAGCCGCTAACAGGTAGCGAGGCCGATCAGGAGTCTCTAGAAGAAACTCTCCCGGATGTCTGAGACTGAGACAGGGCCCATGGGGCAAGCGGGTTTGGTTCGTGCCCTGTATGCGGGTGTATGGGCTTTCGCCGGACTCACCATGGTCTTGGGCTTGATGGTCATTCTCGGCTGGCATATTGGCAGCGTTACCCTGGTCCAGGTCATGCCGGCATTCGTGCCGATGCAATACAACACCGCGCTTGGCTTCGTGGTCCTGGCAGCGGGGGTGCTCGGTCTCCTGTATTCGAAACCGCGACAAGCGGCAGTCATGGGACTGCTCACTTGCTTGATCGGCGTCCTTACTCTGATTCAGTACCTGAGTGGCCTGAACTTGGGTATCGATGAGCTGTTTATGCTGCAGGACGTCAGGCAGGAAACTTCCATGCCTGGTCGGATGGCGCCGAATACGGCGATTTGTTTCTCCCTGGCTGGACTGGCTGTCCTTGTTGCTGCGCTTCCCGGACGTCTGCGCCGCTCGCTGATCACGGTGATCTTGGCCTCGCTTGCCTTTGGTCTGAGCGTGGTTGCATTCTTCGGCTACCTGGCGGGGCTGGAGACTGCTTATGGCTGGGGGAACTGGACTGGCATGGCGCTGCACACCTCGCTGGGGTTCATCTTCGTCAGTTCTGCTTTGCTGCTATTGATCTGGCGTCGCGACCTGAGCGAACGATCTTGGTTGCCGTCCTGGATGCCCATCCCCCTGGCAGGGGCGGTCGTTACGGCGACACTCTGCTATTGGCAGGCATTGGCCGCGGAAGGAGCACGGCTCTTGGCGGAGAGCGATGACATCAGCAGCCTCCCCAAACTCGCGGTGATCACCCTTTCCGCTGGCGGCCTGCTTGCTTTTGCCCTGGCCATCGCTGCCCATCTGTCACAGAAGTCCGGGCGGCGTGCCTATGAGCTGGGGCTCAGCAATACGGCCTTGCAGGTCGAGATGGAGGTGAGGAAGGAGGCGGAAGAAGCGCTGCAGAAGCACAAGCAAGACCTGGAGCAGACTGTTGCTGATCGAACCGCCGAAGTGCAACTTGCCCAGCATGCGGCGGAAGCCGCCAATCGATCGAAGAGCGATTTTCTGGCCAACATGAGCCACGAAATCCGCACGCCGATGAACGCGATTATCGGCATGGTGCATCTCTGTCTGCGTACGGATCTGAACGTCAAGCAGCGCGATTATCTGGCGAAGATACGCGGCGCCTCCCAGTCGCTGTTGGGCATCATCAACGACATTCTCGACTTCTCCAAGATCGAGGCCGGCAAGCTGCAGATGGAGACTGTCAGTTTCGAGTTAGACGATGTGCTATCGAACCTCGCTACCCTGGTGTCCCAACGTGCGTCCGAGAAGGGCATTGAGTTTCTGATTCGCCCTCGAACTGGCGTGCCGGGCACCTTGCAGGGGGATCCTCTCCGTCTAGGGCAGGTGCTCATCAACCTGACCAACAACGCGGTCAAGTTCACCGAGCAGGGCGAAGTTCTCGTCGAGGTAAAGGTCGCGGAGGAGCGTGGCGATCGAGTGCTCTTGGAGTTCTGTGTGCAGGATAGCGGGATCGGCATGAGCGAAGAGCAGTTGAGTCTTCTCTTTCAGCCCTTCACCCAAGCTGACAGTTCCACTACCCGTAAGTATGGCGGCACCGGTCTCGGTCTCAGCATCTGCCAACGCCTGGTGAACAGAATGAACGGCGCGGTCCAGGTTGCAAGCGAGCCTGGTCATGGCAGCAGCTTCCGCTTCACTGCCGAGTTTGGAGTTCCAGATGTAATGCCGGCAGCAAGGCATCTGCCCGAGACTGTCGGTAACTTTCGCGTGCTCGTCGTCGATGACAATGCGAACTCGCGAGACATCTTGGAGGAGATGCTGAATTCGTTCTCTCTGCCCGTCGAGACTGTCGAGAACGGCAAGCGATGCCTGGCTGCCCTTCAATCTGCGCGCGCATCCGGTCAGGCCTTCGGATTGGTCTTGATGGATGCGGAGATGTCGGAAATGAACGGCCTCGACACGATCGTCAGAATGCGGGAGCTGCTGCCTGAGTCGGACTGGCCGCGCAGTATTCTCGTGACTGCCTATGGGCGCGAGGAAGTTCTCAATCGGGCTGAGAGCCTCGAGGTCGATGGCGTTCTGTTGAAGCCGGTGACTCCCTCGACGCTCTTCGATACCTTGCTGCAAGTCTTTGGTGAGCACCTGCATACCCGAGTGCCCCAGCGATCAGGAGAAGAGGCGGAGTCGGATCTACATGAGCGCTTCCGAGGGCGTCGCGTTCTCTTGGTCGAGGACAACGCGATCAACCAGGAGATAGCCCGCGAGCTGCTAGAAAGTGTTGGCCTGCAAGTAGAGTTGGCTCATAACGGACAGGAGGCCTTGGACTATCTCGATTCCGCTAGCTGCGACGCGGTCCTGATGGACTTGCAGATGCCGGTCATGGATGGCTTCACGGCAACGGCGCAGATTCGCCAGCGAATCTCACCGGATCTGCCCATCATCGCAATGACGGCCAACGCCCTGGTGGGGGATCGCGAACGCTCTCTGGAGGCGGGGATGAATGCTCACCTCACCAAACCCATCGATGTACAGGAGCTCTACGGCACTCTGGCGAAGTTCTTCGCTGCCAGCGTTCCCGAGACAGGCGGGCAAGCTGCAGCAACTGAGCTGGAGAGCCCGAAGATTCCTGGCTTCGACGTGACCGGTGCCATCCAGCGCATTGGTGGCAGCGCCGAGAGCTATCAGAGACTCTTGGCCAGGCTGCTTGTCAGTGCCCGGGAGAAGGGTCGCTTGCTCTCTCAGGCCGTGGAGGGGGAAGACTGGTCAGAGGCGGAACAGCTTTCCCATAGCCTCAAGGGAGAGGCGGGAAACCTGGGCGCGACAGCCCTGTACCATGCGCTTACTCGGCTCAACGAGACTCTCCGTGCCAGGCAGATTGATGACATCCCAGCGCGACTGAACGCTTTTGCGGCAGCCCTCCAGGAGACCTTGCTGACCCTCGAGCGCTGTCTCCCAAGGAAGGTCGAAGAGTCGATGGCGCATGACAGGCCCAGCCTGGACCCCGCAGACTTGCAGGCGAGATTCGCCGAGCTTGCGGAGCTCTTGGACAGTTTTGATGTCCGATCAAAAGCTCTCTTTGCGGATATCAGTTCGGCTCTGCCCGAAGGGCTTGCTGAGTTTCGTCAGCGCATGCAGACACAGCTTGACGCCTTCGACTTTGCTTCTGCTGCTGAGACTCTGAGAAAGATGCGAAGGGATGATCCTTCCGGCTAGCCCGGGCGTTGCTCTGGCGTTCAGCGCAGGCACCAGAAGTAACCCATGACGGTGGCCAGGCCGAAGTCCTGGTCCCAGTAGGTTCTGCCCCAGTCGCCAGTCTCCAGATCGTTGATATCCATCTGCTGGACCGCGGCTGGAAGCATGTTGAAGCCGCCGCCAGCAGGGAAGGAGTCATTCACGTAATAGGCAGGGAAGGGCGGATTGGCGGGCACGAAATTCAGCAGCCGCAAGCCCATGGCCGGGGCGACTGCTGGGTTGCAGCGGCTACCGGATGAGACCAGGATCTCATTCGCTCCCCAATTGGGGGGAGTCCATAGGTCAGCGTCCGTGGCTTCCGCATCACTGCTCGCAAATGCCGGGAGGGCGAAGGCAGGTGGCCCCACATAGGCCGGGTTGTCGGGCAACATGAAGGACATGTTGACCCAGGCCAAAGGAGTTCCTTGGGTGAGATAGAGAGCATCAGGAACGGGGATGGCCGTGATGGCTCCGGTGTTGCCCGCTGTGAAGTACCAATTGCTCACGTAGATGTCATCGTAGCCGTCGCCGTCGAAGTCCTTGACCATGACATCGACGCTCTCGTCCCCGGGTGGATTTGGCACGATGGTCTGAGTCTTGTACGTCCCGATCGGGCCCCCCTGTGCGAAGCCCATATTGATGTGTACGAGCTCGACGCCGATGCCGATGGGAGCCGCTGGGCCGTCATAGTTGGCGACGACCATGTCCATGTCCCCATCCGCATCCAGATCACTGAACTCGATATCTTCCGAATCGTCCAAGATGATCGCTGGGTAGCTGGGAAAGAGATTGGGCACCGTGATCTCCTGGAACCCGATTGCGCCAGTCATGCCGAACATGTTGCGAAGGAGGCGGTTGGGCAGGCCAAGAGCCTGAGGTCGTGCGCAGGCGAGGACTACATCGATGTAACCGTCCTGATCAACGTCCGCACTTTCGATGTCAAGGGAATAGGGCGCTTGGAGGATGTTGGGATCCCAGGCCACGACGCCAGCCGGAGCAAAACCAGCCCAGGGTCCGAGGACTGTGCTGCCAGGGATGATCGGGCGGCCCAAGTTCTTGAAAGCCTGCATGCCGGCGACCCCATCGATAGCCACGAGAAGATCGAGCCAATTGTCGTTGTCGATGTCGGCAAGCTCGAGACAGGATGCCATGGGTACCACTGCGATTGGAGCGCTTGCGGCGCCGTGGCTGCCGCCCACGGTGAAGCTTGCGGTGATCTGCCCAGTTCCGCATTCGAGTAGGAGCACATCATGGTCTCCATCCCCGTCGAAGTCGGCCTGCTCGACGTCTTGGAAAGCTGTTGCCGGGACCGCGGCGGGTGCGTTGAGCTGATAGGGAGTGACCCAGTTTGGTCGCGCTAGAGCCGGAGTGACGGTCTTGATGACGCCATTGCTCGGGGCGAGGCCCAACGGCGAGAGCGGATCCAGGACGATTGCCTGACAGCGGAAGGTCAGTCCCGGTGGGAGGGGGAGTGGGAAGGGGAAGGTCCGGGCGATGCTGCCGGTCGCGGGAATGACTCCGGTCCAGGCGGGGACCAGGAGATTGTCTATGGCCCGCCAGCGCCCGGTGACGATGTCGATGATGAATGGATTGGTGTTGCCGCCAAAGAGCGGGTAACCGAGGGAGCGATCGAAGGCTCCACCTAGTTCGATCCAGGTCACGTAGGGGGCACCTGCTGGGCCGTTGACCGTGATCAGGTCGGGCACATTGCCGGCCGGGTTGTTGAACTCGATCGCGCGCACTTCCAAGCCGGAACGTCGAGCGGTTCCATTGGCGGCCTGGTACTGGGCGAGCAAGGGGGCGGAGATAGCGAGGGAAAGAACGGTGGCGCGAAGGAGAACCATGGGGCTCCGGCTGTGGAAGGGTTGGCGATGGTGAATGGCCAGATTGCCGGTCCCCAGGCAAGGGCGCCGGCGAAATGCTTCTGTACGTGCCCGCAGGCTGCCTGATCGACGGGGACACTTTTCTTTCCTTTCTTTCGGTGGAGATTCTTGTCCGCTATCGAGCCTGCTTTGCGCTCTGGCTTGCCATGAGCAAGACCTCAGAAAGGAAGACAAACACAGTGTCCAGGGATCACTCGATTGCGGCTCACTACAGCAAGGGACAGCTCTTCGAGACCATTCTCGCGGCGGCGAGACAGGCTGCGGCTGATCCCATGCGTTTACGGCAGGCAGACCTGGCGCCAGTGGACGAGTTTCACATCGGCGGCTTGGTGGCCACCGAGCGTTTCATTCCGCAGCTCGGCTTGCAGAAGGAGCAGCGCGTGCTCGACGTCGGTTCGGGTATCGGTGGGACCGCGCGCTATGTGGCCGCCAAGTATGGCTGTCGCGTAGCTGGAGTGGACCTCACCCCCGAGTTCTGCCAGGTTGCCAGGGATCTCGCCAAAGAAGTCGGTCTGTCCGAGCAGGTCGAGTTTCATGTTGGTACTGCACTGGCGATGCCCTTTGGGGATGCCAGCTTCGATGCCGCCTTCACCCTGCATGTGGCCATGAACATCGAGGACAAAGGAGCGCTCTACCGCGAGATTGCTCGTGTCTTGAAGCCCGGATCCTGTTTCGCTGTCTACGATGTGTTGGCGGGTCCGGAGCTTGGCGCTGAGTTCTTGTTTCCTGTCCCCTGGTCTACCCAGGCTGAGACCAGTTTCCTGGTCTCCATCGAGGCGATGCGGGCGATGCTGACCGCGGCGGGTTTCGATATTGAACTCGTCAGCGATCGGCGGGACTTCGCCCTCGAGTTCTTCGAAGCCCTGCATGAGAAGGCGAGCCAGGGCTTGCCGCAGCTAGGCATGCATCTGCTCATGGGCGAAGACTTTGCCAGCAAGGTCGGCAACATGGTTGAGAACATACGCCAGCATCGTTGCGGCCCTTGGGAACTCATCTGTCGGAGGAAGTGAGCGAAGGCGATATGGTTCCTGCTCCCCACTGGTGATTCTGAGGCAGGCTTCGTACTCTCGATTGAATGGACGTAGGTGATCTGACGCCGAGCTTCGAGCTGCCGCAGGCGGGAGGCGGCATGTTCAGATCCAGCGAGATGATTGGGCGGATTTGGCTGCTCTCCTTCCAGCGCTATGCGACTTGACCGACTTGCGTGCTAAGCGTTCGGCAGTTCGCCCAACGCAGAGAGGAGTTCTTCCGACGTGGAGTGGAGCTGGTGCGCGTCTTTCACTCGCCACTGGATGCTCTCCGCTCCTATGCGCATGGGAAGCATGCCATCGCGCTGCCTGTCTTGGCAGATCCGGAAAAGCAGATCTATCGCGCCTATGGGGTGCATCGTGGGCTGAGAGATGCCTTTGCCATGTTTCGGCCAAAGTCCCTGGGGCGTGTTCTCGAAGCCTATCGCAATGGCCTGCGGCCCCGTCTGAAGGATCCGATTCGCGACGGCATGACCGGACGTCCAGCGGACTTTCTAATCGCTGCCGATGGCAAGCTCCTGCGGATGCAGCGCGGCAGAACCTTCACCGACTCTCTCCAGCCCCAGGCATTACACGGCTGGCTAGATGACTTGAAGATCGGCGCAGGCTGAGTCCGCAGAGGGCGAAGGGTAGGACCTCAGTGGATCCGACCCTTCTTCGCGTGCTTTCCGTGCAGCTTGCCGTGCTGGGCATGCTTGGCCTGGTGCTTCTCGTGCAGCTTGGCGTGCTTCTCGGACTTCTCAGCGGGCAGCTCCTTCTTGCCGGCATCCTGGGCCTGAAGCCCCAAACTCATGCTCAGTGTGAGGGCGAGGCAGCTGGCGCCCAGGCGATTAACGTGCTTGATCCAATTCATTGCGTTGCTCCTTTCTCAAAGGGGTATCGGAGGAAGTTCTCCGGATTCACTTGTTGTGACTCTCCGCCTCGAACCAGTCTGGCGCGAAGGGCGAGTGCTCGACTAGTTTGAAACTGAGGCTGTGGGGCGTGTGCAGACCCTTGCTTCCGAAGTCTGGACGCACATGTCGCAGGTGGGGCGTGGAGTGCTGGCCATGCAGGCCTTGATGTTGGCCAGGGTGCTGTCCAGACTGCTCCTGGTGCCGATGGGCGGGCCAGTGGAGTTCCATGCGTTCGACCAGGTGGCTGTGCTGATCGATCCAGAGATCGATGCGCTGAGCGGCGGCCGGATCCCGACTCCGGCGAAGAGCGGTGATTTGCATGGGGACTGGAACAGAACCTGCGTTCTCTGCAGCAGGCTGCTCGCCGTGGACCAGGTCATAGTCCTGACGGAGATGGGTGAGGAGATTGTCGACCGAGTCGAGGAGAATTGCGTGGGCGCCAAGATCCAGCCAGCTTGGCCAGCCAGTCTGCTTGCCGAGATGTTCGATGTGGTTCTGGTTGGCTTCTCCGGCGTCCTGAAGAAGCCAATCCCCATCCGCATTGCGTCCCATCACCAGCCGGTAGCCGTCAGCGGTGGTCACTTGTAGCAGGAGGTGTTCTCGATCACGAATGTCCAGATTTCCGACCAGGGCGGCCTGCCTGTTGTCTGCGTCGATCTGGGCGAGCACCTGGTAGCGCCGATCTCCGACCTCCGGAAGGGCCTCGATGGCAGAATTGATGATTGCCACCGCGGATGGATTCCGGGAAAGCACGAACACGCTGATCAG
>JAJFFD010000218.1 GCA_021776805.1 Planctomycetota bacterium
TCCTTCTACGCGGATTACTCCTACCTGGAGAATGAGAGCCGTGCCCCGGTGTCACTCTCGAAGGACACCTTCGGTAGCCACCAGTTCTTCATCGGCGCCGAGGTTCGATTCGGCGCCGTGAAGAAGTAGTTCCGGCTATCTCGCGCCGACGGCTCGTAGAGCGCCGGAGAGTCGATACTGCCCAATCTCGAGGCGAAGCGCGTTCAGCACGTCTTCATCGTAGGTGATCGTTGCGAAGTCGCCCGAGCCTTGAATAGTGACATTGCCTGTCACCACGACCGCACCTTGGATGTCCGAGGGTGCACGCATGGTCAGGTTGCCGTCAATGTAGAGCAGCCCTCTGAAGTTTGAGTTGCTGCCTGGTAACAAGCTGACGTTCCCCTTGATGTAGACCAAGGCCGTGCCATCCAGGGGCCTCGCGCTGTCAAAACTGATCGAGCTGAATTCACCGACAACGACTGAATTGGTTGGAACCGGACTCGGGAAATTGCTGGCGTTGGTGACGTAGTCGTCGGCCATACCCTTCAGGTCATCCAGGCTGACCCCGAAGACCGCCTCCGGTGAGTCGTCGTAGGTGGTCGTCGTTGCCAGTGATGGTGTGCCCGTCACTCGATTGTCATGGGGAGGGCCAGTCGTTGGTGTTCCTGAACCAGTGGGGTAGTAGATGCCGGAGCCGGTGGCTCCACCGACGATGCGCCCCTTGGTGTTGATGTGGGCGCTATTCCCGTCTGCCACCGACAGCGCGGATTGGCCTGGAGGCGCCAGGAGAAGGCGGCTGATTTCTATTTCGAGGCGTTGACTGGCGAGAATGCGATTGGGCTGCTCGTCAAAGGCCATGCTTGGGTTATTGCGGCGAAAGACGTAGCCGATGCTGCGCAGTCGCCAGCTACCGCCGGGGGAGGATTGGCCGCGCTCCGTAGAGATGTCGCGGAGCTCCATCTGTTGGCGCCATGCCAAGCGAGTCAGGTCTGGGTCCGCCGCCCACTCCTTCCAGACTTCGTAGCGGCCCCAGGTGTTTCCGGCGATGCTGAACTCGCGCATGATCCCGACATCGGGATCATCCGAGTCCACGATCGGCGGAGTGGCGAGGTTGTCGACGATAGGTTCGAAGTCGAGGACGGGTTGACTTGTCTGCCGGCGGAACCAGGCCAGAGCTTCGGTGATTCCAGAACGCGCGAACTGGTTGGCTTGGCCATTCACGCGGAAGCTCGTCTCCGTCAAGTCGCGGTTCGACTTGAGAATGATCGAGCCAGTCACAACCACGCCGGCGACGATGATTGTGAAGAAGAGACTGAGAATAAGAGCAACGCCTTCTTCAGCAGAATGAAGATGATGATGATCTGCTTTTCGGAACTGAACCATGTTGCCTCGTTTTCCTGAACCTCTCGACCCTTGGTCCCCTCACATGGATCTTTCGACCTGATACTGCGGAGAATTGAGCCTTCTCGGCCCGGATCGTGCAGTTTTCCTACAGCTCGGTTCTCGGCCCCGATGCCATGGTCGGTAGCCCTTTAGCGCTCGCCTTCGCTGCGCTCGAAAACTTCGTCCGCCTGGTCACCTAGCTCGAAGGATTGCCAGATCGTCTCGCTGTCTCCGCTTGCCCCGGAGGTTTTGGTGCTGCACTGGAAGGGCACGCGAAGGCCGGTGACGTTTCGGTAGTCCCGGTAGGATTCCAAGATCTGCAGAACTCCCAGTTCCGGAATCTCAGTGCTGGTCTCGACTGCGCGGACCAGACCAGAGCCCTGGTCGATATGCATCCGGAATCGCGGCTTGGTCCTGTCAATGAGTTCGAGGATGGCGACCTGTCGATCGCCTGCGGTGCGCATCGCTACCAGGCGGTACTGATCCTTTCCGAGCAGGTATGCCTGCAGAAGAAGGAGGGGATGGCGCCGAACTTTGGCGAGGATTCGATCCGCTTCACTAGCGTCCAGGCCCTTGATCTCGTCCCCGGATTTTTCATCCGCCTTCGGCCCGTCGATGCGAGTGTCGATGCTCGTGTTCAGAATCTCGCGTGATCGTCTCAGGCGGCCGGATACATCGTACCAATCGCTATCCTCAAACTCGATGCTGCTGCTGCCGATGGTCTTCGACTTTGCGGCATAGCCAGTGATGCCCAAGATCCGATTGCCTCCACCCATGGCATCGAGCGCCTTTGTCATCACCGTGTCGGCGAGGGCCGCCTGCAGAGGCTTCGACGCTTCACTCACGCTTGCTGGTCCACGCGTGAATGCGTTGTCGTCCAGCAGGCCGATGGACTCGTTTCCAAGGGGTGGCCTTCCACCGAGAACGATCCAGGTCTGTTCGGCCGTGGCGAGGCTCGTGAATGCAGCGCCCAAAGGAATGCTGGTGGGTCGTTCCAGAGCAGCGAGGGTCTGGCGATATGCGGGCTCGAGATTGAGGCCCTTCTGCGTCATGCGCGTACTCCAGTCGAGCCAGTCCTCAGGGCTTTCCTGCTGCAGGAGGAGTCGCATGCGAACCTGATTGGCAGCTCTGGAGATGGCTTCCGCATGCGGCGCTTCGTCGAGCATGGAAGCGATGGCCGAATTGAAACCGTTGATGATCGACAGAACCTGGCCGCTGGCGACTTCGGCGCTGAGCACCAGATACTGTCGTTCGCCCCGCTGCGCCATTTCTGTGGCGAAGCCGACCTCATGGGGGAACATCTGGCCCAGGATCTCGCCAAAGCGTCCACCGATGCCACGTCCGGTCAGGGCCTGCATGGCGGTGAGGCGGGCGGCGGCCTCGATGCCCTCTGTATCCGGCGATTCGAGCATCAAGATCAAAGTCGAGCGGTCGATCTTCGTTGGCGCCCAATAGATGCCGACTTGCAAACCCGCGGTGCTCTGCTCGGGAGCCGCTTCAATTTCGCTGCCGGCCCATGGGCGCATGATGATCTCAGCCTGGCGCAAGAGTGTCTGCGCTTGGGTGTTGGGCACGACCATGCTGAGGACCGAGCCCTGACTGGCATAGCCATCTGCAAAGGCCGCTTCAACCTGGCTGGGATCGATGTCCTGTAGCTGCGCGTAGCGCGCTTCACTGCCGAGCTCCCGGTGATCGAGGAACCTACCGACGATCGCGTCCTTTGGCTTGTTGGTGAGTGTGTTGCTCAGGTCTGCCAGCAAGAAGCGCTGCACTTCTTCGATTACATCGCGTTTGATCTCAACCCGATCAAATGTTGCTACCAGCCTGCGCAGAGCATCGTGCCAGCGTTCACTTGGCACGCTGATCGAGAATCGTGTGCTGATATGGTCCGCCTGGACTCTTAGCTCGCCACCAAGACGACCCAAGGCGGTGCGTAGGCTTTCGGTGTTGCCGGCACGCTTGGCAGAGGCGAGGGTCTCGGCGAGGAGCATGGGTAGCCCGTAGACCCTCGAACCCGGACTCGGAATGGTCAGCTGGAGGTAGGCAGCACCGCTCCGCCCCTGGCTGAAGAAGGATCGTGCCACCGCGCGGAGTCCGCCGGGGAACTGTTTGTCGACGGCCTGCGGCGGCAGATACGCCAGCTCAGAGAGGACCATACTGCCGCCCTCGGTGCTATTGCCTCCGGCGGGGGGCGGACCACCGTCGCCTTCGCTGCCATGCTCCGGTGGGTCAGGCGGTAGCTGCGGTTCGGGGACTGCATAGTTCTGGTACCAGTAGCAACCGAAGAGCAGCGGCGAGATCAACAGAGCTAGCAAGGGACCAGATCGCCGCCTGCACTGGCTCGCTGAGATGCCGTCCCCGTCTCTCCTCTGCCTCATCTATCGCTGCCTCTTCGCATTCACGATGCTGCGAGTGTTCTCACGTAGAATCTGTCGGGCGAGCTGCCGAACTTCTTCGTGGGTTACTGAGAGTGTATCGCGCATCGCCTCCTCCGGCTCCTGTCGGAGGACACTGCAGGAGAGTGCCAGGTGGTAGGCGAGATCCAGTGGGCTCGCCAGGGCCCTGCCTCGACGGCCACGGGCGCGGGCAACCGCTTGGTTGAACTCGATCTGACTGGGGCCGGTCTCGGCAGCATCATCGAGGACTTTACGGATGCTGCCCAGCAACTCTCGCGGCGCCGCGCCCAGACCCGGGAGGCGTTCTTCCCATACTTCCACCAGGAGAAGGCCCGGGACGGCAGTTGCGGGGAAGGGCGCCTGTCCCTGAGTTCTTAGGCCGAGGTGCTCATCTCGGCGCAGCTCTCTCGCTAGGAATGAATCCGGCCCGCCGGTGAGCCAATCCACGAGGATGGACAGAGCCTGAGGATTCGCGTCACGGGGGACCTCAAAGGCCATGGCAATCGCCTGTCGGTCACCGCCGGGGATCTCTGAAATGAGCTCCTTCTCCTTCCTTGTGCCCCATCCCTCAGGGGCGCGAAGAACTGGGGAAGTTTCTGGAGCGCTCACGAACACCGCCTCGAGCTCCCTTTGGACCTGGTCCGGGTCGAAGCCGCCAGCAATCACGTGCAGGCATCTCTGCGGCACCTGACTGAGCTGGAACATCTCTTTGCCTACGCGATAGAGGTTGCGACCCTGCGTTCCAATGGCCGTTTTTCTGCCCGGCAGCGCCAGTTCGAGAATCTCCCGTCTGAGGCCTGCAAGGGGATGCCGCTGGCGAGCTGCCTCCTCTTTCTGCACTTGTGCGAGAATCTCGCGCAAGCCACGCAGCTCAGCGTTATCGCGACGCTTCTTCATCAACGAAGCGACCTTCGAGAAGCCCACAGCTGTGGTGGTTATCTCGAGGAAGCTAACCGTATTGGCCTCGCTAAACTCCAACTGCAAGGCCGGAGCCGTCTGCAATTCCCGGCGCCAGGCGTAGGGATCCGAGAGTTGATTGGCGAGAAGGCGACTCTTTTCGATGCCTGCCAAGAGTGCCCCATCTGGGACTTCACCTGCAGCCTGGACCTGCTCCAGCTCGAGGCGTAGATCTTCTCCGGTGATAATGGCGAGCTCTTCTGCCGGCCAGTCCTTGGAGCCAATCTCACTGGTGCCATTGAGGGATGCACGTGCCACGGCATAGGAGAGGCCGGGATACTCGGGTGGATCTTCGGCCGATCCAGCTGGAGTCGCGGTGACCCAGTGGATCAAAGGCGATTCACCAGATGGAACGAGAAGAAAACGGCTGCCGTCTGGCATCGTCAGATCGCGGATCCCTGCAGGGCCCTGTGCCTTGCCCGGCATGGAGAGGATGCCGGCCATCAGGGCCAGTGCGGCAAGGTCAGTTATCCAAGAGTGGCGTCTCATCCCGGTTTCTAAGGCGTGCTCTAGGGGCCAGCACTCCGCGCTTCGTGTTCTCTATGAAGTCGATGACGCTCAGAGCAAGCTCGTCCCCGGCGGCGAATCGGCGTGCATTTACGATGCGTTCATTCTTCAAGCCCTGATCCCAGAACAAGATCCGGAAGACACGCTTGATCACATCCCTTTGATCGGCTGAAAAGCCCCCACGACGCATGCCGATTACGTTGACCGCAACCAATCGGGCTCGATCGCCCTGCACGAGTGAGAAGGGTGGAGCATCCAGCGAGAGCATGGATCCGGCTCCGACCATGGCCCAAGTGCCCACACGAGCGAACTGATGAATGCCCACCATGGCGCCGAGGATCACGTGGTCTTCGACGATGCTGTGCCCCGCGGCCATGGCACTGTTGGTGAATACGACATGATTCCCGACGCTGGCGTCATGCCCGATGTGGGCACCAGCCAGGAGCATGTTGTGGTTGCCAACCTGGGTGATCCCTGCACCGAAAGTCGTGCCGCCTTGAATGGTGACATGCTCCCGGATGATGTTGTCATCGCCGATGACCAGGGGACCGCCGCATTGCCCCGGTTTCAGCTTTTTGTCCTGCGGTTTGGTCCCCAAGACTGCGTAGGGGAAGATTTCGCAGCCCGTGCCGATGCTGGTCTCCCCGTCCACGATGACCCGCGGGTGCAGATAGCTGCCGGCACCGATTTTCACCTTGGGGCCGATGATGCAACCCTGGCCGATGTGGACGTTTTCGCCGAGTTGCGCGCCCGCAGCCACGCTTGCATCGGAGTGCGTTCCCATGCCTCGGTCCGCTCTAACCCTCTGAAGTAAGGAACAATCTGGTCAGTCCGTGCTCGACTTGATAGCAGCTCTGGGGCCTCTGAGCGGCCTTCCTTGTCTCTAACACTCAGGCATTGTGGTGGCTGCCTCCCAATCCAGCAATGCCAAATGCCGCAAAGGCCTGTGGCCTGTCGTTGTCTGGGCTTGCGTCTCAACGAAAGAGTTGCGAGAGAGCGAGAGTCGCTTGCACCGGAGTCGGCATGAGTTCACTCTCACTGCGGTCATGCACTCCCAGGAAGCTCCCAGACTTGGTTCAAAGTAGTTCGAACGTCGAAGGCGAGCGAGGCGCGCGCATCTTCAAGGGTGAAACCGTTGCTACCGGGGTCGCGCTGGGCAGAGTCTTCCTACAGGGCTTCGAAGAGGATTCGGGCTATCTAGAGCGCATCCCCTCGGACCAGATCGAGGATGAGTTGAACCGACTGCGGCAGGCCCTCGACCTGAGTCGCAAGCAGATCGAGGAACTCAAGGAGAAGCACCAGGGCAACCTCGGTGAAAACGAGCTCCGCATCTTCGATGTGCATCTGGACTACCTGCGAGATCCGATGTTCGTCGACGAGATCGAGAAACTCGTCCTGCAGGAGCGGTACTCGGTGCGGGCCGCCATTCGCAAAGTGGTCGATGACTACGATCGCATCTTCCAGCTTGTCGAGAACGATTACCTGCGGCAGAGAGCCGGCGATTTCCGTGATGTGGGCACTCGAGTTCGGCGAAACATCAAAAAGCTCGAGAGTGGTGCGGTGCCATCGGAACGACCCAGTGAGCACTACATCCTGATAGCGCGCAAGCTGACTCTCAATGACCTCTTCAATCTGGACAACGAACAGGTTGACGGCATTGTCACCGAAGAAGGAGGCATCAGCTCACATGCGGGCATCCTCGCCCGTTCCATGGGTATCCCGACCATCACGGGTATTCCGGACCTTCCTGGCAAGATAGAGAACGAGGATTTCGTCATTCTTGATGCCGGCTCCGGGGAGATTCATATCAACCCGGATGAACGCTTGCGCGCCGAGTTTGAGCAGACTGCCGAGCGCCAGCGGAGCATGGAGCACCAGGTTCCGACCGGAGATCAGGAGCATTCAACAAGAGACGGGACGGTAGTGGAGCTCTTGGCTTCCTGTGGGAACATCTCGGAGGTTGGCCTGGCTCGAACCTTCGGAATGGACGGCATTGGCTTGTATCGCACCGAGCTCATGTTCTTGGTGGAGCGCCGATTGCCTTCAGAAGACATGCTGGTCCGGCATTATCGCGAGGTGATCAAACAACCTAGCGAGCAGATGGTCGGCTTCCGCCTGCTTGATGTGACCGCGGCAACGCAGGTGACTGACATGCCGAGTGCAAAGGAAAGAAACCCTGCCCTCGGAATGCGCGGAATTCGCGGCCTGCTACACGATGGACAGGTTCTACGCCTGCAGCTGCGTGCGATCCTGCGTGCCGCCGCCAACTGTGAGAACGCTGCAGTTCTGGTGCCATTCGTTACCGGATTGAGTGACTTGCAGAGGGTGAAGGCCGCGATCATGGAGGAGCGCCTCGAGCTGCGGAAGAAGAAGATCGAGTGTGCGGACACCATCAATGTCGCGCCGATCATCGAGGTGCCGGCAGCGGCCTTCGTGCTGCACGCCTTCCTGATGGAGGCAGACTTCGTGGTGGTGGCCATCGATGACCTGCAGGCGCTTCTCCTGGCTGCGGATCGGGACGGTGCCCTCGTCCGCGAGTATTACGAGTCGGTTCATCCCGCTATCTTCGAGCTCCTCGCACGCATGGCTCGGGATGCCGCGCGCGGTGGCAAGAAGTTGATTCTCTTCGGTGAGGGTGCGTCTGAAGCGGAGCGGGTGCCCTTCTATCTCGGCATCGGTATTCGCTCGTTCTCCGTGGCGCCAGTGCGCCTCAAGACTCTGCTCAAGGTGCTTTCTCGCTTCAACATCGACGAGTGCAGAGGGATTGCCGACAAGCTCCTGGAGGCGCCAAGGGCCCTTGACGTGCAGCGGGTCCTGCTTCGAGTCGCCAAACGCCTTTGAGAGCTCTCAAATAGGGACCAAGGCCAGCGCCCAGACGGTCGATCAGAAGGGCTGTGGGAGGCGACTTTTCCATCATCCTGACGCACTTGATCCCGGGAGCGCTGATCGGAGCTCTCTTTGGCTATCTCATTCTCGAGTACATGGATTGGTATGCCCGGCGCGTGCGCGGTACGGAGGGTCGGTCTACGGAGATCGGCGAGTTCCTGAACACGCCTCAGGCTCGGACTTGGGAGCCCACCACCGGTGGCAGTATGGGCTTCCCCTTTCTGAGGAGAGGTAGAGAGAGTCTGCGCATCGAACCGCATGGTGAGTTCCTGCAGGTCATCCGTCGACTCGATGACTCAGAGGTCATCGCACGACTCGAGGTGACCGATCCAGAAGTGGCGGATCATATTTTTGCTCTGATGACCAAGCAGATGGAATTGGGCACGGAGCCTAGCGAGCCCATGTCCGATGGATCAAAGGCGGAGCAAGAGGTTCTGCTCCAATTCCATGATGGTAGGCGCAAGCTCTTCCTTCTGCGTAGTCGAGGTCGTTTGAAGGTGGCAGACGTGCGTAGCGGCAAGTTGCAGGGCGCCGCTGTCGTGTCCAGCGAGGCGGAAGGGCGCGAGCTGTTGGCGGCTCTCTCCTGCAAGAACGCAGCACAATTGGAGAAGCACCGAGCGCACATGAATGAGCTGCATCGCGAGCCTTTGGTTGCGGGAGCGGCGCCACGCGAGAGTTTCGACCAGCCGGGTCCAGCTCTCGAGCCGAACGCGCGTGACTTCGCAGAGCAGGACTTCGAGCAGCGCTTCAACTAGCCCTCGCCGTGCCAGTCTGCGGTGAGATCCATCCACAGGGCCAGGCCCTTGAAGCTGCCATACTTGGCGTAGCGCTTCTCGATGCTGGCATCACTTGGTGGCTTCCGTCGTCCGGACATTTCTGCCAGCCTTGCCCGGCACCATGAGTCGAGAGCGAGCTCTTCGTACTGTTCCAGGCCCCGCAGCGCCTGACCGACGGCGTAGGGTCCAAAGCCAGAGAGCGCCAGCAAGCGGCGGCGGCAAGTCGAGTCGTCTGCCTGGTCTTGCAGGAAGTAATCCTCGTTGAGTTTGCCTGCAGCAAAGAGCCTTGCGAGTTCGACGCAGTGTCTGGCCCGATAGCCGGCGCGCACGACCTCTCGATAGAAGCCCTCGTCCTGTTGAGCGCAGGTCCGGGCGCTGGGAAAGCAGTTCCGACCGCTGGGAGCTGCGACTCCCAGGTTACTCACCAAGCGCTCGCACATCTTCTTGGTTGCGGCCCAGGAGCAATTCGTCGTGAAGAGCAGCTTAAGCAGGTCTTCGAAGAGCTCGGCGGATTGCATGAGATGACCGGCACGGCGGCGCGCCACCCAAGCCAGCCCATCGTGCTTGCGGCAAAGACGCCAGAAGTCCTGCAGGTCGACTTCCGTGCGCAGTATCCTGCGCAGCCCGGCGCGCAGGCGGGCCTTGCCGTCCGGACTCAGCTTCTTCCGGCTCTGGATACGCAGACGAAGTTCCTTGCCGACTTGTCGAACTCGGACGTCGACGCCCTGGCCGGCAATCTCGAGGGCGCTCTCCAAGTGTTGCTCCTCTTCATCCCAGTGATGGGGGGCGAGGTCAATCCAGCCGTGACCGTGCAGGGTGGTCCGTAGGTCGTAGGGCTGCTTCAGAGGAAGGCTGAGGTATGAGCTGTGCACCGCTGCCCTATTAAACAGGCAAGGCGCCTGCGAGCAGTACCCGCGGCGCCTTGTTCCCTTATGAGTAACCTGCCGGACTCGATCTCAGTGCTTGATCGGGACCGCGCAGCCACCCTTGCCTTCGCAGGTGTTCTTGGCCTTGCAGCTCTGGTCACCGGAACCGCAGCCGCCCTGGCCAGCACACTTGTTCTTGCCGGCGCAAGCATGATGCTCGACGGTGGCGCAACCACCCTTGCCCTCGCAGGCATTCTGGCCCTTGCACTCGTTGTCGGCGGTCTTGCAGCCACCCTTGCCCTGGCACTTGTTGTAGCCCTTGCAGGCATGCAAGTCGGCCGCTACCGCTGGCGTGCTGTCGCCAGGGTTTGCGGCGGGCGTGCTTGGCGCAGCGTTCTCGGTAGAACTCTCGGAGGTGCAGCCGCTGCTAGCACCGATCAGCAGCCCGGAGACCGCTGCGGCAAGAATGCTCGATGTGGACTTCTTCATATATGTCTTCTGTTACGGGGTGGAGTCGGGGGGGAGAGTGTAGCCGGTGAAGAGCCCATCTGCAGACCAGTCTTGGAACCAATCGCCGATTCTATGGGCCTGATCGCCAGCGCATTCAATGGCTGTTCCGAAGGCTTCGCCAGCAAGCAACTTGGAGAGAACTTGGAAGGCTGGCTTGTCGAGGCCCAGTCGCCAGACTCGAAAGTCCTTGCGGTAGATAGCCACTCGCGAGATGGCGCGAGCTGGGAACTCGGGTTCCTTGTCATCAAAGAAGCTCTGTAGATAGCCGTTCACCGGGTATGGGCTCTCGAGCAGGCGCAGAGAAGGGCTGCAATGCAGGGCGATGCGCGCCCATTCTTCCGGGCTGAGGTTCTGCATGCTGGCCGGGTCGATGGCCTGGCTTGCCGGGGCGTGGAAGGCCTCGCTGATAAACCACTCCAATTGCGCGAGGTCGCGGAGGAAAGCGCGCTTGGGCAGGTCCTTCCTCTTGGCGATGAAGCCAGGCAACTTGGCCGCGAAGAAGATCAGGTTGGCATGCTGGCTTGGGTGCTTCTCCACGTAGTCCTGGGCGAGGTGGAAGAAGGCGTGCTCGCCGAGGGCGTGGATCAGGCCAGGAAAGTCCGAGCGAATGACGTCGATCAGGCGGGAGAGATAGCCGCCGTTGTAGACATCGAGCCTGGCCATCGGCTCCATACGCGAAGAAGGCAGCACTACCTTGCCATGCATGGCCAGGCCGGTGGGGATGTACTGCTTGGCCTTCTTGCTGCGCACGGCCGCCTGGGCATCCTTGGGGTGTTGGACTACCAAGGACATCCAGCGTTGCAGGCTGAGCAGGTCTGGATCAGTCATTCTCGAGGCTGCTCGAAGTGGAACTCATGGACTGACGATACTCGCGGGCTTTGAGTGCTTCACCGTGCACAGCGTCAAAGTCCGGAATGTCCGCATCCCATTCCATGAGGGTGCTACGCCCACCGCTCAATTCATGGGCGAGACGATATAGCTCCCAGACTTCGTCGCAGACCGGGCCGTCGTGAGTGTCGAGCTTGTGAGTCTCGAAGGTGCTATGGCCGGCGAGATGGAATTGCAGCACCTGATCCCAGGGAACTTGACGCAGGTATTCTTTGGCATCGAAGCCGTGATTGCTGGCGCAGACGAAGACGTTGTTCACGTCCATGAGGAAGCCGCAGCCGGTCTCATTTGCCAGCTGCCGGAGGAACTCGGGTTCGCTCATCTCGCTGTGAGCAAACTCCAGATAGGTGCTGGGATTTTCCAAAGTCAGCGGCGCTTCCAAAATGTCCTGCACCTGCTTGACCTTTTCGGCCATCACCTTGAGGGCTTCCTCTGTGTAGGGAATTGGCAGCAGGTCGTGGAGGTTGGTGCCATCCACTCCCGTCCAGCAGATGTGGTCGCTGACGAAGCGGGCTTTGCAGCGATTGCGCAGGACTTTGAGTTCCTGCATGTACTCCAAGTCCAGTGGGTCCTTGGAGCCAATGTTCATCGATACCCCATGCATGACGATGGGATAGCGTTCGGCGACTTGGTCGAGGATGTACATAGGGCGACCCCCCGTGTGCATGAAGTTCTCCGAGAGGATCTCGAACCAATCGATATCGGGCCAGTTCTCGAGGATGTGCCCGAAGTGCACGGTCCTCAGGCCGATACCGAGGCCGAGATCGTCTTGTCTGAGATCGGAGAGATTCATGGACGGGGGGCCGTCCTAGTGGCTTTGGATGTCAAGTGAGGGGATCAGTGCTTGATTGGGACCGCGCAACCGCCCTTGCCCTTGCAGGAGTTCTTGGTCTTGCAGCCGTTGTCGCTGGAGCCACAGCCGCCCAGGCCCTTGCACTCGTTCTTGCCGGCGCATTCGTGCTTGGCGGTGGTGGCGCAACCACCCTTGGCCTTGCAGGAGTTCTTGCCAGCACAGCCGTTGTCGCCTGAGGCGCAACCGCCCTCGCCCTTGCAGGTATTCAGTGCCTTGCAAGCGTGCTTGTCACCCATGTGGGCGGCGGCTTCACTGCCGCCGTCGGCTGACTTGCAGCCAGTGGCTGCGCCCATGAAAAGGCCGGTGACCGCGGCAGCGAGAATGGTTGAGGTGCTCTTCTTCATCTGTCTTGTTCTGGATCTGGTTAGGTTAGCCACCACGCCGGGAGAGGCGCGAGGTGCGGAGCTTACGCAGGTTTTTCCTCCCTGATCCGGCGCTCTGGTTTTTTTTTCCCTTAGGCTCGCCAAGAATGGGCTTGGGAGGGTTTTGGGGCGGTTTAAGCCCGCATATGCCCGGTTAGTGGCCGGCCTGGCTCTGCTTTGCCCATGGATACTCGCAGGCGCGAGCTCGCGGTAAAGCTCTCCGGTTTGCGGGACCTGGTCCGCTAGACTGAGCCCGCAGATGAAGATCAAGGACATGTTCCATGTCGACGGGCCGGTGATCTCCTTCGAGTTCTTCCCGCCCAAGACCGATGAGGGCACGGAGGCTCTGTACCGAACCGTCGAGACCCTCGGGCCCTGCAAGCCATCTTTTGTGTCGGTCACCTACGGTGCTGGTGGCAGCACCCGAGATCGGACCCTGCAATTGGTTGCCCGGATCAAGCGGGATCTCGGTCTCGAGGCCATGGCTCACCTGACCTGCGTGGGCAGCCGCAAGGATCAGATTCATGGGATCCTGCAGCGACTTCATGATTCGGGAATCGAGAATGTCCTGGCTCTGCGTGGTGATCCACCGGCGGGGGAGAGTGGCTTTGTGCAGCCGGAGGGAGGCTTCGGTTACGCGGATGAGCTGGTGCGGTACATCCGTGAAGAGGGCTTCGCCTTCTGCATGGGCGGGGCCTGCTACCCGGAGAAGCACACCGAGTCTCCGGACCGGGCTACGGACCTGGCCATGACCAAGCAGAAGGTCGATGCGGGCCTCGACTTCATGGTGACCCAGCTCTTCTTTGAGAATGCGGAATACTTCTCCTTTGTGGAGCGTGCCCGTGATGCAGGCATCGAGGTGCCCATCGTGCCGGGACTCATGCCCATCACCAACGTGGCGCAGGTGCAGCGCTTTACGAAGATGTGTGGCGCGAGCATTCCGAAGGAACTGAGTCGGCGCCTGCATATCGTCGAGGCCGATCCGGCGGCGGTGGTGGCGACTGGCGTGAGTTGGGCGATCGAGCAATGTCGAGAACTCCTCGACCGCGGGGCTCCGGGATTGCACTTCTATACTCTGAACAAGTCTTCCGCCAGCTTGGCGGTACATGCGGCTCTTGGCCTTTGAGAATGAGTCACAGCGATCGACTGCAGAAGCTTCTCAACAAGCTCGGCGATGGGCTTCTCCTCTTGCCGGCCACGAAGGAGAGCCTGCGAAACGGGGATGTGCATCATGAGTACCGGGCCAGCAGTGACCTGCTCTATCTCAGTGGCTTCCCTCAGCCGGAGGCTCTTCTTGTTGCCTGGCGCTTGAGCAACAAGACCCACCGTTGCCTACTCTTCGTTCAGCCGAGCAATCGGGAACGTGAGATCTGGGAAGGCCGCCGCATCGGAGTTCGGGGGGCCGTCCGTGATTACGGGGCAGACGAGGCTTACCCGATCACTGAATTTTGGCAGCGCCTGCCGGATCTGCTAGCAGCTCAGACACGTCTGTTTTGCACCCTTGGCTGTGACGAGGATTTTGACCAGCGGCTATTTCGGGTCTTCAGGAGTTTGGCACAGAGGAATCGTCGGCGAGCTCCAGCGGCGCATCCTGAGCTCATCGATCCCAAGCCGGCCATCGCCGAACTCCGCATCATCAAAGATGCTGCAGAGATCGCAGCGCTCGAGTCTGCTGCCAGGATCAGCGCGGCGGCGCACCTACATGCCATGCAGGTCGCGAAGCCGGGAATGAACGAGTATCAGGTTCAAGCGGCTCTCGAGGAGCGTTTTCGTAGCCAGGGCTCGGTCCGCAACGGTTATCCCTCGATCGTTGCCAGTGGCAACAATGCCTGCATCCTCCACTACACGGAGAATCGCAGGAAGATGAGCGCTAAGGACTTACTGCTTCTGGACGCGGGTGCAGAGGTGGATCATTACACGGCGGACATCACTCGGACCTGGCCCGTTGGCGGGCAATTCAGCCCGGCCCAACGCGCGGTCTATCGCGTGGTTCTCGCCGCGCAGAAGGCAGCTCTGCGGATGGTGCAACCCGGGAAGCCATGCAACGCGCCGCATCGTTCAGCACAGCGCGTGATTACCAAGGGACTGGTGGAACTCGGTGTCCTGAAGGGAAAGCCGCAGGCCCTCATGGCCAGTCATGCTTACAAGCCTTGGTTCATGCACGGTACCAGCCATTGGCTAGGAATGGATGTGCACGATGTTGGCGCTTATGAGGATGAGCGGGGCCGGCCGGTAAACTTTCGCCCGGGCATGGCTCTGACCATTGAACCCGGCTTGTACTTCGACGCCAGAGATCAGGCTGTTCCCAAGGAACTGCGCGGTATCGGTGTGCGCATCGAGGACGATCTGCTGGTCACCCGCACTGGCCACAGGGTATTGAGCTCGGATGTTCCAAAGGAGATCCGCGAGGTAGAGGCGGCCTGCCTCAGCGGATCCTGAGAGCGTTCAGCACAACCACCAGGGAGCTGGCCGCCATCGCTGCTGCAGCCACCGTGGGCGAAGGCGTGTAGGTGATCCAGTCCTCCAGGAATCCGCCCGCCAAGGGAATGGCCAGAATGTTGTAGGCGAATGCGAGACAGAGGTTCTGTCGGATGTTTCCTAGGCTCACCCGGCTCAAGCGCCTCGCATCCTTGATGCCTCTGAGTTCGCCGCCGACCAGAGTGAGGCTTGCACTTTCGATGGCCACGTCGCTGCCCGTCCCCATGGCGATGCCCACATCGGCCTGGGCGAGAGCCGCAGCGTCGTTGATGCCGTCGCCGGCCATGGCCACTTGCAGCCCCTGCTCCTGGAGCTCGGCGACGACTCCACGCTTGTCTTCAGGAAGCACAGCAGCATGCACCTCGCTGATTCCAAGCGACTCGGCGACCGCCGCTGCGGTCTTCTGGCTATCGCCGGTGAGCATGATCAACCGCAGCCCATCTTCTGCGAGGTCCTCGAGCAGATGTTTGCTGCCAGCTTTGATCTGGTCAGCGAAAGCGAAGAGACCTATCACTCTGTCGTCGATCGCCATGATCATGGCGCTGCTGCCCGCCTGTCGGAGTTTGTTCAGGTCACCGGCAAGCTGGTCATGCTCGAGGCCCTTGTCGCGGAGGAGGGATTCATTCCCGAGGAGAACTCGTTTTCCCCCGAGCTCCGCAAGAACTCCCTTGCCCGGGACTGCAACAAAGTTGGTGGCTGACTCGAGCGCGAGGCCACGCGCTTCGGCGGCTTGAACAAGGGCAGTGCCGAGAGGGTGCTCACTACTGCGCTCCAAACTGGCTGCCAGCTCGAGCATGGCGTCCGCATCCAGATCGGCCAGGGGTAGAATTCTGGTGAGCTCCGGGTGGCCGACCGTCAAGGTGCCCGTCTTATCGAGAAGGAGGGTGTCGACTGTCTGCAGGGCTTCGATGGCCTCCGCATTGCGGAAGAGCAAGCCCTTCTGCGCGGCCCTGCCCATGGTAACCATGATTGACATGGGGGTGGCCAGACCCAGGGCGCAGGGGCATGCGACGACCAGCACAGCGATGGCTCGCATGATGGCGGTGGAAAGGTCAGCGGCATCACGCAAGAAATACCAATAGCAGAAGCTCGCCAGCGCGATCAGCAGGACCAGGGGCACGAAAAACGCGGCGACCCGATCGACCAGGCCTTGCACCGGTGCCCGGCTGCGCTGAGCGCGCGCAACCTGCGCGACCATGCGTGCCAGCAAGCCCTCGTCCGCGCCGTGATCCGCCCGCATCAGCAGGCTGCCTCTGCCGTTGAGGGTTCCGCCGATCAAGGCTGCGCCCTCGGCCTTGCTCACTGGCATGGGCTCGCCACTGATCATGGCTTCGTCTACTTCGCTCAGTCCTTCGAGGACCCGGCCGTCGACCGGGATCCGCTCGCCAGGCCGGATTCGCAGCCGATCTCCAGCGACCACCTCTGCGATGAGAATCTCTTCCTCGAGCCCATCCCCGTCGAGTCGCTGGGCTCTCTTGGGAGAGAGATTCAGTAGGGCGGTGATCGCTCTGCCCGTTCGCTGGCGGGCGCTGAGTTCGAGCACCTGGCCTAGCAGAACCAGGCAGATGATCATCGCTGCCGCTTGGAAGTGCAGCCCGCCGGGCTCGCTGGCAAGAATCAGCAAGAACAGGCTATGGCCATAGGCAACCCCGACGCCCATGGCGATCAGGGTGAACATGTTCAGTCGCCGGCGGAGGACAGACTCGTAGCCGCGCTGGAAGAAGGGCCAACCGGAATAGAGCACGACCAGGCTGGCCAGCAGAGCCTGAACCCATTCCCCAGGGGTCCCGGGGAGGAGGCCGCCGAGTGTGATGGCCAGCAGAGGCAGCATGCAGGCCAGGGCAAACCAGAGTCTGCGTAGCATGTAGCCCAGTTCGGGATTCTCTTCGCCGACTGCAGGGACGCGAGCCTCGAGAGCCATACCGCAGTGCGGGCAGCTGCCCGATGAATCGCTGCCCACGCTTGGACACATGGGGCATATCCATGCGGCCTTGTTATTGCTTAGCGGTGCTTTCTGCTGACAGCAGTCCATGCCGAGAACGGAACCATACTGCCGACCTCAGTTCGAGGCCGCGGAGCCAGGTTCGGTACTCGCATCTGAATAGCCGAAGCGAGACATGGCGTCGCCGCAAATGGACTGGATTTGCTCGGCTTCCGAGGGGCTCAACTCCTGGCGCCAGCGGCCGATGCTGGCCCCCGGTGTCTTGGAGGTGCCATGGCTGGCGAAGTTGCCTTCCCCTTGTAGGGCTGTCAGGACTTCGGGGCGCATGGCGAGGCCGAGGTGCTCGAAGCATCTCTTGATGCTGCCAGGCAAGTTCGGGACTGCATCCTCATAACGGATTACTAGGGGCGAGAGATCTGCCAAAACGCTGCTGTTGAGATTGCGCCAGAGAACCGCGTGATCGGCGAGGCTCATTTCCTGGACGTGCGGGAAGCGCTGCCGGTAGTCATCTCGGCTGGCATAGGCACGATAAGAACAGATCATGTCGCGGGGATCGCGAACGCAGAGGATGTAGCGGGTCTGCGGCCAGAGGGCTCGCATGGCGGCAGCCGCCCGAGGGTTGGGTAGTTTGTCTCCCCAGTGCGTGAATTCCCGATCGGGGAACTCGCCCTTGTAGAAGTCGCGGATCAGGGACTTGGCATGCCCGGCGAAACTGCTCGCCATGGAGGCGGTGTAGCGGCCTTGGATCAGGCCGCGCATTCGGATGGGCTCCTGCAGATTCCATTCGCCCTGGGAGTCTGCCGGCAGGGAGGCGAGCTGATTGCAAAACCAAATGAAGTTGATGACCTTGGCCTCATCGCATAGGGCAACCTGGGGATGTGCCTGCAGGACCTTGCACAGCATGGTCGAGCCGCATCGCCCGTTGCCAAGGATGAAGAATGGTTGCTCCATGGGCGGCGCCATGGTCTCAGCTGCGGCGCAATTCTGCCATGGGGTAGAACCTTCCGCGCCAGCGCACACCTCCCTTGGAGAGCATGCTGTATGCGCTGTGCAGAAGTCCCCACATGGTGATCGGTACTGCCAAGGGGGTGAACAGCGCCGGTAGCAGCGTCCAACTGTACAGGGGAGCTGTGAGGGCGGCGGGAAGGGCCATTGAGGCCAGCCCAATCCCTGCCAGCATGCCGGGGAGGCCAAAGAAGAAGGGCCCGAGAATCGCTAGCGTCCAGAGCAAGTGACAGCTCAGTTGCTGAAGTATGAGCAGCCCGATTCTGTAGTTGAGGAGGGCGAAGTAATTCTTTTCGAGGACTCGGAAGAAGCTCCAGAAGTCGGTGAGCCACTTCACTTCGAAGTCCTCTTGCGCATGCCCGAGATGACTCTGGAAGCCGGCTCGTTTCAGTTGCTCGCCCAGGCGAATGTCCTCGAGGACTTCCATGCGCAGGGTTTCGTGACCGCCGGCTGCCTCGTAGGCCCGGCGACGGATCAAGTTGAAGGAGCCAAAGCCGGTGTAGGAAGCGGGTCGGTGCAGATTGATGCCGATGGCCAGCTTGTAGAGGCCCAGAACCATGGTCAGGGCCAGGATACGCCCAACGAAGCTTGTGCCGGCCAGGCCGGGAACCAGGCAGAGCTGATCGACTTCGAGGCGCTCCGCTTCGGCGACGGCGCGGGTGAGCAGATCGGATCGCATCCATGTGTCAGCATCGGTGAAGAGCAGCCAGTCATGCCGAGCTCTGGACGCAGCCAGGTGGCAGGCATGGCACTTGCCGATCCATCCTGCTGGTAACTCGTCGATTTCGATCACTTCGAGTCGAGCTTCCGCCGCGTCCAGCGCATGCAGTATCTCGCGGCTGCCGTCCTGGGAGCCGTCGTCGGCGACGATCAGCTGCAGATCGATTCCCTCCTGCGCGAGAATGCGCCGAATCGTCCCCTCGATGCGCTCGACTTCGTCACGGACGGCGACGATGACCGTCAGGGATGCCCGGCTCGGGAGCCTGGCCTTGGGCAGGGAACGCATGAGCGCAAAGCCGAGCAGAGCGACGAGGGTGAAGCCCAGCCAGAAGCAAGCGACCAGAATCAGGAGGATGTCGAAGGCGAGCTCCACGGCGGCAATTGCTATCCGATGAGCAGCTCCGCGTGCAGATCTTTCTACCGTGAAGCAGGGTGAGGGCCCGGATACCCTGGGCGTATGAGAATCGTCGCCATCGGGGGCGGGCCCGCCGGACTCTTCTTCAGCCTGCTGATGAAGAAGGCCTATCCGGATACCGAGATCGAGATCTACGAACGAAACAAGCCGGATGACACCTTTGGCTGGGGGGTGGTCTTTTCGGAAGCAACCCTCGGGAACATCGCCGCCGCGGATCCGGAGGTCATGGCCGAGATTCGTGCGCAGTTTCGCTACTGGGATGAGATCGAGACCTACTACGGCGGCGAGAAGGTTGTCTCTACGGGTCACGGATTCTGCGGTCTGTCACGACGGCAACTCTTGAAGATCCTGCACAAACGCTGTGCCGACCTGGGCATCAAGATCGCCTTTGAAACCGAAATTGAAGACCTGGATCGCTTCGCCGATGCGGATCTGATCCTCGGTGCTGATGGGGCCAATAGCCTGGTTCGCAAGCGTTTTGCCGAGCATTTCAAGCCGAGCATCGATTGGCGCCATTGCAAGTTCGCCTGGTTTGGCACGGACAAGGCGATGAGCAACTTCACCTTCGTCTTCAAGGAGACCGAACACGGCCTCTTCCAGGTGCACGCTTATCCCTTCGAGGAAGGATTTGGTACTTGGATCATCGAGTGTCATGAGGAAGTCTGGCTTCGGGCGGGATTGGACAAGCTCGACGAGGAGCAATCTCTGGCTTTTTGTCAGGCGCTCTTTGCCGACGAACTGGCTGGCCATCGTCTCCTTAGCAACCGCTCGATCTGGCGCAGCTTTCCCACGATCCACAACGAGAGCTATCATCACGAGAATGTGGTGTTGCTCGGGGATGCGGCGCACACCGCCCACTTCTCCATCGGCTCTGGGACCAAGCTGGCCTTGGAGGATGCGATTACTCTGGCGGCGTCCTTCCAGGCGAGAGGCAATTCCGACGTGCCTGCAGTCCTACAGGCCTATCAGGAGGCGCGGTATATCGAGGTCATCAAGCTGCAGAAGACGGCGCAGACCAGTCTCGAGTGGTTCGAGAACAGTCAGCGTTACATGCAGCAAGACCCGGCCATCTTCAGTTTCAATCTGATGACCCGCTCGAAGGCGATCACCTACGACAACCTGCAAGTGCGGGATCCGGACCTGGTTGCCCGAGTGCGCAAGGTCTATGCCGAGGCGAATGGCAGGCCTGCGCCAGAAGAGGCACCGGTGCCGATCTTCTGTCCATACAAGATTGCCGACCTCGGCTTGGTCAATCGCATCGTGGTTTCACCCATGTGTCAGTACTCCTCGGAGGAGGGCATGCCCACCGACTGGCACATGGTTCACCTGGGCGGCCTCGCACTGGGTGGGGCCGGACTGATCTTCACCGAGATGACCAACGTCTCGCCTGAGGGCAGGATCACTCCCGGCTGTTCCGGCATGTGGAGCGAAGCTCATGCGGAAGCCTGGCGACCCATCGTCAGTTTTGTCCATGAACACTCGGCGGCCAAGGTGGCTATGCAGTTGGCCCATGCAGGACGCAAGGCTTCCTGCGAACTGCCCTGGGTGGCGGATGACCAACCACTGGGAACGGGTGCATGGCAGACCATCGGTCCCGACGAGCAGCCCTTCAGGCCGGACTGGCCGGCTCCGCGGCCAATGCAGCCCGAGGACATGGCAAGAGTCCGTGATCAATTCTGTCAGTCGGCGAAGTATGCCGCGCAGGCTGACTTCGACATGATCGAGCTGCACATGGCGCATGGCTATCTCCTGTCCAGCTTCATCTCCCCTCTGAGCAACCAGCGCGCTGATGAGTACGGTGGAAGTTTGGAGAACCGCATGCGCTTTCCATTACAGGTGCTCGCTGCCGTGCGCGCGGTCTGGCCCGCGGAGAAGCCGATATCCGTTCGCATCAGCGCCAGCGACTGGGCGGAGGACGCGGGTATCGATGCGGAGGAGGCGGTGCTCATCGCTCGGATGCTCGCCGCCAGTGGCTGCGACATCATCGATGTCTCAAGCGGTGGGAACAGTCCGGATCACATCCCCAACTACGGCCGCATGTATCAGGTTCCTTTTGCCGAGAAGATACGCTACGAGGCGCCGATGCCGGTGATAGCCGTAGGAGCCATCTTGGGTCCCGACCACTGCAACACGATCTTGGCGGCAGGCCGCGCCGATCTCTGTGCTATGGCTCGGCCGCATCTCCGCGATGCCTGGATCACCCGGCATGCTGCGGAGGAATACGAGTTCTCGGAGCAATACTGGCCCAAGCAATACCTGGCCGGGCGATCCTAGACCGCTTCTTCTCAGCTCGAGCGAAGGAGGCGCTTGCTGATCTTGCCCGACCCGGTTCGTGGTAATTCCGCCATGAAACGGATTTCCTTGGGCGTCTTGAAGGGAGCGAGCTCCTGCCGGCAGAAGGCGATCAGCTCTTCAGCGCTCAGATCTTCGCCAGCTTCGAGGACCACAGCAGCGCAGATCCGTTCGCCCCACTCCGGGTCCTCCCGCCCGTAGACCGCAGCTTCGAGTACCGCTGGGTGCTCGAAGAGGCGCTGCTCGACTTCGGTGCTGTAGACGCTCTCGCCGCCGCTGATGATCACGTCCTTCTTGCGATCCACGATGTCGACGAAACCCTCGCCGTCGAGGACCGCGAGGTCGCCGGTGTAGAACCAGCCATCCCGAAAGCTTTCCGCATCCGCCTCAGGGTTTTGCCAATAGCCAGGGCTGACGGTCCGTCCACGCACACGAATCTCGCCCACCTGCTTGCTGTCGGCCTCGACCTGTCGACCATCAGCATCGACGATCTGTAGATCGATGCCGGGAAGGGGCCGGCCGGTCTTGGCTCGGTAAGCCAATTGCTCCGCATCTGGCAATGCGCGCAAGTGCTGCGGCAGGATGCTCATGGTCAGGAAGGGACTGGTCTCCGTCAGGCCATAGGTCTGGACGTATTCGCAGCCAAGGACTGCATGGATTTCCGCCACCACCCTGCTGGCGATCGGCGCCCCGCCGCTCAAGAGAAGGCGCAGGCTGCTGTAATCGTAGTTGCCGGCCCTTGGATGTCGGACCATGCGGTTGAGCATGGTGGGGACCAGATTCGTGATGCTGATCCTCTCCGCCGCGATCAGCTCGAGCGTCGCTTCGGCTGCAAATTCGGACTGTAGAACGTGGCTGCCAGCGACCGCGGTGATCGCAAAAGTCGCCCATGCATCCGCTAGGTGAAAGAGGGGTGCGACATGGGCCCAGACATCTGTCTTGCTCAGTTGCAGAGCTGCGATGCTCATCTGGGCGTGACTGAGCAGATTGCCATGGGTGAGAATGACGCCCTTTGGGCGACCAGTTGTTCCCGAGGTGTAGTAGATCTGCGCGGGGGTCTCGTCGGCTGCCGCGATGGGCTGCAGGTTCTCGCCCTTGGCGGTCAGAAGACGGCCGTACCTCTCCTCTTCGAAGCTCCAGATGCCCTTGCCGAGGACAAGGCTGCAGCCCGAGTCTCTGAGGATATCTTTGGTTTCGCCATCCGTGAGCCGGGTGTTGAGGGGGACCAGGATCAGTCCGGTAGCTGCAGCCGCGAAGTAGCAGCTCAGGTATTCCTCGCGATTTGCCGCATGAATCGCCAGTCGATCACCCGGGCGCAGTCCGATATCCAGCAGGCCCTGGGCGAGCTTACGGCAGTGCACGAACCATTCCTCATAGGTCCACGCCTTGCTCGCATCCTTGATCGCCGGGCGCGCCCCCTGGTCGCGCGCGCTCGACTCTAGTAATTGCCAGACGCTGTTGGGCAAGGATCTAGGCTAGGACCTTGCGGATGCGTTCCAGGGCCCACTCGAGTTCGGACTTCTGGACTACCAGGGGCGGGGCGAAGCGAATGGTGTGCACGTGGGTTTCCTTGCAGAGCATGCCTTCGTTCTTGAGGGCTTCGCAGTACTTGCGGGCGCCACCGGCCGAGGATTCGAGTTCCAGGCCGATCCAGAGTCCGGCGCCTCGCACCTCTTTGACCTTTGCTGAATTCATGCCAATCAGCTCCTGGCGGAACCAAGTTCCCAGCTCGGCGCTGCGCTTGCAAAGGTCTTCTTCGACCAGCACGTCGAGGGCCGCATCCGCTACTGCACAGGCGACTGGATTGCCGCCGTAGGTCGAGCCGTGAGTGCCAGGGGTGAAGACATCCATCACCGCATCATCGGCCAGGAAGGCCGAGACCGGGTACATGCCGCCGGAGAGGGCCTTGCCGATGGTCACCGCGTCGGCACGAACGCCGAAGAGCCTGTGCGCGAAGAGGTCACCGGAGCGACCGAGGCCAGCTTGAATCTCGTCGCAGATGAGCAAGGCCTTGTGCTGATCGCAGAGTGAACGCAGACCCGGGAGGAAGTCGGCGGGCGGTGTGACGACACCGGCTTCGCCCTGGATCGGCTCAACCAGAATGGCGACAACGTTCGGATCGAATGCCTTTTCCACCGCGGCAAGATCGCCATAGGGAAGAATGTCGAAGCCGGGTGTGTATGGCCCATAGCCATCTCTGGCTTCGGGGTCATTGGAGAAGCTCACTATGGTGGTGGTCCGCCCATGGAAGTTGCCATCGAAGACGATGATGCGGGCCTTGTCCGCAGCAAGGCCCTTCTTCTGGTAGCCCCACTTTCGTGCGGCCTTGATCGCGGTTTCCACGGCTTCTGCACCCGTGTTCATCATCAGGACTTTGTCGTACCCGGAGAGCTCGCTGAGCTTCTTGCAGAAGGGCCCGAAGCGATCGTTGCGGAAGGCCCGGGAGGTCAGCGAGAGGTTTTCGATCTGCCCCTTGAGTGCCTCGACGATGCGTGGGTGGTTGTGCCCCTGGTTGACAGCTGAGTAGGCGGCGAGGAAGTCGAGATACTTGTTGCCTTCGACATCCCAGACCCAGATTCCCTCGGCACGACTGAGGATGACACCGAGGGGATGATAGTTGTGTGCGCTGTAGCGATCTTCGAGATCGATGAAGGCCTGACTGTCGAGGGAGGTCTCGTTCATGCGGCGGATCTTAGCGCCTCCGAAACTGACCTGCCCCGGTTATCGTCCCGCCAACTCGCCTTCGACCATGGGATCACTCGCCAATTACCGCGACTTGCTGCGCAGCAACCGACGCTTCTCCAGGCTTTGGGGAGCAGAATTGCTCAGCATCTTCGGGGATTGGTTCAATTTGGTGGCTCTTTACGCTGCGGCCGATGCCCTGCTTGGCATGAGCTCGGCGGTCGGTCTGGTGCTCATCGCCAAGACGGTGCCTGTCTTTCTGGTGAGTCCTATCGTGGGCCCGCTCGTCGAACGTCTGCCGCGACGTAACCTGATGGTTATCGCGGATCTGGCGCGTGCCCTGCTCATCGGGGTGATCATATTGGCCTACCGCATGGAGTCGGTCCCCATGCTCTATCTGGGGGTCGTGGTCTCAACTTGCTTCACCGGTCTGTTCATGCCGGCGCGAACGGCGGCGATTCCCATGCTGGTCGAGTCACCCCAGCTGCCCATCGCCAATGCCCTGCTCGGAGCAACCTGGTCGGTGACCATGGCCATGGGGGCGGCAGCCAGTGGCTTTGTCACCGAATTCTTGGGGGTGGAGATCGCCCTGATCCTCGACATCTTTACCTATCTGTTGAGTGCCTACCTGCTCATGGGCCTGCCGGCCCTGCGGCCCAAGGCGATTCCCGAGGATCAGAAGACGGGTTTCATCGATGGCTTGCGCTACCTACGCGCGCATCCAGATGTGGCCATGGTCTGCCTGCTCAAAGCGGGTATGGGTTTCAGCGCCGGGGCCATGCCCTTGCTCAACGAATACAGCAGCGAGATTCTCAGCACCCGTGCTGCGCCCGCGATTCTGGGTTTGCTCTTCGCCAGTCGTGGATTGGGTGCGGCCATCGGCTGCCTCTATGCCCGCTCCTGGTTCGGGGAGACAGATTCGGTTTTTCGGCGTGTGGTGCTCCTGGGCTTCATCCTGCTCGGCGCGGCCTACATCGCCCTGGGCAGCGCCAGTGGCATGGTTCTTTGCTGCGTCCTCCTGTTCTTCGCTGGCCTGGGCAACTCGATGATCTGGGTCCCTAGTTCGGTGTTGTTGCAATGGGGCACGGCGGAGCAGTTCCACGGCCGTGTCTTTGCCTTGGAGTTCGGCCTCATGACCTTGGTCTTTTCCTTCGCCGTGATCCTCACCACCGGAATGGTCGACATGGAGATCGTCAGCCTGCGATGGGCCATGGCGGGCTGCGGTTTCGCCTGCTTCGTGCCCGCGGCGATTTGGGGTCTGTGGATGCTGCGCCCGCGGCCTAGTGCGCGACAGGAGGCAGCCTAGGGCTGCGACGGTGAGCGGTGGCTTGTTCGTAGGCGTAGGCAAAGCGCAGCAGGTCGCCCTCGCCGAAGGGCCATCCCAGGATCTGCAATCCGGTCGGCAGACCCGACTGGGTAAAGCCCATGGGGACCGTGATGGCTGGCTGCCCGGTGTGCGGGGGGATAAAGGGACTGTTGTTGCCGTGCGGACTGTCCAGGTCGCCGATCTTCCGTGGCGGATGATTCCAGGTGGGGTAGATCAGCGCCTGAAGATCATGCTCAGTCATGATGGCCAGGATGCCGGCCTTGAAAGCACTGCGCCCGGCGTCATCAGCTGGGTCGGCGGAGTAGAGTTTCTCATTCTCGCTGGATCCACTGCTCAGAGCATTACGGATGCGGCGCTCCACCGAGGGATGGAATAGACCGTCGGCGAGCACATCCTCCAAACTCTGCGTGGCTGCGTTCGCACCTAGGCTGGCGAAGTACAGCTCCACGTCGTGGCGAAAGGTGTTCTTCCAGAGTCGACCAGACTCGCGTTTCAGTTGTGGGAGATCGATGGGGTCAACGATCACGGCGCCGGCGAGAGCGAGGTCGATGATCGCTTTCTCGAAGAGTTCGAGGACTTCGGGGTCGGTTTCGTCCGGTCTTACCAGGCTGCGCAGCACGCCAATGCGGGCGCCCTTCAACCCATCCAGATCCAGGTACTCCCGATAGCTGGCAGGAATGCGACCGACGCTGAGAGCGGTGACCGGATCCGCCGGGTCCGAGCCTGCGATGACCTCGAGAATGCGTGCCGCGTCCTCGACGCTGCGAGCCATTGGGCCACCGACATCGTTGCGTAGATAGAGGGGGACTATGCCGTCGCGGCTGGTGAGGCCGAGGGTTGGGCGTAGTCCGACCAGGGCGGCGTGGGAGGCTGGTCCGCGAATGGAATTGCCCGTGTCCGTACCCAGTCCGGCGACGCCGAAGTTGGCCGCCACCGCGGCTCCCGTTCCTCCGCTGGAGCCTGCCGGCACTCGATCCAGGTCATAGGGGTTTCTGGTGATGCCGGTAACCGAGCTCACGGTCTCGTAGGGACTGAATGCCCACTCGGCCATGCTCGACTTGGCTAGGACGATCGCGCCTGCCTCACGCAGTCGGCGTACCTGGTATGAATCGTCAGGCGGTATGGAGCCTTCGAGGGCGATGGACCCGGCGGTGGTTTGCAGATCCGCCGTGTCGTAGTTGTCCTTGATAATGAGAGGGATGCCATGCAGTGGGCGAAGTTTGCCAGTCCTGCGAAACTCCGCATCGAGATCCTCTGCCTGCTGCAGGGCGTCTGGATTGGTGATGACAATGGCGTTCAGATCCAGGGCGCGATCATGGCTGCCAATGCGATCCAGGTAGAAGGCCACTAGATCTCGACTGCTGATGTCACCACGACTCATGGCCGAATGGATTGCCGTGATGTTCGCTTCCTCGATGACGAAGCTCGCCGACTGCTTGCAGCTCGTCATTGCGAGGGCGGTCAGGGCGGTGATGAGCGCGGCGCTGCGGGGCTTGGGCATGATGCCCCAGTCTACTAGGCGCGGCTTGGACTCAAAGGCTGACGTACATCCCACCGTTCTGCTGCGCCAGTTCACGCATGAACTTGGATTCGCCACCTCCGATGTAGATTGTGTTGATGCGAACCTGCAGGTCCTGATTGAGGTCTTGAATTGCCTGCAGAATGGCATCCTGGGCGGTAAGTTCGCCGGAGCTCGGCTGACCATCCGAGAGCAGGAAGATCTCCTCCACAGAGGTGGACCTGCCGGATTCGCTTTGCACCATGCCTAGGCTCAGTGCAGCGAGCAGGGCGCCATAGATGTTGGTGCCGCCCCCGGAGTCAACTTTGCCCAGGCGATCGCTGAGAGCGGAGCGAGTACCTCGATCCACGGGCACCAGGCGGCGACGCCAGCGCGAAACGCTATCGGAGAAGAATATGATGTTGATGGCGCTGCTCTCCGGCAGAGCTGCGACCGAGTCACGGAGTTCGCTCTTGGCAGTCTGCAGGCGAGTTTTGGAACGACGGCGTCGGCCATCCGTGGTGTTGCGAAGAGCCCGGAACTCGTCGCCCATGCTCCCCGAAGTATCGATGATGTAGACCAGGTTGCTGCCCTGCACGGGGATGCCGAAGAAACCGGCGCTGGTCTGGCGCGCGCTGCGCAGTTTCTCAGGGACTGGAGAGAGCTTGAAGCTCTCGCGCTCTCTCGCCCAAAAATCTCGCCAGAGTTCTGGGCGATCCATGGGGATGATCGCGCCGGTCAGAGCGCCAAGCACCTCGTGTGTCTTGTGCTGCAGAATGCCTGAGAGACTCTCCGGCTTCACTTCCTTGTCCGTGCTGACAAAGCGCTCGAGGACTTCGATCAAGGGGATGATGGAAATCAGGCTTCTGTACTTTTCCAAGAGATTGACGACGGCCAGGTCGGCGCGCCAGTCGCTTTGGCCGAGGCGTGAGATAGCGGCGTCTATGAAGTACCTGATGTCCGTGGAACGCAGGGCATCCTGCTGCCTGCTGACGATCTCGGTCCCAGCCGAGATGATCACCCGACAGAGTCTCGAGTTCTCGGCATTGTTCAGAGCGCGGGTGAGGGCGGGCAGGGACTTGCTGCTCAACAAATGCCCGATGGCCTCCGCGGCCGCGATGCGCACCATCAGGTCTTCGCTCTGGAGTTGCTTCTCCAGACTGCTTCGGAAGGTGGGGTGCGCGTTTCGCCCCAGGGCTCGAATCGCTGCGACCTGGATGGAGCGCTGCCACTTCTTGCCCTTCCAGGCCTTCTCGTCACCGATGGCAATTCGGTGCATGAAATCCAAGGATCCGGGCTGATCGAATTCCTGCAGAGCATCTTGGCAGAGGCTGCGCACGTGCTGTGATCGTCGGGCCGGGGGGAACTTGTTCTTGCCAGTACCCACCGCGGAGAGTGCCAGGACCGCACGGCAGACGGGGATCGACTCCTGGGCTATGGCGGCCTGCAAAAGAACTGCGAGGGCTTCACCGTGGGTGAGGTAGGCCGGCATGATGGGGGGCAGGTGACCGCGCCCATAGAGCTTCGCGTCGCGTCCGCCAGCCCTGGCTTCCCCGCTCAAGTCCAGCCGACCGGAGGCATAGCGGCTATGCCATTCGTCAATCACCGCCTCCAGGGCAGGCTTGCCCTGGGGGATGATGGGGCTCCCGGAAGGGAGCGCATGCAAGAGCATGCTGCAGGCAAGCGTCACAAGGCTCATACTGATCCTGGCTCGAGGCACTAGTCTGACCCTCTTTCCCCGTAACCGGAAGCCCATGTTGAGAATCGGTAGTCTGGAATTGGACCTGCCTGCGGTGCAGGCGGCTCTCAGCGGCTACAGCGATCTACCCATGCGCTCGGTGGCGCGCGCGCATTCGGCGCCCTTCTGCCTCAATGAAGTAGTGCTCGACAAAGATGTGGTGGCGCAGGGCAAGCTCCGTCAGCGCATTCTCGACATTCCTGAGGAAGATCACCCGGTTGGGGGGCAGCTCATGGGCAGCCAACCAGAAGGCTTTGCCCCTGCAGCCAGGGACCTGGTTCGCGCCGGCTATGACCTTGTCGACATCAACTTCGGCTGCCCGGTTCCCAAGGTGCTGGGGCGATGTCGGGGAGGGTTCTTGCTCGGCGACGCGGAGCTTGCCTTGGGGATCATCGATCGGGTCATGCAGGCATGTGCTGGCGAAGTTCCGGTCACGGTGAAAATGCGCCGCGGTATCGATCTGGGGCCGGATGCTGAGCGCCAGTTCTTTGCGATTCTCGAGGGCGCCTACGAGCTTGGCGTGGCGGCGATCACCCTGCATGGTCGAACGGTTGTGCAGCGCTACAAGGGGCCGAGTGATTGGAGCTTCTTACGCAAGGTGAAGGCCCATGTGGGTGACAAGGTTCTGTTGGGTAGTGGCGACCTCTTCAGCCCCTACGACATCGAGAGGATGTTGGCCGAGACCGGAGTCGATGGGGCTTCCGTCGCCCGAGGTTGCATCGGTAACCCTTGGATTTTCTCCCAGTATCGGCAGCTGCGTGCAGGTCGTAGACCCGAAGCGCCGAACATCGCCGCGCAACGCCAGGCGATTCTGATGCATTGGCAGGCGGCTCGTGACTGGTGCGGTGCGGAGCGCGCTCGGGGCAAAATGAGGACGCACGGCATCAAGTATGCAGCGGTGCATCCAGAGCCTATCGCGGTGCGCGACGCCTTCGTAGGCATGCGCAAGGCAGGGGATCTGGAGCGGATTCTGGAGGAATGGTATCCGCAGAGCCGTTGGCAGGAGAGTTCATCGATCCTTCGCGAGGGGGGATTCGATGTGCAGTCTCTGAAGAGTTGTGGTGTTGCTGGCGGTAGGGTCGGGTAAACCAATAGCAGCGATGAAGAACCTTCTGCTGATCAGCAACTCCACCCAGTTCGGATCCGGCTATCTGGAGCACTGTGCCGAGCAGGTAAAGAGCTTTTTTTCCGGTGTCGAGAACGTCCTTTTTGTCCCCTACGCCCTGCAGGATCTGGACCGCTATGCGGACAAGGCCTGTGCCACCTTCGCGGAAATGGGGCTGAGCATGAAGTCCTGCCACTTGCATGCGGACCCAGGTGCGGCGGTGCGCGCCGCGGATGGATTGTTCATAGGTGGTGGAAACTCATTTCGCCTTCTCGAAAAGCTATATCGCTTGAACATGGTCGACGCGATTCGGAAGCGAGTCGGCGAAGGCATGCGCTACATGGGTGCGAGCGCCGGGACCAACATGGCCTGCGTGTCGATCCGTACAACCAACGACATGCCCATCGTTTACCCACCCTCCTTCAGCGGGCTCAATCTGGTTCCCTTCCAGATCAACCCGCACTTCTTCGATGCGAGTCCGGAGAATCAGCACATGGGGGAAACACGGGAAACTCGTATAGCCGAATTCCATGAGGAAAACGCAGAGCCCGTAATTGGTCTCCGTGAGGGTGCCATGCTTCATGTGGACGGCGATCGCATGACTTTGCTTGGCAAGAATGGGGCAAAGTTGTTTCGCCGGGGCGATCCCCCTTTGGAAGTCAAAGTTGGTTCGGATCTCAGCTACCTGCTTGGTTGAACTTTTGATCAGCTGAAAAGCGAGGGTCCAGAGTGCATGATGGCCGACGCATGCCAGCGCGAATCTTCAGCCCCTCGGAAGCGAACCGCACCCTTCCCCTCGTACGTCGAATCGTCGAAGACATCCTGCGGCGTGGCGCTGAATTGCGCAAGCTTCGCGACTTGGGACGAACCTCTCGGGAGCAAGAGGACCGACTCGTCGAAATTGGGCACGAAATCACCAGCTTGCTCAGCGAGCTAAAGGGCATCGGCTGTGAGTACAAGGATTGGGGATTCGATCAGGGGCTCGTCGACTTCCCCAGCATCATCCACGGCGAGATGGTCTACCTCTGTTGGCGATCTGACGAGGCCGAACTCGGTTGGTACCACGGTCCCCACTCAGGCTATGCGGGCAGACTGCGAATTCCTCAAGAGCTGCTCGAGTTGGAAGCCGGGCTAGAGACGTAGGCCGATCGGCAGCAGGCGTTTTTCGACAAGATCGAAGAAGCTGCTGACCAGTATCGCCAGGCACGCTGCGGGGATTGCGCCACTGAGAATCATCGGGATGTCGTAGCGGCTCAGGCCGCTGACGATCGGTTGTCCCAGGCCGCCTGCCCCGATCCACGCGCCGAGAGTTGCCGTGCCGACGTTGATGACGGCGGAGGTCTTGATGCCGGCAAGAATGGCGGGCATGGCCATGGGCAATTCGATTCTTCGCAGGCGAGCTCCGGCCGGAAGCCCGATGGCGATGGCAGAGTCTTGGATCGTGCCGGGGATACCAGCGATGCCGCTGCTGGTGTTGCGAACGATGGGGAGCAGGCTGTAGAGGAAGAGAGCCACGATGGCTGAGTCGCTGCCGATGCCGAAGAGGGGGATCATGAACACCAGTAGGGCGATCGAGGGTACGGTCTGAATGATGTTCAGGAGGCCCATCAGCATTCGCCCTGGCCCGGGATTGCGGGCTATGTAGATCCCCGCGGGAATCCCGAGGAGGATCGCCAT
Source organism: Planctomycetota bacterium (assembly GCA_021776805.1). Taxonomy (GTDB): domain Bacteria; phylum Planctomycetota; class UBA1135; order UBA1135; family UBA2386; genus JAJFFD01. Next base: position 31,243 of record JAJFFD010000218.1, read on the forward strand.
GCTGAGAGAGATCACTAGCAGGAGGAGGTGCTCGCCGCTGTGTTTGGCGATGCTGGTGAGCAAATCGGGCCCTCTCTTCCCCGCATCGATGCCGAAGGACTCCTCCAGAAACTCGGCTGCCACGAGTTGTTCCGCAGCACGATCGATCTTGGCGCGAACATTGAGTGCGATCATCCGCTGGGCATCGATTCGTCCGCCGAGTTCGTCTAGGCGAGCGATGAGCGTAGGATCGAGATCGTCCCTGTAGAGGAAGAAGGCCTGATACTCGGGGAAGTAGCTCAGATCATCATCGAGGGCGAGCAGGTCGTAGCGGAGGATCTCCGCGTCCGTGGTGTAGAGATCGATGACGTCGATCGAGCCATTGACCAATCCCTGATAGGCGAGATCGTGATTGAGGCCGCGTAGATCGCCCGGGGCGAGGCCGTAGCGAGCTTGCAGGCCAGGCCAGCCGTCTCCCCGATCCATGAACTCGGAGGAGAAGCCGAAGCGTAGATTTGCGTGCTCGACCAGATCCGAGACCTTGGTGACTCCCAACTCCTCCGCTGCTGCCCGACGCATGCCCAGGGCGTAGGTGTTCTCGAAGCCCAGTGCAGGGCCCATGCGGATGCCACGCTGGAGCAAGGCTGCGGTGAGCTCGTCCGTTGTTTGCAGGTCAAGGTTGGCGAGGATCTCCTCCTTCAGAGTGCCGCTATACTCCGGGTAGACCTGGATTTCGCCGGCCAGGAGGGCCGCCCAAGCGATCTGGGTTCCGCCGAGCTCGCGAGTTTCGCTTTCGACGCCATCTGCAGCCAGGAGTTGGGCGGCGATCTCAGCCAGGATCCCGGACTCGGTGAAGTTCTTGGCGCCGATGCCCAGGCTGTCCGCCCCACAGGCGTTGAGGAATAGCAGGGCGAGGAGGGTAAAGCCTCTCATGAGCCTCGCAGCCCTCTTTGGGCGCTGACAAAGCGGCTGACAAACTCGTCTTCGGGGCGTTCGATCAAGTCGGCGAGGCTCCCCTTCTGCAGGGTCTGTCCACCGCGCATGAGGACGATTTGATCGGCGAAGAAGCCCGCTTCCGCGAGGTCGTGAGTGACCAGGAGAACGGTCTTGCCAAGATCTCGGAAGATGCTGGCGAGCTCCTCCTGAAGTTCGAAGCGAATGATGGGATCGAGTGCGCCGAGAGGTTCATCGAGGAGCAGGAAGTCCGGGTCAAGCATGAGCGCGCGCATCAAGCTGACCCGCTGACGTTGACCGCCGGAGAGTTGGGCGGGGAAGCGCTCCAAGGCCGACTCGGGAAAGCGTGTCAGAGCACAGAGCTCTATCAAACGTTCCTGGCGCCGGGACTTGGACCAAGCCAAGTGCTCCGCCATCAGAGCGATGTTTTGGCGTGCACTGAGGTGAGGGAAGAGCCCGCCATCCTGGATGACGTAGCCCATTCTCAGGCGGGCCTCCTCAAAATCAGCGGCGCGGATCTCCCGCCCGTCGAGGATGATGCGACCCGCGTCCGGGTCGAGGAGTCCGATAACGAGTCTCAGCAGAGTCGACTTGCCACAGCCACTCGAGCCGATGAAGACGGTGCATGAGCCCGGCGCAAACTCGTAGTCGAAGGGACCCAGGCTGAAGTTTTCGCCCAGGTCCTTGGTGAGGCCTTCTAGAGCCAGCATTACCGCTAGCCTATGCCTTCGAGCTGCTTACAGCTCGCATTTCCTCGTCGCAGTCAGTGGCCCGGGTTCAGCGCTCGAATACGTGCGTTGCGAAGCCCGCACCACTGGCGGGAAGGGCGACCGTCGCGCCGTTCTCGGGGATGAACTCGATGCGCAGGGTCGCCGCATCCTCCTTGAGCCATTCGGCGGCGGAGACCAGCAAGTCGATGCTGGTCATGCCTGAGAGGTTGCTCTTGCGGACGCCGTTCAGGGTTTCGTTACCGTTCCCGTCGGCGACCTCGACCTTGACTCGCGTCTTGGTGTTGTCGCTGTTCAGAGGCATGGTGACCACGCGGTCGCCAAGGGTGAAGCGAGCCTCGCCCTTGAACTGGCCCACGACGAATGGGCCGATGCTGAGTTCATCACCGACTATGTAGGCGTTGAATCCATAGCGAACAGAGTCAACTTCTCGGCTGATGCTGAGGGTCGAGCTGGCAAATCCGGCGGCGCCGGCGTCGCTCTCCTCGAACTTTGGGATCTGTAGGTGTGCTCGCGGCATCAAGTGCTCGACCAGAAAGTCGCGCACCTTGAACTCTATGTCGGGCACATTGTTGATCATCCGGTTGCCGATGGCGGTGCCCTCAGTGACCTCTTGCTTGAGGGTGTCGGTCCGCGCTTCGATCTCCTTGGCGATGACCTTCATGAAGGGTGAGGTGCCGACGGAGGAAACCATATAGGTCGGTGGGCCCGCCCAATCTTTGATCTCCTTGTTCACATCCAGGTGCCGATAGCTGGCGATGCTTGGGGATAGCATGGCCATGGCACGAAATGGGGAGCCAGCCTGACTCATGGCTGCTATCAGGATGTTGCTGCCGAAGTTCGAGCTCAGCAAGGCGATGCGAGTTGTGTCGTAGCCCTTCTTTTGCAGCTCTTCCACGGACTGCAGCAGATTGCGGTGCATGTTGTGGTACTGGGTCGCGTGTACCATGCTGTCCTTCTCGGCGGAGGAGGTGGCGCTGGGGCCAACTCCACGTGCGTCGAGCACAAGAACATTGAGCCCGGCCTTGCGGAAGACCGGGATCCAGTCAGTCCAGGAGACAAGTACCGACTGGAAGAGCTCTACGCAGATGACCGTCGGCTCGTTCTTGTCGACTATGAACAGATTGCCAACGACCTCCTTCTCATCGTGATTGAGGAATTTGATGACCTCGATTTGGCGTTGGGTGCTCGCCGTGCTGCAGAGCAGGCCAAGGCAAGCGAGACTGAGGGTGCTGCGAAGGTACATAATCAACGATTCTCGGTGCTTGTTATGATCTGGTCCTCGGGTGCCACCCACCAGCGCTCAGGATAGAGCCCAAGGGGCCCGATCTGGACATCGCGAAAGCGCTTGTGAAGGAGAACCTGAGTAAGGGGAAAGGCGAGCAAAGTAACCGGTTGGTCCTCGTGAAAGACCCGGCTGAATTCCTGGTATAGGGCTCTTCGCCGCTCGGGATTCAGCTCCTTGCGGGCGGCACTGAGGATACGTTCCACATCCTCAGAAACGTAGCCCATGTAATTGTCTCCAGCTCTGAAGAATGCATATGGGTCCGCAGGAATGCGCTGCGACTGGAGGTACATGAATCCATCGAAGTCCTCGGCCTGGACCTTTGCCATGACGCTGGAGAAGGGCATTGCCCGCACCCTGAGCCGGACCCCGGCTCGAGCGAATGCCGGTGCGGCGAGTTCGAGGACCGGCCTGGGGAGGCCCCACTCGGTCATGGCGAGGATGCTCAGTTCCAGGGGCTTCTCCTCATCGTAGCCGGCCGCCCTGAGAAGTCTGGCAGCCTCTTCCGGGTCGAAGGGATGGGGCTTCAGGTCCGCCGGGACTTCCTCGCTGCCTGGCTTGAACCAGGAGCTGCCCATACGTGCGGCGCCGTGCAGCAGTTTCTCGGTGATGGTCTTGCGATCGAAGAGCATGGTCAAAGCTCGGCGCACTCGCGCGTCACCAAGTCCCGGTCGACGATGATTCCAAACGATCATGTACGGCCCGTTGTGCGCCGCATCATAGGAGTAGTAGTCGTAGGCTTCGGCGACCGCCCCCTCTCTCTTGAGAAGCTCCTGCAGGCCTTCCTCTTGGCTCGTGTACCAGTCGATTTCAGCGCGCTTGAGGGCACTCAGTTGCGCACTCGAATCGGTGATGAAGCGCAGGTGGAAACCGGCGAGGTTCCAGTTGTCGTGCCGGCTTTTACGCCGCCACGAGCGTGGGTTTTGCACCAGTGTCATGTACTCGTTGGGCTTCCAGGCCGGATTGCCCGAGCTGTCCTGAGCAAGTTCGTACGCTCCGGTTGCTGGACCTGCATGCCGAATCTGCTGGGCCAAGGCAACGAATTCTGGGGACTGGGGGTTGCTGGGCACGGGTGCTTGCTGGCTCTTGGCGAGGCGCTCGACTTCCTGTCGAAAGAATCTCTCTTGGACGATTCGCAGGTTGGGGGCCAGCCATTGCAGGCCGGCGAAGTGCCGCTCGCGCAAAGTGATCTTGAACCGACGATCATCGATGACCTCGAACTCCGAGATCTCACGCATGGCCTCGGTTTGCACGCTATTCCCCAGGCCTTCAGCTCGGCCGAGAGCCATGGTGAAGGCCACGTCGCCCATGGTCAGGGGACTTCCATCGGAAAACTCGAGACCCTGCCGCAGTTCGAAAACGATCTCCCTTCCGTTCTCCGAAATCTCGTGCTTGGCGGCGAGAGCTGGCCGGATCTTCCCGCTGCTCGGGTCCAGGTCATAGAGTGGGTCGTGGGTGAATCTCAGGACGTAGAGCCTGGCTGTGGCTTCGGTGGTGGTGAAGGGATTGGTGTCGGATACCACCAGGTAGGCTCCGCGGTAGAAGTCCCCTTGGGGCCGCGGCTGGCTGTGATCCAGGGCCACCGCGGGATAGGAGAAACCCGGGTTCCACTCCAGGGTCAGCAGACCGAGTCCCGCGACCAGGATCAGGGCCAGAACGAGGGATAGGAGCCAGCGCAGCATTCTCGCGGAATGCTACCCCCTCAGGGCAGGCTTGGGGCGAACTGTCGACCCTAGGGACCTTGCCAAGGTCCATTTCCCCAGGCCATGGCATCATGTGCAGCCTCGCCATGCCCCAAGATTTGGTAGTCCCCGAGTTCGTTCCCCGTCCTCTGCTGCGCAATGCGCACCTGATGACCATGACCCTGTTGCTGCCGCGCACGGTCAAGGGATTGTCCAGCCCGGAGGAGCGACAGTTTTCGATTACCGATGACGTGACCCTGGTGGGAATCGCGAATTGGCAGGCTGATGAGGACGCCCCCCTGCTCATCTTGATTCATGGACTCTGTGGCTCTGTCGACTCGGGGTATATACGGGGTACTGCGCGCAAGGCATTCAAGGCGGGCTTCCATGTGCTGCGCATGAACATGCGCGGTTGCGGCGCCACCGAATCCTTCAGCCGAGATCTCTATCACTCCGGATTGACCATCGATTTGCAGCGGGTCATCGATGCTCTAGTTGCCGAGGGGAGAACTCGAATCTATCTCGCGGGCTTTTCCATGGGCGGCAATCAGTTGCTCAAGCTTGCGGCGGAATGGGGAGAGTCGTCACCACCAGAAGTGCGAGGAATGGTGCTGGTTTCCCCGGCCGTCGACGTGGCTGCATGCGCCACGAGTATCGACGAGCGCAGCGCGCTGCGGGCCTATCGCAAGAACTTCATGATCTACCTCAAGGCTGGCATTCGCGCCCGCGATAAGTTCTGGCCGGGGTACTACGACCTCAGTCTCCTGCGCGGCATGAATAAGATACGCGAGTACGATGAGTCCTTTACCGCGCCTGCCTACGGCTTTGCCAGCGCCGAGGACTATTATCGACGCTCGAGTTCAATCTCGGTGCTCGGGAAGATCCGCGTTCCGAGTCTCATGGTCGCTTCCCAAGATGATCCCCTGGTGCCGTACGCGACCCTCGATTCAGCCGAGGGTCGTGCCAATCCCTATCTGCGATACATAACCCCGGAGCGTGGCGGCCACTGCGCCTTCGTCGCCAAGTCGACGAGTCCGGGTGACCAGGATGGATTCTGGGCGGAGAATCGAATCGTTCAGTTCTGTAGATACCTCGAGGACCGACAGGACAGCTAAGAGGTCCAACATGCCCCCCATGCAGATCTTTGTGACGCGCAAAATCCCCGCGCCTGGACTCGAGATCCTGCGAGCTGCGAAGGTTGAGTTTCAGGTGGCGCAGGAGCAGGAGAACGCAGGCCTTGACCCGGCAGAATTGGCCGCGGGAACAGGCCAGAGCTCCGTTCTGCTTTCTCTCCTGACCGAGAAAATTGATCGTCGTCTCCTGGAGTCTGCGCCCCGGCTCCTTGGCGTTGCCAACATGGCGGTGGGCTTCGACAACATCGATATCGATGCCGCAACGGAACTCGGAATCCCGGTGAGCAATACGCCGGGTGTGCTCACCGAGAGTACGGCAGATCTAACCTGGGCCATGCTGCTCGGCGTCGCCCGGCGCATTCCGCAGGCGCATCGCTACATGTGCAATGGCGAGTACAAGCTATGGGGGCCGAACCTTTTTCTTGGTAGCGATCTCGGTCCGGGTCCAGATGGCCGCCGGAAGGTCCTGGGCATCGTCGGCTACGGTCGGATCGGTGCGGCGGTGGCGCGGCGGGCGCAGGGATTCGACATGCGAGTCATCGCTTACGACCCGCACAATTCTGCCGGCATCGCGGCGGACCCGCAGGTCGAGGGTATGGGTGATCTGAACGAAGTTCTCCGTGCTGCTGATTTTGTCAGCCTGCACCCTCTGCTCAGCCCCGAGACAAGGCATCTGATTTCAACGGATGAATTGCGAGCGATGCAGCCAGGCGCCTTCCTCATCAACGCTTCTCGAGGGCCGGTTGTTGACGAAGCGGCTCTGCTCCTGGCCTTGCGTGAGGGTTGGATTGCCGGCGCTGCCCTGGATGTGTACGAGCGTGAACCGGAAATGCTGGCGGGCCTTGAAAGCCTACCCAATGTGCTCTTGCTGCCGCATATCGCCAGCGCAACCTGGGACACCCGCGGTCGCATGGCGAGCATGGCCGCTGAGAACGCACTCTGTCACCTGCGTGGACAGGTGGCGCCGAACGCGGTCAATGGCGAGGTCTATGCCAGCGATGCCTACCGAGCTCGGCAGGCGCGTCAATCTAGCTGAGGAGTCTCCGGTTCGCGAAAGCGCCGGCGATCAACCTGCAGCTTGAGCAATTCGGGTCTGCTGTAGTGTCCGCAGGGGTCGAAGTTCTGCCGCTCGCGGTGCAGAGTCGTGAGCTCGAGATCCGCGTAGAGGATGCCTTCTTCCGGCTCATCCATGCTGGCAAGTTCCCGGCCGTCCGGCGCCAGAATCCGCGATCCACCGCTACGCAGAACCTGGTCCTCGGACTGCACCCACTGGCTACGCAGAGGAAAACTCGCGGGGACATCGCTGCCGCGCATGACCCCGCTTGCGGCGAGCACGAAGACCCGTCCCTCGCGGGCGGTGAAGCGCGATATGTCGCGGGTTAGCTCGGCAGAGCCCGGCCAGGCTGAGATGTGTAGCTCTTCGCCTTCTTGATAGAGGGCTGCACGGGCCAGCGGCATCCAATTCTCCCAGCAGTTGAGTGCGCCGATACGCAGGCCATTGTGCTCATGCACCACCAGTCCACTGGCATCACCCGGTGCCCAGACCAGGCGTTCTTCATAGGTCGGCACCAACTTGCGGTGAACGATCGCTGCCTGCCTTGGACCGACTCGAAAGAGACTGGCATAGGTGCTGCCGCGCCCGATCGTCTTACCCCGCTCGATTATCCCGACCACCAGATAGACGCCGAGATCCTTGGCGGCTGTCTCCAGGGCCTGCAGCTCCGGGCCGCCTTCCTCGACCGCAGCTTCCAGGTAACAGGCATAGGCAGCCTTTTGGTCGGCATCGTCGAATTGGGCGCCCCCGGTCTCCGATAGCCAGCCGGGGTAGCCAGAGAGGGCGGTTTCGGGAAAGGCGATGACCTCTGCTCCGGCCTTCGCGGCCTCATGGATACGTGCCAGCATGCGCTCGAGGCTGGCGGGAGTGTCTAGGAAAACGGGAGCAAACTGAACGGCGGCGACTCTCATGTGCGCTTGAGGCTAGCCAGTCTTGCCCCAGTGGGAAGTGCTCAGGACTTCTTCGCTTTGACCTGTCCGACGGCGATCATGTCGCCGAGGAGGCGCCTGGCCAGGTGCCAGGAGTTGGTCGCCTTGGCAGCGTGGACTGCGCCGCTGACCCAGAGTCTCGCTGGGCGGCCCGCTGCGGCCTGCTGCAGAGTCCAAATGGCTCCTCTCAGCTCCGGACCGACTCGGCGTAATTCACCGAGGGCGATGGTGGCGCCCACCCGGTCCTTGATCTCTGGCAGGAGGCGAAGCTGCTGCCCCGCATCGATGCGACTGAGGCGAGCCAGTTGGAGGGCGGCCAGAAAGCGTGCGGTGCAATCGGCGGCGAGGAAGGCCCGGGCTGTTGCCGTGGCCTCGCCAAGATTGCTGTTCACCATCCGTGGCACCATGGGGCGTAGATGCTTTCGGCGCGCCTCATTGTCCGGCAGGAGATCGTTCATGCAGCGGGCATAGGCGCTGAGAATCGGGCAGGCGCAGGCGGGCTCATCGCTGTGCTCCTCGCCGGCGAGCCAGGCGACCATTTCCATGGCGCATAGCCCATCTTCGCGGCTGCTGTGACTTCCGGGGCGGAGGGGGTACCGATCTGTGAGAGTAGCGACCATGTCAGGGGGGCAGGGGTGAGCACCCATGATCGGGGGGTTGCGCGGGAGGGCAAGAGGTCCCCAGGCGCTCTCCGCAGGCCATGCTGAGTTCTCCCCATGGCAAGGCCACTTGCTTTTTCCTTGTCGCTTGCGGCTTTTTGCGTGGATCTCCATCATGTCGCATCCTGCCAGGTGGCGAGAAGCGATCCATACATGACCAACTCCCTCGGATCCGAAAGCAATCCTCTCCGTGTTGCGGTGGTGGGCTCAGGCCCCTCAGCGTTCTATGCGGTCGAAGCACTCTTCAAGGAAGAAGGGCTGCACGTGGGGGTTGATGTCTTCGATCGCCTGCCCACGCCCTATGGCCTGGTGCGTGGCGGTGTCGCCCCGGACCACCAGAAGATCAAGTCCGTGGTCAAGGTCTACGAGAAGATCTCCGCCAAGGAAGGTTTTCGATTCTTTGGCAACGTGAAGCTCGGGCGTGACGTTCAAGTCGAAGACTTGCTCGCTCGCTATCACCAACTGATCTTCGCTGTCGGCAATGAGAGCGATCGACGGATGGGAATCCCGGGCGAAGATCTCAAGGGCGTGTTCTCGGCTACCGAGTTCGTCGGCTGGTACAACGCGCACCCGGACTACCGTGATCGAGAATTCGATCTTGCCGGCGCCCGCGAAGTAGCTGTCGTCGGCAATGGCAATGTCGCCATGGATGTCACACGCATCATGGTGGAAGACGGCGAGGTTCTGGCCAAGACCGATATTGCTGACTATGCCTTGCGAGCCTTGGAGACCTGCAAGGTCAATACCGTTCATCTGCTTGGTCGTCGTGGGCCCGCGCAGGCGGCCTTCTCACCTAAGGAGATTCAAGAAATCAACAAGCTCGGCCACGTCGATGTTGTTGTCAGCGAACGTGACGGCAGTTTGGACGAGGTGAGTCGTGATTGGGTGGATCAGCAGTCCAAGGGATCCATTCAGCGCAATGTGCAGTTCCTTACCGATCAGGTCGCGGCTGGCGAGGGAAGCCAGGCCAAGAAGGTCCGCTGTCGCTTCCTGGTCTCACCGGTTGAATTCCTCGGTGATGAGGAGGGGCATCTTCGCGCTGTCCGCATTCAGCGCAGCGAGCTGTATCTGGACGACTCGGGCACGCCGCGACCCAAGGGTATCGATGAGTTCGAGGAGATCCCGGTGCAGTTGGCCTTCAAGGCTGTCGGTTACCGTGGGGTGCCGGTGATGGGTGTGCCCTTCGATGAGCGCCGCGGTGTAATCCCCAACCAAGATGGTCGGGTTCTCGAATCCGCCGGTGAGCCGGTCCTGGCCCGACAATACGTCGTTGGCTGGGCGAAGCGGGGTCCGACTGGTTTGATCGGCACCAACAGCCCGGACTCGAAGGCGACGGTTGCCATGATGATCGAGGATCTACCTGACCTCGAGGCTACGGTCGATGCCAGGCCGGAGGCGATCGTCGAACTCCTGCGGGAGAAGGAGATCGACTTTGTGTCCTACCAGGATTGGCAGAACCTGGATCGGCACGAGAAAGCCGAGGGCGAGAAGTCCGGCAAGGTCAGGCAGAAGCTGAGCGACATCGCCGAGATGATGGAAGTCATCAGAGCTGCGCGCTAGCAGCATTCTTGCCGGCGAAGGCAGGCGGGCCTAGTTCTTCAGCCCATAGTGCTGCTTCCAGAGCCCCTCGAGCTCGGGCAGGCTCAGGCCGTAGGTTTCCTTGATGAGCCTGCGGCTCGGTTCGAGTCCCCTTGGTACGCCGCGGGCATTCAGCAAGAACTCTGAGAACTTGCCGGCCACCGGCTCGAGTTTGGTGTTGGCCATGAAGTCGATCAGCGCGCCGGAGTGATCGTAATTGCGATGACCGTTCCCCTCCGGATCTCCCAAGAGAGAGGAGAGCGCCATGAACTTTTCCAGTGGGTAGTAACGTTCGGATCGCAGTGCACCCTTCATGCCGGCGGAGGGCTTGCCTTCCCCTGTGTACTGCTTCTCTATGTAGACCGCGATGCCTTCCTGAAACCAGGAGCCGACGCCGTTGATTCCCAGGCCGCGGTAGACGACTTGGTGGCTCGATTCGTGGACCACCGTGGCGGCCGTCGGGGATTGATAGTAGGTCGCGTAGTAGCGGCCGTTGGCATGGCCGGCGGTCTTCTTGGCGCGTGAGCGCTCCATTCCGCTGATATTCACACAGAACTCGGTGTAGTCGTCCTTGGTGCGGAAGATGAAGGCGGTCAGATGCTCATGCTTGTCCTCGAAGGGGAAGCGTTCGCGGATGTACTCGTACATCTCCTCCAGGGACTTGGCGAACTTCTTCACCGAGTTGGCGGCTGCATTGGTGTAGACCAGGTAGTGCTCGCTTTGGACGACCTGGAACTTCCGTAGCCACTTCTTCTGCTCGTTCTTTCGCTTCTTGGCGATGTTCGCCGGCATCATCTTCGTGAGCAGGCCATCGCGCAGTTCATCCAGCCGTGCTTCGAGCTCTTTCTTGTCGAGCTCACGGCGGACGTGGGCAGCCTCGGAAGTCTTGCTCTTTTCCTGGGCCTCCAAGGCAGGCCCTAGCAGGAGGGCGCTGACCGTGGCCAGGGCAGGGAGGATTGGGTGCATGCTCATCTCCTGTAGGCGGGAGGAGCCGGCAGCATATCTGCTCAGGCAACGTCCAGGGCCAATCGACCGATGACGGCGGCAGAAGTCGCCACCGGGGCGTCGATCACATCGCGCAGCTGATTGAGGTGCTCCGAGTTGATCTGCCCCGTGTTGTGCCCCGCGTTCAGGGCCTTTAGCTGGCGCTCACGCTTGAAGGTGGCTTCTCCACAGGCGCCGAAGAAGGTCAGAGTCAGCCATTCATCGCGCGCTCCACCAGCCAGGAGGCGTTCCAGGAGTTGGTTCAATTCCGCCGGGGTCAGGGCTCCTGAGGCGATCAGGGAGCGCATGGCAGAGTATTCCTCCATGAGGGAGGGGCGGTGCAGCTCGGTGATGCCAAAGGCCGTCAGAATGAGCCCTCGGCTGCGGCCCATGAGCCGCTCGTACCAGCCGCGCTTGCGCTGACGCTCGCCGCGGAGGCGCATAATCCGCTGGGCCATGGTGGGTCGCTTCAGCTCCGTGGCGCCCATAAAGGTCACCGACGTGAAGTCGCTGGGGGAGATTTCCCCCTCATTGGCTGCGAAGAATGTGAGGTGAAACATGGTCGAAGAGGCCGGCGGCTGCGGGATGGGCCGGTGAAGATTTCGGAAAGGATAGGGCTCTCCCTAGGCGCTCACAAACTCTTCATCTGCCGGGCCGTAAGGCGAGTTCCTCTTGTTGGCCGGGGACTTGGGGCCAGTTCTAGGAAGATTCCCGCACGAGCAGGGGAGTTCCTGCGTAATGGCGTCGCTATGCTGTCCGCCCCCCGAATTGGGGGAGCTGACAAAACCCCCCAAAGATCGAATAGAGACCCAATCAGATGAGAAACTCAATCCTTAGTATTTCCCTCGCCCTGCTCGCCACGGCGCCCCTCACCGCACAAATCAGCGGTTCCATCAACAGCAAGTATCCAACCAGCAGCCAGACCGTGGAGACCACCGACGGCGCCAAGGTCATGGTCAAGTACGCAGCGATCAACTTTGGCCAGGGCAAGTTCTTGGAGATGGCCAATTCCGAGGGTGGCCGCGAACGAATCAACTCAGGAGCGGAGAGTAAGCCCATCGGCTCCATGGAGACCAGTAAGGGTCTCAACATCGCCGGCAAGAACGTGGCGGCCGGCAAGTACGTCCTGGCATTCAAGATCGACAGCGACAGCAAGTGGAACCTGGCTCTCAAGTCCGGCGACACGGAGCACATGTTTCCCCTCGCCATGGCAGACGCCGCTGAGAAGCAGGCCCGCCTGAGCATTACCCTCATGCCGAACGGCGCCGGCGATGCCTGCAGCGTCAACATCAACTTCGGCACCAAGTCCTGCAGCCTCAAGGGTGCAGCCGCAAAGGATTCGGACGGCTGATCAGTTCAGCTGACTCGGATACCTAAAAAGCAAGGCGCTTCGGACCTGGTCCGAGCGCCTTCTTTCGTTCCTGGAGGGATGGGTGCTTTTAGCGGCCCATTGCCCGAACGATGGTCACCAAGGCTTGCAGAACTTCGGGCTCCTCGACGCGGGGCTCGTTGTTCTGCGCCATGAGTGGGTTGAGGCCAACTGCGGCGCCCCCCTCGAGGATGACCTTCTCGATGCGTTCATCCGTCGTCTGCTCCTGCCAGCTGGTCAAGGCAAAGCTACGCGGTCGCGGGGTCAGCTTGGCGCCGACGATGCCGTCACCCTCGCCAGTGAAACCGTGGCAGGTGGAGCAGAAGTCCCTGTAGTGCTTCTTGGCAAACTTCATGGGCTCGCTGTCTCCGGCCACTGGCTCGAGGTTGAAGGGCTCCTTCTTGGGCTGCTTGCAGCTGCCAGTCACGACTGCGATCAGGGTGAGAGCCAGGAGAGTCTTGGTCAGTTTCATCATTCTGTTCGATGCCAGCGAATGGGCGGAGCATGGTGAGCTTTCGACCCTCCGCTGGCAAGCCCAAGAGCCGGCAAGGATTCGATTCCCCGGTCTTCGATCCCAGCGCGAGATCAGTAGCATGTGGACCCCATGTCCAATGCCAGCTTCCGAGTTCCCCCTGCAGAAAACGAACCCATCTTCGACTACGCCCCTGGCAGCCTGGAACGGGCTGAGCTCCAGGCGAGCCTCGAAGAGCTCTCAGCCGAGAAGATCGAGATCCCTCTGATCATCGGTGGCGAGGAGGTCCGAACCGGCAAGACGGCGCAAAGTGTCTGCCCGCACAAACATGGGCATGTCCTGGCCAATTACCAGCAGGGGGATCGGGACTCGGTGGACCAGGCCGCTCAGGCTGCGGCCAAGGTTGCCAGGGAATGGGCCGAGACCCCCTGGGAGGATCGTGCGGCGATCATTCTCAAGGCTGCCGAACTCTTGGCCGGACCCTGGCGGCGGGTGATCAACGCCGCCACCATGCTCGGACAGAGCAAGAGCGCCTACCAGGCTGAGATCGATTCGGCCTGCGAGTTGATCGACTTTTGGCGCTTCAACGTGGAGTACATGCAGGAGATCTACGACGAGCAGCCGATGAGCTCGCCTGGCTGCTGGAATCGCTTGGAGCAGCGACCTCTCGAGGGCTATGTCTTCGCCGTGACCCCTTTCAACTTCACCGCCATCGCCGGCAACTTGCCGACCGCACCTGCGCTCATGGGCAACACGGTGATTTGGAAGCCAGCATCCTCGTCGATGTACTCGAGCTACCTGGTCATGCGCTTGCTCGAAGAAGCCGGCATGCCCCCAGGGGTGATCAACTTCGTGCCCGGTTCCGGTGGACAGATCGGTACTCCGGCAATCGAACACCAAGACCTCGCTGGAGTGCACTTCACTGGTTCGACTCCGGTCTTTCAGGGGATGTGGAAGCAGATCGGCGAGAACATTGCCGGCTACAAGTCCTACCCGCGCATCGTTGGTGAAACTGGTGGTAAGGATTTCATCTTTGCCCATCCCAGCGCACACGTGAGTGCATTGGTTACCGCCATGGTGCGTGGCGCCTACGAGTATCAGGGTCAGAAGTGCTCTGCAGCCAGTCGCGCCTACATCCCGGCGTCAATCTGGCCAGAGGTTCGTGAGCAGTTCCTGGACACGGTGAAGACCATCAAGATGGGTTCGCCGGAGGATTTCTCAAACTTCATGAACGCGGTCATCGATCGCAATGCCTTCGAAACCATCAAGGGATACATCGAGCATGCCAAGGGCTGTCCGGACTCGGAGATTCTGATCGGCGGCGAATGCGATGACTCGGAGGGTTTCTTCGTGCAGCCGACGGCAATCTTAGCCAGCCGCCCGGACACGAAGACGATGGTCGAGGAGATCTTTGGCCCCGTGCTGAGCATCTTTGTCTACGAGGACAGCAAGATCGAGGAAGCCCTGCAGTCCTGCGATACGGCTTCCGCCTATGGGTTGACCGGCGCGGTCTTCGCCCAGGAGCGCAAGGCGGTGATCCACATCGCCAGAACCCTCCGCAATGCGGCGGGCAACTTCTACATCAACGACAAGCCCACGGGGGCGGTGGTCGGGCAGCAGCCCTTCGGTGGCAGCCGTGCTTCGGGAACCAACGACAAGGCTGGCAGCAAGATGAACCTTCTGCGTTGGGTGTCTACCCGCACGATCAAGGAGACCTTCGTGCCGCCCGTGGATTACCGCTACCCCTTCATGGGTAGAGAATGAGGGCGCGCTTCGGGCTTCTGTTCCTGCTCTCTTCGGCTCTCGCCGGGCAGGAACCAACGGAGCTCCATCTGCTACGCAAGCCGCATAGCCTGCTCCTGCAAGTGGACGGGCCGGGGAAGCTGATCCCCGCGTTTCGGGCTACCAACTTCGGGAGCATGTTGGCGAGCGAGGGCAGTAGCGAACTGAAGGCAACGCTGCAGCGCCCCTTTCGCGAGCTCCTCGAGGGCTTGAGCGAGAAGGCCGGTGGACGACTGAGCCTCCTGCTGGGCGAGTTGGAGGACTATCGCGGCCGGATCAGTCTGGCCCTGGACTTCACTGCGCATCCCCAGGCCTGGGCAGGGGTCGGTCCTCTGGCATCTGCTGTATTGATCCTGGCTCCCGACGATGCTGAGGATCTCGCCGCCATTGCCGAGCAGGTCGCAGAGAGCCTGACACCGAGCAAGCTCAGATCGGGGAGCATTTCCATCGAGGACAGAGAACGGGTCATCGAGGACAGAGAACCGGCCATCGAGGACAGAGAATTGCCCTGCCTTTTCTTTTCTGAGGATGGCCAGGACGGCTTCTCTCTGCCATTCATCTACGAAGGGCATCTGCTGCTGATGTACTCGGAAGATCTGTCGGCCTACGCCGCGAAGCTTCTCAGTCATGAGGGTGAGAGCTTCGCAAGCACTGCGGAGTTTCGTGCCAGCCCGCTTGCCTTGCGCATGGACTTGCCCCAGCTCCTCGGTCTTGCTGACGACGATGCCTCCTGGCAGCTGGTGAACTTGGACGCAGCCAAGATGTTCGAGGTCTTGGGTCTAACCAGCCTGCAGGAGATGCAATTTCTCCTCAAGCCTGCCGGCCCGCGCATCATGCTGGAGAGCAGCATTCTCTTCGGAGAGGGAGAGCGTGGAGTCTTCGGCGCCCTCTTCTCTGCGCAGCAGGGCGAGCCCAAGTTGCTGGACTACGTTCCTGAGTCCAGTCGGACCTGGCGCGCCGCCAATCTGCACACGCAACAACTGTTGCGCACGATCAGCCGCGGTCTGGCCCTTGGCTTCAATGGCGATGCAGACAAGCCGGGCATGCTGGAGGAATTCAAGGCCAAGACGGGAGTCGACATTCTCGAGGATATCTGCGCCCGCCTCGAGCCGAGTAGTCTGCAGCTGGTTGATCTGCCGGCCTTCGAAGACGAAGACCCGACGGATGATCAACCTTGGAACTTGTGCATGCTTTTCCGGGTTCGCGAAGCGCAGGAATTTGCGAAGTCCTGGCGGAAGATCATGGCTGACGATGGGCTCGGGCTCAGTTTTGGGGAGGCAGAGGAGTACTTCGGTAGCGAAGTGCACAGCGCTGGTTTCTTCGCTGCAAGCGACGAGTTCGCCTACGCGCTCAGGGAAGATGTCCTCTTCCTTGCCCTGGGAGATCGTGCCAGGGATCGTTTGCTGACCGCGCTCCAGCATGTGAGCAAGCTTGGCGCTGGGAAGAACGAGCTATCCCGGGAATTCGAACGTTTGCTGCGCAATCAGCCGCCTGGCTACAACGGCGCGAGCAAGATCGATCTGCTGCGTTACCTGGAGATTCTCCCTGGGATAGGATCCATGGGCCTGGGTGGCGAGGTAGGTAGAGATTTCGATGCTACCTGGGAGCGGATGGGTGCTGACATCATCAAGCTCTTGCGTGCCCATGACCTCGATTCTCTCTATGCCTTCATGGGCTACGCGAGTGATCGTTTTCGTCACCGCCTGCTCTGGTAGCTCTAGTCGACTCGCTGCAGAAGCCAAAGCGCACCGACCACGGGGCCGAGGAGAAGTTCGGTCTCCGCCCGCTGTCGACTCACGAAGTCCTGGATACTCGTGCTCAGCTCGGGCAGCTCCTCGGCGAGGGCTTGCGCAGGCTTCTCCATCGCGTCCAGCATGCTTAGATACTGCTGCCGTGACTCGGGGCCGTCGATGATGCGTTCGGCGAGGATCTTGTCGCCATGACTGCAGAGCTGTGCCCGGACTTCGGCTTGCTCTGGGCAGTCGATATCGGCGAGATCCGTGGCTGTGGCACGCGCCGGGTCCAGATAGGCGTCGTCGATGAGGATGAGCCCGCCTGGTTTCACGCATTGGCGGAGATGTGCCAGGGTCGACTGTAGATCGCCGAGCACATCACCTAGCGCCAGCAGGCAGACCAGGTCATGCTCGCCTTCTTGCTTGGCGACTTCCCGCAGATCTGCCAGTCGGAAGCTGCAGGAGGCTTCGATGCCCTGATCTCTTGCCCCTGCTCTGGCGTGCTTCAGGAACTCGGCCATGCCGTCAATCCCAAGCACTCGCGAGCCATACTTGCTGGCCAAGGCGATGGCCACCGCGCCCTTCCCACAACCAAGATCGAGAACGCTGGCCTCAGCTGGCAGGCCCTGGCCATCCAGAACGGCGAGAACCTCCTCCGCTTGGCAACCGAGGTCTTCGAGACCAACAAAGAGTCGATGCAGATGGGGGAGCAGTTCTGGCTCCGCATCCATACTGGCTGCCATGCTTGCGGCAAGGTCGTCGCGAGCGCTCATGTTCAGGTATCGATGACCCTGGGCATGGGTTCATGCCCGCATAGGTACTCGGCGAGCAGGCGGTGGAATTGATGCAGGCCGGCTTCTCGCGATGGTGAGTAGCGCCCTGGTTGGAACAGGCGTGAGCGAATCCCCCGCTGCACCTTGGCCACCGCTGCACCGTCCTCGAGTTCTACGGTATCCAGGTCACCACCGGCGCCCTGGCCACGCAACTCGGGTTTGCAGACAAAGGTAAGGTAGGTGACCCGGCAATGTCCCATGCCACGGGGATGGATCAGGTTGATGGACAGACCCCAGGGGTAGAAGTTGAACATGAGGTTGGGAAAGAGGAAGGCGAAGTAGCCAGCGATCCTCTTGCCAGCATCCGGGTGCTTCGCCGGCAGATCAAAGGCAGCCTCACCCTGCGAAGCTTCGGCCACCTGGATGTTGCCAGACGCGAATAGCTCAGTTCGGTAGCTGGCGAAGTCGATGCTCTTGCTCAATCCACGATGCACCCAGGGCAGGTGGAAGCCTTCGAGGGCGTTCTCCATGTACAGGGCCCAGTTGGCTTCGACCTCGTACTCGCGGGTTTCCGTTGGCTCGCTTGGCCAATCCGCGTTCAACCAGGGGGCCGTGGGCCGGTTCAGGGTCTCGATCCACCTCTCGAAGTCGAGCTTGGGGTGGAGTGCGGCGAAGCTGAAGCCCTGCCACTCGCCGACTGCGGCGCGGGGCAGGTCATCCTCTTCGCTGGGGAAATTCTCAGCGGCTTCGAACTCGGGGGAAGCCTGCAGGCGGCCTTGTAGATCGAACTGTCGGCCGTGATAGGGACAGCGCAGGGAATTGGCCGCGCAGGCCTTCTCCACAAGAGGCATGCCACGATGGGTGCAGACATTGGAAAGGCAGCGCAGTCGATCGTTTTCGTCACGGGCCAAGAGCAGGGCTTCATCAAGGCAGCCGGGCAGCAGGGTCCATGGGTGCAGGCCATTGCCCCTTGGTTGGAAGCGGGCTGCGGGGCTCAATTGCCAGCTTCTGGGAAAGACCCGTTCGCAGAGCGCCTGCCACCAGTCCGAGTCTCGGTAGAGTTCGACCGGAGGCATGCGGGCACGCCTGATGTCCGGATCGATGCGAAAGGGGCGAAAGCTCACGGCCTTTACTTGTCGCTCGCGATGTGATGCGGAATGCGTTTCAGGTCCCAATTGACCACGAGTCCCTGGCCGATGCGGCGTGCGACTTCCTGGCCGTAGAGCTTTTCAACCAGATAGAAAGCCGGGTCATAGCTGATGGCGCCGCCGGCGCCAGTGATCGCCTTGCCGTCCGCGACAAAGCTCAACTCCTCGTGGACCGCCAGATGAGGATAGCGCTCGCGAAAGGGTCCAAGGTCACCAGGGAAGGTCGTGCACTGGAGGCCGTCGAGGAGGCCAGCTTCCGCCAGGAGAAAGGCGCCGTCACAGACCGAGAGGATGTACCCGGCGGCAGTCCCCCTAGCCTTCAGCCACTCGATCAACCTCTCGTCTTCCAAGTCCGAGTCCATGTTGTGTTCCGAGCTGGGAACCACCAAAACGTCGATGCGCGGGGCGTCGTCCAAATCGTAGTCGGGAAGCATTCGTAGACCCTCGAAGCTCGTAACGACGGACTTGTCTCGCCCAACGGTGAAGACCCGCATCCCCGGGCTGGCGTGGAAGGCCGTGTGCTGGAACACGTCGTAGGGCGCCATCAGCTCGGAATTGTAGACTCGGTCGAGCATGAGTATTCCCACCTGAACAGCGCCTTCATCCGGTTCCTGGACCCTGGTTGACTGGGTTGGGGATGCGCAGGCGCCCACTAGCAGGACTGCGCAGAGGCTGCTCACCAGCTGTCGATTCATGTGCTCATGCTACTCGCCATCGATGCATTTGCGCTATCTTCAGCGCATGCGCATTAGCCGTGTGTACACGCGAACAGGTGACAGGGGTCGTACGAGCCTGGTCGGTGGACAGGAAGTCGATAAGGATGATCCACGGGTCGAGGCCTTTGGTGCTGTGGACGAACTCAACTCGGTCTTGGGTCTCGCGCGGGTCTTCAACCAGAAGAGCCAGGCAGCTCAACAGGCCAAGGATGAGATCGATGGCATCCTCCGTGTCGTACAAAACGAGCTCTTTAACCTCGGCGGAAATCTGGCTACCCGCTTGGAGGATCGGGTCGAGGGCATGCCCACCGTATGCGCCGAGGATATTCTGCGCTTGGAGAGGGATTGCGACCGGCTCAATGAGGACTTGGGGCCCCTCCGAGAATTCATCCTGCCAGGCGGAGGTGAGACAGGTGCGTTCCTGCATCAGGGGCGCACGGTCTGTCGGCGTGCCGAGCGTAGGGTCTTGAGTTTGGGCCGGCAGGAACCAGGCGCAGATGCGGAAAGCCTGCGCTACCTCAATCGACTTTCGGATCTTCTCTTCGTGATGGCTCGTTGGGCAGCCAAGGCTGAGGGCCTGAGCGAGTACCTCTGGCAAAAGCCCGGTGCCGAGCAGAAGTAGTGCTTCCGGAGGGCTGCGAGAGCAGGCAGCCAGGATCTTCGAGCAAGCCCTCGAGGTTCTCGACGTGGAGCGGCATCTGCTCGAGACCCTTACCCTGCAGGGTTCCCAATTGAGCTTTGCAGAGGCGAGCTGGGACCTCGACGCGTATCAGCGAGTCGTCGTTCTCTCCGCGGGTAAGGCTGGCATCAAGATGGCTCGTGCCGCGCATGCAGTCCTCGGTGACCGAGTTGACCAGGGCTTGGTGATCAGCAATGTGGGCATTCCCTTCGAGGCACCCTGGCCCCTGCATCATGGCGGCCACCCAATCCCAGATGCCGCAAGTCTACGCGCCGGCGAAGCCGCACTCGAGTTGGTGCAGAGCTGTGACCGAGCGGATTGTCTGCTGCTCTTCTTCATTTCCGGCGGGGCTTCGGCGCAGCTCGAAGTTCCAATTCTCGGTCTCGAGCTCGAGGACCTGGTCGCTGCGAACCAAGTCTTGGTGACGAGCTCCGCCCCGATTGCCGAGATCAATGCCCTCCGTTGTGCACTTTCCCAGGTCAAGGGCGGTGGTCTGGCGCGGGCTGCTGGCTCGGCGCAGCAGATCTCCTTCTATCTCTCCGATGTGGAGGCTGGTGACTTGGCCAGCATCGCTTCTGGACCGAGTTATCCGCAGACCAGTTCTGTTGAGAGCCGCTTGTCCATCATGGAGAAGCATGGGCTTGCAGATCTCCTGCCACCGTCGGTCCGCTCCGCGCTGGAGCTGCCGTCTTTGCCGGACGTTCCCGAGGCGAGGATGGAGCACCACCTGATCTTGGACAGCAGCCTTGCCTGCCAGTTGTTGATTGAAGAGCTTCGGAGAGATGGCGGCTGGCGAGTCGAGGCCTTCGCCGCTGAGCAGCCTGGCGACGTGGGTGCTCTGGCGGCAAGTCTGCTGGCGGAGGCTCTGGCACGCAAGTCAAGCCCGGCGACGGAGCCCCTGTTGCTCGTCTCCATGGGCGAGGTGACCTGTCCCGCGCAGGGCTCAGGCCTGGGCGGGCGCAATCAGGAGCTTGTCCTGCGTCTTGCAGTTGCGGCCGCAAGGCATGGGGATCTGGAGTACGCCTTCCTCAGTGCCGGAACCGACGGCATCGACGGCAACAGTCCGGCCGCTGGGGCCGTGGCGGATTGCAGCAGCCTGCTGCGTGCGCGGGCCCTCGAGATGGACCCGGAGGCCTACTTACGAGACAGCGATAGCTACCGCTTCTTCAGCCGGCTCGGCGATAGCTTGGTTACCGGGGCCAGCGGCAACAACCTGCGCGACCTGCGGCTTCTGCTTCTACCGTGACAGGCCAGATTCCTTAGGCTGGACTCTGGATGGGCTTGGTGGGGCTAGTCAGTCTGCGAAGCCTCTCTTCTCGACAGGCCTCTGAAAGCCGGCTCGGCCCTTTCGTCGATCCTGTGCACGTACTTCACGGATGCTCATTCGTCCCTGCAGCGGATGCGGGCTGAACCAACCCCAATCCTGCCGCCAACTGAGCAAGTCGGTCGGTTTCAGTCGCTTGCGAACCAGGCCCAGCACCATGGCCGGAGTCTCCTTCTCGCCATTG
>JAJFFD010000219.1 GCA_021776805.1 Planctomycetota bacterium
GGTCGCCGAACTGGATTCAATGCAGCTCGACCTGCCCTTCAAGGACGGAGCCACCGCAGAAGAGGTGCGCATGGCGTACTCGGCGTTGATCGGGTGGATGGGGGGCCTGTTCCAGGGCCTCCAGGCATCGTTTCAGGCCCAAGCAGCGGTCCAGGGCATGGAGCAGGGGCCGTCGATAGCCGACCTGCCCGGCAACACCAACGGCAAGCCCAAACGTGAGGGCTACCTGTAGCACTGCGCCCCTTCGGCGCCATTCCGGGCCGTCGCCGGTCCAACTCAATTACCGGGCCTGTACAACTCTTATCGCCCGGCCCGCCCGCCGTCCTTCATAAGCTCCGGCGCATCCATTCCAGGTTGTCGCGGGCCGTGATGGTGTCGGGGTGGTTGGGACCCAGGATCCTTTCGCGGTCGGCCACCACCTTCTTTTGGATTGGAATCGCCTCGGCGGTGCGGCGGGCTAAGTGGTAGAAGTAGGCCAGGCTGTGGCGGGCCCTGATGATGTCGGGGTGGTCGGGGTCCAAGATTCTTTCGTAGTCGGCCACAACTTGTATTTTGATCGGGATCGCCTCGGTGGTACGGCCGGCTGAGTGGTAGGAGTTGGCCAGGTTGTTGCGGGCCGTGATGGTGTCGGGGTGGTCGGGGCCCAGGATTTTTTCGTAGTCGGCCATCACCTGCTCTTGGATTGGGATCGCCTCGGTGGTGCGGCCGGCTGATTGGTAGTAGCCGGCCAGGTTGTTGCGGGCGTTGATGGCGTCGGGGTGGTCGGGGCCCAGGATTCTTTCGCGGTCGGCCACCACCTGCTCTTGGATTGGGATCGCCTCGTTGGTGCGGCCGGCTGAGTGGTAGGAGTAGGCCAGGTTGCCCCGGGCCCCGATGGTGTCGGGGTGGTCGGGGCCGAGAATCCTTTCGTAGTCGGCCACCACCTGCTCTTTGATCGGGATCGCGTCGGCGGTGCGACCGGCTGACTGGTAGGAGCTGGCCAGGTTGCCCCGGGCCAAGATGGTGTCGGGGTGGTCGGGGCCCAGAATCCTTTCGCGGTCGGCCACTACCTGCTCCTCAAGCGGGATCGCCTGGGCGGTGCGACCGGCTGAGTGGTAGGCGCTGGCCAGGTTGCCCCGGGCCAAGATGGTGTCCGGATGATTGGGGCCCAGGATCCGAGCGTCGTCGGCGACCACCTGCTGTTGGATCGAGATCGACTCGGCGGTGCGACCAGCTGAGTGGTAGGCGAGGGCTAGGTTGTGGCGGGCCGTGATGGTGTCGGGGTGGTCGGGGCCCAGGATCCTTTCGCAGTCGGCCACCACTTCCTCGAGGAGAGCTGCGGATCGGCCGGCGGATCCGGCGAAACGAAGGTAGAGCCCCGCCCGGTTGCCAAGTGCCAGCACACGCTGAGCCAACTCGGGACTACCCGCCATGCTGTCTTGGAGAGCTACGACGTGGGCGACCAAGAGCCCAGATAGTGGCCAATTGTCCGGCTGCTGGACCTCCGCCGGGAAGGCGCCCTCAAGGCTGGTCAGCGCCGCCGACGTTCCGCTTCCGTTGCCCCCGGCGCCATCCCGCACCACCTTCTGCACCAGCCGATGGAGGTTCACCGTGTGGTCCTCCAACCCGATCAACGAATACCGGTAGAGGGCCTTGAAGGCGTCGCCTAGGAGCTTTTTTTGCCGGGCCGTGGGTTCGGAGTCGACCAGGACCCCGAATAAAGCCTTGGGGATATCGTCGGGAGCCAGGTAGGCAGCCATCGCCAGGACCTCGGCCGCCAGAGGGGCAAGCTCGGAAGCCGCTTTGATCGAGGCCCGCCAGGTCGAGGCGACGGTTTCTTCGTAGAAGGCTTCCAGGTTGGTGTCGAACAACTCGGCCGCCGGCAAACCTTCCAGCAGTTCCAGGTATCCGGCGAAGGTGGTTCCTTCCCGGCAGTAGGCCCCGGCGTGGGATAGGGCGAGGGGCAGGCCCCCCAGCGCCCGGGACAACTTCAATGCGTCGTGGTGCTCTTCGGGGCGGTCGGCGGTCTCCATCAGGTAGCCGGCCCCGGTTTCGGGGTCGAAGACGTCGACTGCGAGCACCTTGCCGAACTCGGTTAGGTCCCGGCGGCGGGACGTGGCCAACACCCGGCCGGAACCGGTTGCCGGCGCCCACCGCGCGAGCATTTTGGGGTCGGTGAGGTTGTCGAAGACCACCAGCCAGCGCAGCGTGGAGCGCTCCAGAAACTCTTTGGCGGCGACCGCCAACTCTTCGGGTGTCGCTTGGGAGCCCCTGGCCTCGGGTACCAGTCTTTGGGCCAGGTCAGCCAGGTCGGTAACCGGGGTGAGTTCGGAGCGGATCCAGGCCAGGATGTCGTACTCATCCTTGTGGTCTCGCAGGTAGGCGGCGGCCAACTGAGACTTGCCCACCCCCCCGAGGCCGCTGATCGACTGAGTTATCAGCGCCTTGCCGCCGGACGTCAGGGCTTGCCCCAGGGCCCCAAGTTCGGCTTGCCGACCCTGGAAGTGGGCGGTCACCCCGGGCAGGTTAAAGCGTACCGGCAGCTGTACCGATGGGGCCGCCGCAGGGCTGGAAGGCTCCGCGGTGACCGGGTGGGGGTGGGGGCGCCGGCCCAGGCCCGCCTCGAAGTCCGGGTTGCCGGCCGCCACGCTGATCCGTTTGCCGATCAGCCGCCGATCGTAGCGATCAGCGTCTTGGATTACCACCCCGACCAGGTGATCCCCGCAGAACACCGCTGCGCCGGATAGCCCGGCCCATCCGGAAGCGGCATTCTTCTCTGGACGACTGGAAACCACGTCAAGCGCCAGTTGGTAGCTGAACTCAAGGCTGATCGCGGAGACGCTACCGTGGGGGTGTTCGGGTTCTCGGCCGGTTGGCTCGAGCGAAGCCCGGGGGAACCCCACAGCCTGCCACCCCAGGACACCCGAACCTTCCAGCGTTCCCAGGGTTGGAGCCATAAAACCCGGGTCCGCTGGAACCTCTCCGAGCGCAACCAGCGCCAGGTCGTGCTCGCTATCCACCCAAGCCACGGTGGCCGGCTTCCAATCTTCCGCAGCACCGTAGGCCATCACCTTGCAGGCCTGGCCCTTGGCGGCGGGCTCCTCCTGCCCCGGGGCTCTGAGCACGTGGGCCGCGGTCAGCACCTTGTCCTCGGCGATCCGGTAACCGGATCCAAAGCGATATGGGCCGTCC
>JAJFFD010000220.1 GCA_021776805.1 Planctomycetota bacterium
TCGATTTCCAGTCACCAGGTCCACTGCGATGACGGCTGGATTGCCACCAATCCCCGGAGTCGGTCGATTGGCTACCAATGCACGGCTGCCATCGATGACGATGCCGTAAGGATCGTCGAATGGAGGGCCCGAGCCTACCAAGCCCCCCGAGAAGATGGATCGATCTCCTGTGCTGAGATCGACCGCAAAAACAAGGCTGCGAAGTCGGTCACAAACCAATGCCCGGTTGCCGTCAGCCGCGATCCCGGTGGGCGCTTCGAAATCCAAATTGGGCGGAGGAGCAATCATCGTCCCCTCGTACGCATCCGACAGCACCGCCGGCAACCCACCCACGTTCGAATCGATGACGAAGGCCTGCTGGTAGAACTTGCGACCGATCCATTCGAGACTGAGCGGAGGCATGTTCAGGTTCCACACTGCCGTTCCCCCGGTGATGGTCAAATTGGCAACGCGCCGCACATCCGTGTAGAGGATGCAGGGATCCATCTGCATCCCCATTGGGTCCAAGCCGTACATCCCCAGGGCCATGCCGAGATCTGCCGGCAAGGCCAGGCCCGACCACTGGCTATTCGACAGACCGCTTAGACCGGCCGCAATTCCCATGCTGTCCACGTTGCCAAGTTCGACGCTGAAGGTCTCACCGAGGACCGGATCGCCCAGTGCTGTGATGCTCGGAATCCCCGCCACCCCCTCACAGCCATCTCCAATCTTCACGTAGTTTTGCGCATTGATCGGCGCGGAAGCGAACAGGACGTACGCCAAGATCGAAGTCAATAGAGCAGAGAGCGAGCATTGCATGGTTCCTCCTTGGACGCGCACATTCTAGGTCATGGATGCGGTGAGTCCAGGAGACTTGCCACTGGCAAACTTGCACGGCAGCTGCCTCGCGCCCCCACGTATTCCCTCAGTCGGTGTGACGCAATGGACCTACCGTTCCTGATGTGCAGAATGTTGCAGTGACCTTCCCGATCGACCTCCAAATCGGAGCCATCCGGATCCCTTCGCATCTGCTCTTCGAGGTCCTCGCCTTCGGAATCGGCTTCGCCTACTACCAGTCCCTTCGTCGACGAAGAGGCGATGCAATCTCCGGACGGATGCGTATGAGCATCGTTCTGGCCGCTGCATTTGGCGCCCTCGTCGGATCACGACTGATCGGCCTCCTCGAGCACCCGGACATGCTCACCAATCCACCCGGGATATGGGCATACTTCGCCGGTAAGACCATTGTTGGCGGACTGGTCGGGGGACTGGTTGGAGTCGAGCTCATCAAGAAGATCCACGGCGAGAAGAAGTCCTCCGGCGACCTCTTCACTTTCCCGCTCATTCTCGCCATGGGAATTGGGCGCATAGGCTGCTTCTTGACCGGCGCAGCTGATCGCACCACCGGACTGGCGAGTAATCTCCCCTGGGCCTTCGACCAGGGCAGCGGCCATCCCCAACATCCAACCAGTCTTTACGAGATCGCATTCCTCGCAGCTCTCTGGATCGCCCTCGCCAGCAGCGCCAAGGCTAGGACACGAACTGGTCAGCCCCTGGCTAGCGGCACTCTCTTCCGCCGCTTCATGGTCTGCTATCTCGCCTACCGCTTGTTGATCGACTTCCTCAAGCCCCGGCAGCCCCTGCTCATTGGTTTGACTGCCATTCAGCTGACCTGCCTGCTGACTCTGCTGTACTATGCGGGCCTGTGCCTCACGCTACGAAGGAAGAGTTCTCAGGCATGAATCGGCCCTACTCGTACTACGACTCGACTACGAGCCTGTGTGCCAGCTGTCTGCGCCGAGTCGACGCGAAGATCGTCTTTCAAGACGAGCAGGTACGCATGCTCAAGAGATGCCCAGAGCACGGTCGGCAAGAGGTCATCATCGCCACCGACATCGAGTACTACCGGCGCTGCCGGGAGTACGTCCGGGCCAATCAGATGCCCGCCAAGTTCAGCACCGCCGTGGAGCGTGGCTGTCCCTACGACTGCGGTCTTTGCACGGATCACGAGCAGCACAGCTGCCTGGCCTTGGTAGAAATCACCGAGCGTTGCAACCTGAGCTGCCCGACCTGCTACAGCATGTCCTCGCCAAGCTTCGGCAATCACCGCAGCCTGGAAGAGGTGAAGACTCTGATCGACTCGGTGGTCGAGCACGAAGGTGAACCGGATATCCTGCAGATCAGCGGCGGTGAACCGACCATCCATCCGCAGTTCTTCGAGATCCTCGACTATGCCAGGACGCAACCCATCAAACATTTGATGGTGAATACGAACGGCTGTCGGATCGCCAAAGACCGTGGTTTTGCCGAACGACTCGCCAGCTACATGCCTGGCTTTGAGATCTACCTGCAGTTCGACTCCCTGCGCCCACAGGTCCTCGAGACCTTGCGTGGTGAGGACCTGTCTTCTGTACGCGCTCAGGCCCTCGATGTCCTCGACGAGTTGGGCCTGTCGACGACCCTCGTCGTAACCTTGCAGAAGGGACTCAATGACGAGGAGTATGGTGAGATCATCGAGTTCGCAATCGGCCGCCCTGCTGTGCGCGGCGTGACCTTTCAGCCCACCCAGTACACTGGACGCATCGAGAACAGCGATGCCCAGTCAGGCGCCTTGAGCTTGACAGAAGTCCGTACTGGGATTCTCGAGCAGTCCACGGTATTCACCGCGGAGGACTTGGTACCTGTGCCCTGCCACCCAGACGCCTTGTGCATGGCCTACGCCTTGAAAATTGGTAGCGAAGTGATTCCGCTGACTCGGTACGTGGATCCAAAGACACTCTTGGAGAACTCCGGCAGCACGATCGTCTTCGAAGGCCAGGCCAAGCT
>JAJFFD010000023.1 GCA_021776805.1 Planctomycetota bacterium
TGAATATTCCGGGCCAATCTGGCCATCAATTCCGGAGCAAAATGGCCACCGATTCCGGACCAAAATGGCCATGTAGTCAAGGTTGTCTTTTGGATATGCTTTGCGGGTAATTGACGTTGGATAACCGCCACCGGCATTCTGCTTTTTGAGAAACAAAACAGAAAGGCAGATACCGATGGCAAATCGGAGGTTATCCATGAGAATGATACGTGAAATTTTGAGACTGTTCCACTCCAGTGGATTAAGCATTCACAAAATCAGTAAAGCTACTGGTGCATCACGAGGAGCAGTAACAGACTACATACAGAGGGCAAAGGCTGCTAATTTAACGTGGCCATTGCCGGCAGAATTTGATGATGAAACTAAGCTGGAACAGAGACTGTTTCCGCTCAAAACCAAACAAAAAAATGCCAGGCCACAGCCAGACTGCAACTACATGCACCAGGAGCTTAGAAAAAAAGGTGTTACTCGTATTCAACTCTGGACTGAATATTTGGAAGAACATCCCGACGGATACAGTCAATCTCAATTTTGCGATATATACAATCGATGGGCTGCAAATGTAGACATATCAATGAGGCAGGAACATAAAGCAGGAGAAAAAGCATTCTCTGACTTTGCTGGAACTACCTTTCCAATCACAAATCCTCATACGGGTGAAATTCGGCAGGCTCACCTATTCGTCTGTACCATGGGTGCAAGCAGCTACACATTTGCAAAATTGTTTGAATCAGAAAATACTGAAGCTTGGTGCACTGGTCACTCTGACGCTTTTTCGTATTTTGGTGGCGTTCCAGAAATTGTTGTACCCGATAACCCTAAACCAGTTGTCACAAAAGCAAATCGATATGAACCTGATATTAATCCTAGTTTTTCACACATGGCAAATCATTACGAAGTTGCGGTGATACCAGCAAGAGTGAGAAAGCCAAAAGATAAAGCTGTAGTAGAAGCAGCAGTCGGTGTTGCTACAAGATGGATTCTGGCAGTACTTAGAAAACAAACTTTCTTTAGCCTTCCAGAAGCGAACAATGCTGTTGCCCTCCTTCTAGAAAAGCTGAACGAAAAACCATTTAAGAAGTTACCAGGGTCTAGAAAAAGTAAATTTGAAGCAATTGACAAACCAGCTCTTAAGCCACTACCAAAAGTGCCCTTTGAATTTGCCCATATCAAAAAGGTCAAAGTCCATATCGACTATCACATCGAATATGACGGTCTATTCTACAGTGTTCCATACCAATACAGAGGAGAGTCTGTAGAAGTTCGAGCCACTTTTGGAACAATAGAAATATACAGAGATGGCAATCGAATAGCTAGTCACGCTCGTGGTTTCATCAAAGGAAAAGCTTTTACTCTTCGTGATCACATGCCCAAAGGACATAGGCAGTTACTGGATTGGACCCCTGAAAGAATAACTTGCTGGGCTCAAAAAATTGGACCTTCAACTGCTGAGTTAATTCAAACCATCCTGGCAAAGTATAAATACCCACAACAGGGATTTCGCTCCTGCCTGGGTATTCTGAATTTTGAAAAATCATATGGGAAAGAACGACTGGAATCAGCCTGTCAACACGCTCTGACAATAAGATCATCCTCGTACAAAAGTATTAAATCTATTCTCGATACCGGTTTAGATAAAAGACCTCTTCGCGAAAAACCACTCCAACTTAAAATCGTACATTCAAATATTCGCGGCGCAATTTCATTTCAATCTACAAACAAAGGAGAAGAACAATGTTAATACACCCAACAATAGATAACATGAAAGGACTTAAGCTTTTCGGCATGGCCAATGCCCTAGAAGCACAATTGGATCTGAAAGAAGCACGAGAGTTAAGCTTCGAAGAACGACTCGGACTTCTAATCGATGCAGAAAAAATTTCCAGAGACAATAAACGAACTGAATCTCGTCTGAGAACCGCTAAACTTCGACTCGCTGCAACTCTGGAAGACCTCGATGTTAAGGCTAGTAGAGGACTTGACCGTGGTGTAATCACTGCACTTTCTACAACTAATTGGATACACTCTAAGCAAAATATTCTGATCACTGGCCCAACTGGTGCTGGAAAAACATACCTGGCTTGCGCTCTTGCTCAGAAAGCTTGCAGGAATGGTTTCTCCGTTTCATACTTTCGCGCAACAAAACTCTTTGAAGATCTCGCAATTGCTAAAGCCGATGGTCGCTACTCAAAATTATTAACTACTCTCAAAAGAAAGGATCTCATTGTAATTGACGACTTTGCCTTGGCACCACTTATTGAAGAAGAGAGACGAGACCTCCTTGAAGTGGTAGAAGATAGATATGATAATCGCTCCACTGTAATCGCAAGCCAATTACCTGAAAAGCATTGGCACGATATCATCGGTGAACCTACCATTGCTGATGCAATACTTGACCGCATTGTGCATAACGCACACAAAATCACCCTTAAAGGAGAATCAATGAGAAAAAGAAGAATAAATAATGACAATAGTGAAACAGAGAGTTAAATAAATGCCAGCGTCAATTCGTATAACGAACCAAAATATCTTCCTGACTACCCGGCCATTTTGCGCCGGAATCACTGGCCACTTTCACCGGAATACACAC
>JAJFFD010000221.1 GCA_021776805.1 Planctomycetota bacterium
CGTGTACGGTGGAGTAGGCCGGGTGACCGCATCCGCCAGGTTGTCTGCTGGATTCGCTTCACCGGCCTCACGGCGCTTCTTCTCGAGGCTTTGACTCCATTGGTCATACTCTTCCCAGGTCACTTCGCAGCGACCCATCCAGAAGGCGGAGATCTCCACCCTCCGTTGCGGGCCTTCATCCTCGCCACGATTTGCCTCACTCTCCGGGCTGCCCATGAGAAAGCTGCCAGCGGGGATCGGCAGCATGTCGAAGCTCACATCGGTCCCTGAAATGACCTCCTTGTAGGCGGCCTGTTCCGGGTCTTGATGGCCATCGCCAGTGAAGGTGCTCAGGAATGCGAGGGCGAGTTTCTCGATATGGCGGCTCATCTGCGCTAATAAGCTACTCCTCATCTCCTTTCCTGCTAGGTCTCAATGGTCAGAAGAACACTCGGCGTCGGCATTCTGGGAACTGGTTGGGTCGCTGGTGCCCACATCGAGAACTTCAAGGCAATCGATGGCTGCGAGGTGCTGGCGGTCAACTCCCGACGCCTGAGCCGGGCCAAGGACAAGATTACTGAGCACGGCCTGGAGGCTGCGACGGCCTACGCGGACCTCGACGAGTTTCTGGCTCATCCGGATCTGGACATCGTTGTGATCTGCACCCCGCATCCGAGTCACCCAGCGGAGACCATCGCTGCGGCGCGGGCGGGCAAGCACATCGTGATCGAGAAGCCGGTGGCCATGGATCGTGCCTCCTTGCGCAAGATGCTGGCGGCGGTGAAGAAGGCCGGAGTGGTGACCTCGGTCTGTTTCGAGCTGCGTTGGATTGGACTCTTCGAGAACATCAAAGCGCTGATGAAGCAGGGCTTGATCGGCGAACCCTTCTATGGCGAGGCGAGCTATTTTCACGGCATCGGCCCCTGGTATCCCCAGTACCCGTGGAACCGGCGCAAGGCCATGGGTG
Source organism: Planctomycetota bacterium (assembly GCA_021776805.1). Lineage (GTDB taxonomy): Bacteria > Planctomycetota > UBA1135 > UBA1135 > UBA2386 > JAJFFD01. The sequence goes on from JAJFFD010000221.1 coordinate 947, forward strand.
GCGATGCGCTACTGACGGCTGGCTGTCACGCCTTGGATGGCTTGCTTTGGTTGATGGATTCGCCTGTGGTCGAGGTTTCGGCCATGGGCAACACCAGCAAGAAGAACCCCCTGCGTTACGAATACGAACCCAACATCGTGGCCATCTTGCGCTTCGCCAATGGTGCCATCGGCAAGGTGGCAACCAGCATCGAATGTCGCCAGCCCTACTTGTTTCCGGTGCTCATCCAAGGCGACAAGGGCACGATTCACAATGACCGGATTTCGAGTCTCGAATGGCCGGGTCTGAGCAAGGGGGAATGGGCGCAGATTCCGAGCTCTGTACCTGACTCGGGGGATGTGGATGATCATCCCTATCGCGGGCAACTGGATTACTTCGTCGAATGCATTCGCAAGCGCCGCCGGCCGCACAATGACCTGGCGAATTGTGCCCACGTGCACGAGGTCATGTTCGCCATCCAAGAGGCCCTTGGCAGCAAGGGTCGGGTGAAAGTCAGAAGCTCCTAGGATTCTGCTCTCAGCGCTTTCTGCCGACCGCCCCGGCGATGCAGCCGAAGAGGCTGCCGATCATGACCGTTGCTGGAATCCACAGGGCTACCTGTGAGAAGCTCAGCCAATGCGCCCTCTCCATGTCTGCCATTTCCGGCGTATCCGGGGGTAGCGCCAGGTAGTGGGTCCCCTCCCAGCCCATGCTCGTTGCCAGGTAGGTGATGACGACCACCGGTAGTCTCGCGTAGATGCCGTAGGCGAGGGTGGCGAAGAACAGGGCAGGCCAGGCAGCCAGGCAGAGCAAGGCAGCCAAAACAGCTACCGGCCCTACATAGAGGAGGACAGCGGGAGGTTGTTCTCCGGAGAGCTCCACGATTGCCCACGCGGAGCCAGCTGCCAAGACGATGGCGACGAACGAGAGGAAGATGGGCATGCCGAGAGCACTGGGAGCACGCCCGGCGCGGGCCAGTTTCCAGCCGAAGTAGAGGCCAAAGATCGGCATGAGCCAGGAGATGCCAAACCAGGACGGCATGCTTTCGGGATTGTCCGGGTCCTGAGCTCCTCCCGCTCCTGTTCCAAAGAGCTCCGGCGACCAGCCGTTCAACTCACCGGTAAGTCGAATCACGGTCACGATCAGCGTGATGATCGCGGGAACGAGAACGAGCTTGTGAGTTGAGATCGAAGAGTTTGCAGCGCTCATGGGCGTGGATTCTCAACCGGCTTGGGTTTCGAACAAGGAGAAAGCCTGTCTGGCATTGGATTCCTCCGCTTGGTCTCCTGCCAGCATGAGCGGACGCGGAGCTTCAGCGTCGACGGCGGACAAGCAGGTCCACAGCCTTGATGCCCCAAGACCCAGGATCCACAGGGACCGAGCCACCACCTCGGGTCCTGCTGCCGTCCAGAGCGATGCGTAAGACTCCTGGGAGCTCCACGCTCTCAGCACGTGTAGCGGATTCGGTGATAAACGGGCTGAAATCCACGTAACGACGGGTGGCGATGACCAGGTAGCGCTCACGCATGGGTCGCTCGAGGGCCCAGTCCGGGTCCATCCCGAGCAGCATGTCGATGGCTCGCGACTGGCCCTTGGCGATGACGTTGTCCCGTTGCCCTTCCGGGGGCCACATGACATCGACCTGTCGGTTCTCGCCGACTACCAGGACAGTGACATGCACCGAACGCGTGCTGAGGTTCGCGACCTCCATCTTCGCGAGCCGGCCGGAGATGTCGGTGAAGTTCTCCACTTCCACCTCGTATTCGGAGAACGCCGCGGAGCCACGAGCGGCGTGTGGTTTCACTTCTGCTGCGCCAGTGGTATTGGTGAAGCGCTGCAGATCCGCGGAAGTGACCGGCGTGAATTCCGCATCCACCTGCAGGGATCCGTCAGCTGTTGCCAACTCCCAGAGCGCGCGAAATTGTAGTTCGGTCTGAGCAGCGGACTCGAGTTCCTCGGGCTTGCCCTTCCAGACGGTCAGACCCTCACCGCTCTGCAGCTGCAGTTCCTTGCCCTGGCGGCTGATGCGATAGCCATCGAAGCTGGCCTCCGCAGCACTGGAAATCCAGGTGGAGGCCTCGATAGTCGCAAGCAGATCCGGGTCCCTTGTAAAGACCGGCAGCGGTGAGAGCTGAGCCGGAAGTTCAGCAACTCGCACCCATAGGGGAGTCTGTCGGGCGACTGGCTGGTGTTCACCTTCCCAGTTTGCGCGCGCAACTCCACCCAGGAGAATGCTGATTATTGCTTGGCCAAGGACCTGGTTTTCAGAGTTGACCACCTCGAGTCGGGCGCCATTGACCAGGCCATGCAGGGAGCCAGCCTCGATGCTCAGCCTACGGTCATCGATAGCGCGTGCCTGGAAGCCATCGGGCCTTGCTTTGATTTCACCGCCGAAGAGTTGCCGATCCTTGGCGCCTTCGTACCAGACACTCTGGTTCTTGATGTAGCTGGATACCGCCACGGCTGCGCGCCGAGACACGGTGTAGTAGGTGTCCGATGGCTTGGCATCGCGCAGGGCATGGGCCAGGAAGTAGCTCAGCCCACCAAAGTGCTGTACGCCGTTTTCGCCGGGGACTTGGATTTCCCAGGCACGCTGCGAGTTGCTGCAGGCGGAGACGTGAAAGTACTTCCCCTGGAGATCGCTGCGTGAATCGTCGTCATCATCGAGCAGCTCCAGTGCGGCAGGCCAGAAGCTCTGGATGAGCTTTGGCTCCCACTCCACCTGCCCTGCTTCGACACCGCGAAAGGCTCCCGCTTGGATACCGCCACGAAAGCTGGAGCCGGAGTGGCAGGCATCCGTCACCAGGGTGATGCGCTCAGTCTTCTTGGTGAGAGCATGCAGAAGAGAGTGCAGCTCATCATCGACGATGTCATAGGAGCCATCGCGGCCATCCAGCCGACTGTCGTAGGCCAGGAACGAGGACTCCAGTCCGTCCTGCTCCCGGCCACTACGATCTGGAACACGGGACCCGTGACCGCAGAACCAGAACAACACTTCTGTGTCTGGTCCTGCGCGCTGGATTAGCCACTCGTCGAATTCTCTAACGATGGCTTCATGGGTCGCTTCCGCGTCCCTCAGAACACGGATCTCTTCCTCGGGGAACCCCAGGTTGTCGATCAAGGTCTTCTTGACCAGATTGATGTCGTTGAGGGGGCCTTGGAGTTTGCCGAACTTGTCGTTGACCTTGTCCGGGTAGTTTTGGATGGCGATCAGCAGTGCGATCTTCTTCGGCTGCTCTTGTCCTTCCCCGGGAGCTGTTGGCCTGACCGTTTGGGCCGCTTCCCGAGTCGCTTGGGTGGAGCTGCCAAAGGCGGGGGCGATGCCCGCAGCAGCGATCAAAAGCGATGTGAGAGCCGTAGTCTTCATCCGAGCCATCTCCATGACGATCCCTTTGGTCTCAGCTTCTTTCCCCGAGTTTCTGCCCCGGTGTTGAGGCAGAAAGAAGAGGCCACCCCATCCCAGGAGGCCGGTGATGCCACGCGGGATGGGGGGCTGAAGCCCCGTCAGTTCCGGTTCAGGACGCTGGCGAGGGCATAGTCATCGGCTGGCGGAGTCCCTGCCTCACGGAATGAGACCAGGACTTCGATATTGCCGCTGACTTCTGAGCCGAGGCTGACTACGACGCGCTTGGTCTCGGCCCTCGAGGCTTCGCTGTCGAAGGCATCATTGATCGGCCCAGTAGGTTCGCCGCCACCGGTCGCCGGGTTCGAGTTGCTGCTCGGCCGGGTAAGTGACAGGAGAATCTGGGTCTTGTCTTCATCCTGGCGGGTTCCGTCAAAGCTGAAGTTGTAGCCGGTACTTGGCACGACTACGGCGATAGCTGCAGTCAGTTCCTCGAGCGGGCCATCGGTGCCAGTGATCTCCACGTCCAAAGCCGGGCCGTAGTAGGCGTTCCGGTTCTGGCTGGGTCCAGAGATGACATCGTCCAGCTGATAGCCATCCTCCTCATCGCCACCAAACTGGTCGGCGATCACGTGGCGCACATAGACGCGCAGCGCGTTGCCGATGCTGTTGCCGAGTTGGACGCGGACATCGACGTCATTGAAGTTGCCCGGGACCTGGTCAGCCTCAGGTGCACGCAGGGTCAGGTAGACCTCGGTGACGTTGTTGACTGTCTTGGTCCTGTCGTGGATGAGCTGGTAGCCGTCATTAGGAACGGTTGCTTCGGCGTTGAGGACGTACTGCTGCGGCAGGGACTCGAGGACTTCCAGGTGATTCTTGAACACAGGGCCAGTGTAAGTCTGGGTCTCTGGATCCGAGAAGTACGCGTCCGCCTTGGAGCCGACCGGATTGATGCCCGAGCCTGGCTCGGTGTGATTGAACTGGAGGCAGTTCTGGATGCTGTCGTGGAGCTTGTCGGAAGTCAGCTTGGCTTGATCTGCCTCGAAAACGCGCATCCCAGTGCAAATCAGGATGCGAGTCGGCGCGGCCGTGACTCCGTAGAGCTTGGCGATGTCGGAGTGGTTGCCCTTGCCTTCGTAGATTTCGCTGACGAAGTCATTGGCGCCATTGTCACCGCTCATGCCGAGCAGCCATTCGTCTTCAGCCGAGTTGAGGAAGACTCGCACAACGTGTAGGCCGTTGGGCCCATAGATCCGTGCGATATCGTTCACCGCGGCCTTGTCGGCCATGCTGTCCTCATCGTGAAGACTGGAGAACTCGATCAGGACTGCCTTGTCCGAGTACTTGCCAAGGAAGAACAGGCCGCCGTCGGTGGTTGGGGCGCTGAAGGGAATGGCGCGGTCGCCAAATGAGAACTGGTCCGCATCGATCTGCGCACCGGCTGTGTCCGCGGCATCGGTGCCCGGATACATGAAGGCGACGCGGTGCAGGAGTCCCGCGACTGTGATCTGGAAAATGTCATCCGCATCCGCGAACTCAGTGTTGTTCTCGCTGCCGGTGCCGCGGGCTGAGGCGGGGCTGATGCCGGTGCTGTCGCCATTGGCGGCCGCGTCGGCGATGGCCTCTTCGATGCGAATGATCGCGCCGTTGATGTAGCTCACCGAGTTGCCGTTGCCCATGCTGTCCGAATTGGCAAAGCTGTCCAGGCTGTGCCAGGCGTCCATGCTCTGCAAACCAGGCAGAGAGTCCTTGACGATCTTGAGGAAGACCGGGCTGGTCACGAAGTCCGCTTGCATCCTGTCTTCGTGGCCGAAGGCAGAGCTGCCGGGGTTGCTCGTGTTGCTGCTCGCGTTCGCCACTGCGGTCGACTGCGGGCCCTCGTCACGGTAGCTGTCATTGGTGGCATAGGCGCTCCAACGGCTGCCCGGAATGACCATGCCCATGGTGGCCTTGTTGACCGGATCCATATTGAACCCGCCCTCTGGGGCTTCCTCATTGACGGCGATCGCGCGAACGATGCCTACCCGAACGACGAAGTTGGCCTCTGCGAGGAGGAACTCCGCTTCACCATCCACGCCTTCATTGGATTCGAAGAAGCGCTGGCGGGTTTGCTTGTAGAGGTCACCGGCAACACCGCCCATGCCGAGGCGCGTGGCGATCATGACCGCGTCGAAGGCCATGTCCGGATTCGGGGCTTCGTCCACGTACAGCGTCAGGAGATCCCTGGGGTCCCTCACGTTGTCCAGCACTGCAGAGGCGAGTACGGCCTCGAGAAGGGTGTTTCCTTCGGCAGCTTCGGCATCGAACTCTTCGAGAGTGGCGATCGCGCCATCGAAGTCACCGAGCTTGGTTTGGATTCTCGCGAGGACTGCACGAGCGGCAGTCTCGACGATATCGACGCCCTCGTATGTCTCCATGAGATCCGAGAGCTGGGCAGCGATCAGACGGAGGATCTCGTCCTCGGCGTCATTGATCATTGCCTTCTCTTCGGCGGAGGCACCCTGTAGTGGATGCTTGGCATAGAGGTCCTTGAACATCAGGACCATCTGCAGCCGGATTGAGTTGAATTGAGCTTGCGCGGCAGAGGCGCGGACTTCGCTGGCAAAGCCACGGGCTTGACCAGGCTTGATGGCGTCCTGGGCAACGAGGCCGGGGACAGCCAAGAGGGAGGCGAGCACGACGATTCTGGTGTTCACAGAAGAACTCCTTGAGACTTGCGTTCCCCAACGCGTATGTCGGCTAACCCCCGAGGGCTGAGCAGCAAGATAGCCATGCCATGGAGAATTGCCAGGCAAAATTCCGACTACGCTCTTGCCTTTCTCTGTCCTGAGTACTCTTCCTTGGAAGGCGCAAGCACTTCCGACGATTGCTCGCGGGTGAAAAAACTCGGGTAGCTACTTAGGCGATGATCCTAGCTGCACTGCTGCGAACTCGCCTGCGCAGAGCGCCTCTTTGTTGTAGGGATGCGTACGCAAAGAGTCCGCGTTCAGCGCGTACATAACGCTAGCCTCCCGAGTCAATGGCTTGTCGCGGGGAGACGGGTTGGGGGGAGTGGGAGAGAGGTAACTTCACTCCGCTCGAGCAGGCGAGCGACTCACAGCCATGATGAGAAGGTCAACCGTCGATCACTTAGGCAAGAGGCCCGACAGCGCGTTGGGGATGCTGAGACCAATGTTATGCCTCTGCGATCGACGGTCATTCGCATCAGGGGGGGGCGAGGTGGAAGCGAAGGCGATTTTCCCTGGTTTTTG
>JAJFFD010000222.1 GCA_021776805.1 Planctomycetota bacterium
TACCACTCGATCGACGACTCCGGCTCGGTCCTCTCCACCCATCCCGAATGCCTCGAGCGGCAAATGGCCATCATGGCCGAACTCGGCTACCGAGGCTGCTCGCTCAGCGAGGCTGTCAGGATCTATCAGCAGGATGGTAAGTGGCCAGAGCAGAGGGTCGCCATCACCTTCGATGACGGCTACGAGAACAATCTGCGAGAGGCACAACCAATTCTCGCGAGGCATGAGTTTAGCGCATCCATCTACTTGATTAGCGGGCATGTGGGTCGAGAGCACGACTGGGAACAACCTCCTCCTGAGCTCGGCCGCCGCAAGATCCTGGATTGGGCGCAGGCCCGAGAATTGGCGGACTCAGGATGGGAAATCGGCGCACACACGCGCACCCACTCCCGACTTGACGAACTCAATTCAAAAGTCCTGGTGGAAGAGATCACCGGATCACGCGATGAGATCCAGCATGAGATCGGTCGCCCTGTGGAGACTTTCGCCTATCCCGGAGGCTACACCTCAGCCGAGGCTACGGCTGTCGTCGCGCGCGAGTTTGCCGCTGGCTGCACAACCGTCCTTCGACGCGCAAGCTGCCGTGACATGCTACCTTCCCTACCGCGCGTAGACATGTTCTACCTGCGCGATCCACAACGCATGCGCCGCTTGCTAACCGGGAGCCTCGATGCGTACCTGGGCCTGAGAAGATTCGGTCGCCGCCTACGTGGCGCTCTCGGCTAAGCGATCATGCTTTGTTGCGGCTCAGCCTCAGCGGGATAGACTCCTCTAGGCCAATCAGTGGCTGAGCCTGCGACAGCAGGGGCAGATAGCACTTGTCCACCGCCCAATCGACAGCCATCACATGCGCAGGCAACACAATGAGAATTTCCATTGTCGTCCCCGTCTACAACGGCGGTGAGGAGTTCAAACTCTGCCTGCAGAGCATCGGCGCTCTGAACCCGAGCCCACACGAGGTCATCGTTGTCGACGACGGCAGCACCGACGGCTCCGCCGAATTGGCGCAGGACTTCGGTGCCGATGTCATTCAAATCCAGGGCCCAAGCGGTCCAGCTCGAGCACGAAATCGAGGAGCTTCCAAAGCCACCGGCGAGGTCCTGTACTTTGTCGACGCGGACGTTACCGTCCCTGCAGGCGCGCTAGCCCACCTGTCACAGCGCTTTTCGAATGACCCGGAATTGGCGGCAATCATCGGCTCGTACGATGACTCACCCGCCGCGCCCGGTTTCTTCGCGCAGTACAAGAACCTGATTCATCACTACACGCACCAGATTGCTCGTCCGGAAGGCTCGACCTTCTGGGGCGCCTGTGGCGCGATCAATCGAAAGGTCTTCGAAGAGATGCAGGGTTTCGATGAGAGCTATGGACGCCCCTGCATCGAGGACATCGAGCTCGGCTACCGACTCCGTGCAGCCGGGTATCGGATCCTCTTGGACAGAGATCTGCAGATCAAGCATCTCAAGGCCTGGACTCTGCGGTCGATGCTGGTTACCGACTTTTTCCAACGCGCCTTGCCTTGGACCGAACTGATCCTCAAAGCCAAGAACTTTCCAAACGACCTCAACCTCAATCAATCAAGTCGCATCAGCGTTGCACTGACCGGCGGGATTCCACTCGCCCTCATCGCGGCTTTATGGTGGACCGGAGCGCTTTGGGTTGCAGCCGCCCAATTCGTCTTGCTGCTGGCGATCAATTGGCACGTGTATCGCTTCTTCTGGGCCAAACGGGGCCTCTGGTTCGCCCTGCGTGTCATACCAATGCACTACCAGTACTACTTCTATGGTGGCATGGCCTTCGCTATCGGCACGGTACGCCACTGGTTCAGCAGGGCGCCCGGCAATCCAGAGCTGAACGATGACCGCGCCTGAGCTCTCGGTCGTAGTGACAGTTGTCGAAGGCTTGGCGGCAGTGCGTAAATGCCTTGACGCGCTAGCTGCCCAAGTCAATCCGCCAACGATGGAGATCTTGGTGCCCTGGGATCGCAGCGTGCCAGAAATTGGCGAGTTAGCGGGTGACTATCCCGAGGTGCAGTTTCCCGTCTTGGTATTGGACGAGGAGGAGGCTCGACCACGCAATGCCTTCGAACAGCATGCACTCTTCGATAGACGCCGGTCTGTTGGTTTGCGAGCGGCCCAAGGTAGCTACTTGTCCATGCTCGAGGATCGCGGTCGGCCAGATCATCATTGGGCGCGGGCCATGGTCGACCTCCTAAACTCGACCGGCCTTGGGGCTGTCGGAGGCGCGATTGAGAATGGTGCCCCGGGCGCGCTGCGCTGGGCCGTCTTCTTCTGCGACTTTGGTCGCTATCAGCCACCCTTGGATGATTCCCAGCCTGAATACTTGAGTGACATCAACATCTGCTACCGGCGGGAGGCGTTGGAGAGCGCTGCTGAACTGTGGAGCGAGCGCTACCAAGAGGCCGCAGTCAACTGGGACCTGCGGCGTCGGGGCTTCAAACTCGCGCTATCAGACCGCCCCCTGGTAAGACAGGAACGCCAGAGAATCACCCTGACTGAACTGCTCGAGGAGCGGCTGCACTGGGGGCGAGTATTCGCGCAAACTCGCGGCCAAGAAATGTCCACGCTTCGTTGCCTGATATGGGCAGCGGGGAGCACGCTTCTTCCAGTGATTCTCTTCTTTCGTCACTTCCGGCGACAGCTCCGCAAGCAACGAAACATCAGCGTGTTCCTCTCCGCCTCTCCAGCCATGCTGATACTTCTCATGTCCTGGTCTCTCGGCGAGATGATCGGCTACTGCCAGTCAATCAAGCCTCAGCCGCGCGCATGAGCAGTGCCTCTGGCTGAGTGCTACTTGTCGATCTCGAAGACAGTGATAATTGGCTCGCCAGGCGGGAATAGACGTCGCCAGGAATGCCGGCTCACCACTCGGTAGCCTTCCATCTCTTGGTGGTGAGAGACCAAGAACTGATAGCCCACATCCTCTTCCCGCTTGGCACGGATGACCTTCCTGAAGTCGTAACGGCAATTGAACTCGAAACCCCCATCGATTTCGGAGGGGTCGATTCCGCTCGCTACCAATTGGTCAAGGGCAGCCCATCGACAACGGTGATGCTCCAGATAGTCGCGGCTGCCAACCACCGAATAAACCGCCATGAGCGCCAACACTGCGGCTTGCGCAATGTTCCTCGTCATCAGCTTGAATCGTGTTTCCTTGGCCAGCAATAGCAGCATTGCGATCAACGGCGGAAGCATCGGTAACAAGTAGCGATCGAAGCTCCGCGAGAGCGCCAAGATCGGTGGCATGTAGATGACTGGAATGAGGGCCAATAGCAAACAATCGGGCCGATCAAGGTACTTATGGCGCTGCTTCCAGGCCGCATGCAGGAGCGCAGCCAGGATCACAAATCCCGAAAACAG
>JAJFFD010000223.1 GCA_021776805.1 Planctomycetota bacterium
GATCAAGCGAGTGTTCCTGGAGGATGTACTCGCGTGTCCTTGTGGCGGTCGCCGGCGTGTCCTGTCGATGGTGATGGACCGGGACTCGATCGAACGGATTCTTCGGCATCAGGGGTTGCCATGGGAGAAGCCCGTCCGTGCCCCGCCGCGGAGGTTGCAGGGGGAGATGGGGTACTGAGTGTGGCGAAGGGCTTGTGCGGGAGTCGTAGAGGGGCTGGGTTGTGTACGCGTAGCTGGAGAGGCTGCTCGAGTGACGGTTTCGGAGGCTCTAGGCGCTCTGGTTCTGGGGGTGGCGTGCGTGTGCGAGGGGTGGTGGTAAGTGCGGGGGAGTCTAGAATGTGCGTTTGGAACGGCTATCCGCCGAATCCGGCTTGGCCAGGATGTGGAACATGATCCTTTCCGCCGCCCGCCCCTGATGCACCGGCAGCACATGCTGGTAACCCGTCATCTTGCGCACCACGGTCTCCAGCTCACGGAAGGAGTCGCTCCCCGCATAGCTCTCATCGCCGGTCATGATGGCGGCCCATTGCTTGGTGCTCATGGCGCCGGTACCCGAGTCGGTGAGCAGGTCGATCATCACGTCGCGGGCCTGCAACAGGAACAGGTTGTGATGAGCTTCCTTCATCAGCACTTCCCGCTCCGGGCGCTCGGTCATGCGAATGGGTTCGACGGTGCGAATCCGGAACGGCTCGATGATGGTCTTCATGCCTGCTAGAACCACCGCCCGCCCGGTGAATTTCTTAGTCCGGGAGTCAGGTGCAAGAATGCCATGGCCCATACGCAGCGGCGCATCTCCCCGGCATCCCCCCGGCATGTCACGGTGGATTCAGGACTTAGGGCTGGCTTGTGGAGATGGGGCGCGGGTGCTGCAATAGCGACCGCATGGGATGCCTATGCGAGTCGGAAGTCGCTTGTCGGGCAGCCCTAGATCCAAGAGAACTCAGACAAAGCCATGCAGTCATGGAGGTGTGGCAATGATTCCCAAAGCAACAAGACTTGTGTCCTTTGTTTTGTCCTTGTCTGCGCCCCTTTTCCTGGTCGCCTGTGGCAGCGATGGCCCGGACATAGAGGCGGGCTTTGCCGCTGAAGTGAAAGAGGGTTGGCAGCTGGAAAGCTTCAAGGTGACCGCCAGCGAAGAAAGCGGTTCCAAAGTTTCGCCGGTGTCGCAACACCGCTTCGTGGCGGAGGTGGCACCCCGCGAGGATCTCTACCAAAAGGTCGCCACCCTGCACGGCAAGGACGTGTTGAAACGCATCTTTGCCAAGGGCAGTGAATCGGAGGTGCACGGCGTCGGCGTGGCCGCATTTTCCGCCGGCAAATGGGAAACCCATTACCAGATCGAGGAGTCCCCCTTCTTCAAGGGCGGCCAGCCGGCCAAGGCCTTTGCCGCCAACCATGTGGTCGTGGGCTCGTCGGAGTTCCGTTCGCTGATCCAATCTGCCAAAGCGGATCTGGAAAAGCTGCAGAAACAGTCGGATCAGCTTACTACCGACATCCAGCAGAAGACGGGGCAGTTGCAGACGGCGACAGTTGAGGGGCAAACGAAGATCAACATGTCCAGTGAGATGGTGGCCCGCGTGCAGCAGGATACGCGCAACAAGCAAAACGCGGAGTACCAGTCAAACAGCCAAAAGGTGCAGGAGATCAAGACAAGATGGGCCGGTGAAATCAACGGCAAGCGCACGGCATTCCTTGGGACCTACAACGAGCAGAAGAAGGAGTTGGACGATCAGTACGGCGCCGACATCAAGGCGATTCGGGCGGAACGTACGGAGGCGGGGAAGTGGCGCCAGACCGAGCGCAGTCGGGTTCTGGCGGAGTACAATGCTGCCCTTGCCGATGCCCGTAAGCAGAAGTTGGATGCCGCCGGCCTGGCGGCGGTGAAGGCCAGTGCCACGGAAAAGTCGAAGGCCGAATACGCGGCCATCGAAGAGCAGACCAGCAGCAAGGTGGAGGACACGAAGAAGCGGGAAGCCGAGGTTACAGCGGGCTACCGGGAGAGGCTCAGCGCTTTGCAGGGTGAGAACCAGGCGGCGGTCAAGACGATGACCGATGAACTGAGTGCGAAACGGGACGGGGAGCTGGAGGTGGAGAAGCAGAAGTACGACGCCACCATCGCCGCCGCCAACGCCGAGCTGAAGGCTGCGCAGGATGCCCACAACCAGACGGTGACGAGCAACAGGGAAGGCATTCGGCAAATGAGTACTGAAATCTCCAACATGCGGGGTCAGCTGAACAACAACAGCCAGAACATGCAGAGCATCAAGGAAGTGTTGGGCTTCCTGGAAAAACAAGGAGACTAGCGAGGCATGGAATGGCGCAGGATGCCCACGTTCATCCAAGCGCCCAGGACAACAGCCAACAGCAGCATGCCCGCGGCTACGCGCAACAGCCCGTGTGCCTGGCTGACGGCGGCATAGGCCATCAGCGGGACCGCCAAGGTCCACAGGCCAAACACCGCCACCTGCAAGGGGCGCCTGACCATCTGCTGCGGCGGAATGGGTTTTTCTGCGTAGTCGTTGGCCGCAAAACCCCAGAGCCAGGCAAACAAAGGCAGCAACCTTGCCGAGACCCCGACGATGATCTGCGTCAGGAAGCCCAGCAAGCCAAGGATGCCATACACCAGCCGCGCCTCCGCCTTCCATTCCCCATCCGGCATGCCTACCAGCGCCACCCCCAGAAGCGCTGCAATAGCCAGATAGACCATGGACTGCATCGCCTGCCATACGCCAAGGTCCGGTCGCGGGGCCTGCGTCGGCGCCGGCTTGCGATGCTGTAGCATCCACCGCACCTGCTTGAAGAAGGCGAAGATGCCGACGCCGATCAGGGCGATGGAGGCCAGGACCCAGACACTTTGCAAGAGCAGGCAGCAGAACAAGCCCATGCTTCCCAACTGCAGGAACAAGGCGCTCATGAGCATGCCTCTGCCGCTGGGAACAGCTGATGGCAAAAGCATGGGCAGCAGCCGGTAGCCGGTGCCCATGACCATCATCGTCGGCCAACCCAAAAAGGCCAGGTGCGCATGGGCGTAGACCTTGGCCAGCACATCGCCGGGGAGGAAGCCCCAGGGTGTTGATCACCGGGCACCTGCGCCGTCGGGGGTACTTGGATGAAGATCTGGGTCTGATGACCGATCAGGAGCCTGCCGCGGATGAGCAGGCGACCCATCAGGCGGCAGCGATTCGCGGGGTGGTTCCCTTCGGTCCGCATGCGGGGCGCC